>NZ_JAHLEM010000285.1 GCF_018883605.1 Streptomyces niphimycinicus | reverse complement strand
CCGCCGCCGAGGAGCCGAGCAGCGCTCCGGAGCCGAAGACCGCCGAGGCCGAGGCCCCGGCCGCCGAGGCCGAGCCGGAGCCCGCGCCCCGTTCGCGGCGCCGGGCGGTCCGTCCGCCGACGGCCGTGTTCCAGGCGCCGGTCTTCACCGAGCCGGTCTTCCAGACGCCGGAGAGCGCCGCCGCCGAGGCCGCCGCCGCGCTGGAGGAGACCGAGGAGGAGGAAGAGGAGCAGCCGACGGCCGAGGAGACCACCGAGGCCGTCGAGCCCGAGGCGCCCACCGGCCGCCGTCGGCGCCGCCGCCGTGGCGCTGAGCCCGCCGAGGAGCAGCCGGAGGCCGAGGAGACCGAGGCCGTCGAGGCCGAGTCCGGTCAGCCCGAGGGCGAGCACGGCGATGAGGAGCAGGGCGACCGTCCGGCCCGTCGCCGCCGCCGTGGCGGACGGCGTCGCCGCCGGGGCGAGGCCGCCGAGGGCGAGGGCCCCGAGGGGCGCGCCGAGTCCGAGACCGGTGAGCGGTACGAGGACGAGCCGGGCGCCGAGGGCGAGAGCGCCGAGGAGCAGGGCGAGGGCCGGGACGAGGCGGATGCCGAGGCCGGTGAGCACGGTGGCGGCAGCGCCAGCAGCCGTCGTCGCCGTCGGCGCCGCCGTCGCAGCGGCGACGCGGTCGAGGCGGAGGCGGGCGGTGACGACCCGGAGCGTACGGTCGTCAAGGTCCGCGAGCCCCGGGAGCCCCGTGAGCGGCGCGGCAAGGACTCCGAGTCCAGCGCCGACGAGGTGCAGTCGATCAAGGGGTCGACGCGTCTGGAGGCCAAGAAGCAGCGCCGTCGCGAGGGCCGTGAGCAGGGCCGCCGCCGAGTGCCGATCATCACCGAGGCCGAGTTCCTGGCCCGCCGCGAGGCGGTCGAGCGGGTCATGGTCGTCCGGCAGAACGGCGACCGTACCCAGATCGGCGTGCTGGAGGACAACGTCCTCGTCGAGCACTTCGTGAACAAGGAGCAGGCGACCAGCTACGTCGGCAACGTCTACCTGGGCAAGGTCCAGAACGTGCTGCCGTCGATGGAGGCCGCCTTCGTCGACATCGGCAAGGGCCGCAACGCCGTGCTGTACGCGGGCGAGGTGAACTTCGAGGCGCTGGGGCTCTCAGGCGGGCCGCGCCGCATCGAGACCGCTCTGAAGTCCGGCCAGTCCGTTCTGGTGCAGGTCACCAAGGACCCGATCGGCCACAAGGGCGCCCGGCTGACCAGCCAGGTCTCCCTGCCGGGCCGCTATCTGGTCTATGTGCCCGAGGGCTCGATGACCGGCATCAGCCGCAAGCTGCCCGACACCGAGCGGGCGCGGCTCAAGCAGATCCTCAAGAAGATCGTCCCCGAGGACGCGGGCGTGATCGTCCGCACCGCCGCCGAGGGGGCGAGCGAGGAGGAGCTGTCCCGCGACGTCGCCCGGCTACAGGCGCAGTGGGAAGAGATCAAGAAGAAGTCGAAGACCGGCAACGCCCCGTCGCTGCTCTACGGCGAGCCCGACATGACCGTGCGGGTCGTCCGCGACATCTTCAACGAGGACTTCTCCAAGGTCATCGTCAGCGGTGACGACGCCTGGGAGACCATCCACGGCTATGTCTCGCATGTGGCGCCCGACCTCGCGGACCGGCTCCAGAAGTGGACCTCGGACGTCGATGTCTTCGCCACCTACCGGATCGACGAGCAACTGATGAAGGCGCTGGACCGCAAGGTCTGGCTGCCCAGCGGCGGCTCGCTGGTGATCGACCGGACCGAGGCGATGGTCGTCATCGACGTCAACACCGGCAAGTTCACCGGCCAGGGCGGCAACCTGGAGGAGACGGTCACCAGGAACAACCTGGAGGCGGCCGAGGAGATCGTGCGCCAGCTTCGGCTGCGCGACCTCGGCGGCATCATCGTGATCGACTTCATCGACATGGTGCTGGAGTCCAACCGCGATCTGGTGCTGCGCAGGCTGCTGGAGTGCCTGGGCCGGGACCGTACGAAGCACCAGGTGGCGGAGGTCACCTCGCTCGGCCTGGTCCAGATGACCCGTAAGCGGGTCGGCCAGGGGCTGCTGGAGTCCTTCTCCGAGTCCTGTGTGCACTGCAACGGCCGCGGCGTGATCGTCCACATGGACCAGGCGTCGGCCGCCGGCGGCGGTGGCGGCAAGCGCAAGAAGAAGAAGTCGGCCGGTGGCGCCCAGCAGCCGGCTGAGCACGAGCATGCCGCCGTGGCCGAGGCCGAGCCCGAGGACGTCACCGAGGCGGCGGCCGAGATCGCGGCGGAGGCCACCCAGCCGAAGCACGAGCCCGAGCCGGTCTTCGCGGCCGACGAGGAGCTGTACAGCAGCGCCGCGGAGGCCGAGGCCGCCGCGACCCGTGGGCGTACGCGCCGCCGTGCCACCCGTAAGGCGTCCGCCCCGGCGGGCGCGCCGAAGGCCGCCAGGGAGTCGGAGGGCTCGGTGGTCGTGGTGGCCGACGAGCCGAGGGAGGCGCCCAAGGCGGAGCCGGAGGCGGTCGCCGAGGCCCCCGCTGCCGCTCCCGTCGAGGAGCCGGAGCCGGCGGCCCCGCTGGAGGCCGTTCCCGCGCCGCGTACGCGTCGTCGGGTGACCCGTAAGGTGACCGCCCCCGCGGGCTCGCCGACGGGCTCCGAGGAGGCGGCCGTGGTGGTCGTGAGCGCGTCTTCGACGGAGTCGGAGCCGGAGTCGGAGCCCGAGCCGAAGGGGGAGGCGGCGCCCGAGGGCGGGGCCGAGTCCGAGGCTCCGGCGAAGAAGACCGCCCGTAAGGCCGCCAAGAAGGCCCCCGCCAAGAAGACGGCGGCCAAGAAGACCGCCGAGAAGAAGACGGCGGCGAAGAAGACGGCGGCCAAGAAGACCACGGCGAAGAAGACGACCGCCAAGAAGACGGCGACCAAGAAGACCGCGGCGGCGGAGCAGCAGACTCCGCAGTCGGTCTCGGCCGCCGCCGACGACTGATCCGGCCGTACGGCCGTCCGGGGGCACCCTGCCACGTGGCAGGGTGCCCCTCCGGGCTCTGGTAGCCTTAACCTTCGGCGTCTGTACGCCAAACCCCTGAGCACATCCCTTCCGCTTCGCCGGAAGAGGCCGTTCGGCCGATGGTGAATCGCATGATCCTCGGTTGTCACGACCCTTGTGGGCCGTGTTGGGCGGCTGGCATCAGAGGTCCCGATTTCTAGCGAGAGAGTGAGAACCGCGTGTACGCAATCGTGCGCACCGGCGGCCGCCAGCAGAAGGTGGCCGTGGGCGACGTCATCGAGGTCGACCGTCTGGCGAGCAACAAGGTCGGCGACACCGTCGAGCTTTCCACTCTGCTCGTTGTCGACGGCGATGCCGTCACCAGCGACCCGTGGGTGCTGGCCGGTGTGAAGGTTCGCGCCGAGGTCGTCGACCACCACAAGGGTGGCAAGATCGACATCCTGAAGTACAAGAACAAGACCGGTTACCGGAAGCGGATCGGCCACCGCCAGTTGCACACCGCGCTGAAGATCACCGGCATCGACTCGGCTGCGAAGTAAGGGACTGAGGAGAGATGGCACACAAGAAGGGCGCATCGTCCACTCGGAACGGTCGCGACTCCAACGCCCAGCGGCTCGGCGTCAAGCGCTTCGGCGGCCAGACCGTCAACGCGGGCGAGATCCTGGTCCGCCAGCGCGGCACGCACTTCCACCCGGGCACGGGTGTCGGCCGCGGCGGCGATGACACGCTGTTCGCGCTGGCCGCCGGTGCGGTGCAGTTCGGCACCAGCCGGGGCCGCAAGGTCGTGAACATCGTCCCCGTCGCTGAGTAATCAGCCCGGGCGATATCGCACAGCCTTTCCGAGGGCGGACCGCTCTTCCCATGACGGGAAGCGGGTCCGCCCTCGGCGCGTTATGAGCGTGAGGCACATCAGCACACCCCTGAATCCGCATTAACTGGAGGCACCCGTCATGACCACCTTCGTGGACCGCGTCGAACTGCACGTCGCCGCGGGTAACGGGGGCCACGGCTGCGCCTCCGTGCACCGCGAGAAGTTCAAGCCGCTCGGCGGGCCGGACGGGGGCAACGGCGGCCGCGGCGGCGATGTGATCCTGGTCGTGGACCAGTCCGTCACCACGCTCCTCGACTACCACCACAGCCCCCACCGAAAGGCCACCAACGGCAAGCCCGGCGAGGGCGGGAACCGCTCCGGTAAGGACGGCACCGATCTGATCCTGCCGGTCCCGGACGGCACCGTCGTCCTCGACAAGCAGGGCAACGTCCTGGCCGATCTGATCGGGCAGGGCACCACCTACATCGCCGCCCAGGGCGGCCGCGGCGGCCTCGGCAACGCCGCGCTCGCCTCGGCCCGCCGTAAGGCTCCCGGCTTCGCGCTGCTGGGTGAGCCGGGTCATGCCGGGGACGTCGTCCTCGAGCTCAAGACCGTCGCGGACGTGGCCCTCGTCGGCTACCCGAGCGCCGGCAAGTCGTCGCTGATCTCGGTGCTCTCGGCGGCCAAGCCGAAGATCGCCGACTATCCGTTCACCACGCTGGTGCCCAACCTCGGTGTGGTCACGGCCGGTTCGACCGTCTACACCATCGCGGACGTCCCCGGCCTGATCCCCGGCGCCAGCCAGGGCAAGGGTCTGGGCCTTGAGTTCCTGCGCCATGTCGAGCGCTGCTCGGTGCTGGTGCATGTGCTGGACACCGCGGCCCTGGAGTCCGAGCGCGATCCGCTGACCGACCTCGATGTCATCGAGGCGGAGCTGGCCCAGTACGGCGGTCTGGACGACCGGCCGCGGGTCGTCGTGCTCAACAAGGTCGACATCCCCGACGGCCAGGACCTCGCCGACATCATCCGGCCCGATCTGGAGTCCCGCGGCTACCAGGTCCTCGAGGTCTCGGCCGTCGCCCATCTCGGCCTCAAGGAGCTGTCCTTCGCCCTGGCGCAGATCGTCGCGGACGCGCGGGCGGCCAAGCCGCAGGAGGAGGCGACCCGGATCGTCATCCGGCCCAAGGCCGTGGACGACGCGGGCTTCACGGTCGTCGCCGAGGAGGGCTTCTACCGGGTGCTGGGCGAGAAGCCCGAACGCTGGGTCCGCCAGACCGACTTCGCCAACGACGAGGCCGTCGGCTACCTCGCCGACCGCCTGGCCCGCCTCGGCGTCGAGGAGGAGCTGGTGAAGGCGGGCGCCCACTCGGGCGACGAGGTCGTCATCGGCCCCACGGACGACGCGGTTGTCTTCGACTGGGAGCCGAGCCTCGCGACCGGCGCCGAGATGCTGGGCCGCCGCGGCGAGGATCACCGCTTCGACGCCCCGCGCCCGGCCGCGCAGCGGCGTCGTGAGCGGGATGTCGAGCGGGACGAGGCGGATCAGGAGTACGACGCGTTCAAGCCGTTCTGAGGGGTGCGCAGCCGCCCCCTGGCCCCAGGTGGGCTCTGAGCGGCCTGAGTGGCCGTCTGCGCGCCGCTCGGCAGATGGTACGACGAAGGGCCCGGGAGAGATCTCCCGGGCCCTTCGTCGTGGCTCTCGGCGGTCGCGCTCAGCCGCGCGTACGGCCGTCTCAGACCGTCGCGGTCTCCTCCGGCTCCGCCGAGCCGGACTCCAGCTCCATCTCCTCGGCCGCGTCCCGGGCCTCGCGCTGCGAGGGGATCTCGTCGGACAGCCGGGTGGCCATCCGGGCCCGGCGCTCATCCGCCTTGTCGCACAGCGCCTGCGTGGCCTGGTTGAAGCGCATCAGCGACGGCGGGTCGGACGGGCCGAGCAGATGCACCTTCAGCTCGGCGCGGGCGGCCGCCAGGGTGTCCTTCTCGGGGTCGCGGACGGCTTCCAGCAGTCCGGCCACGCCCTTGGCCTCCGGCGTGAGGATCGTGGCGGCGCGCACGGTCGGGAAGCCCGCCCGGAACTCCTCCTCCGTCATCCCGCTGGTGTTCGCCACCGCGTACGGCTTCTCGCTCGTCAGGTAGTCCGAGACCACGCTGGAGACATCGCTGATCAGCACGTCGGCCTGGTTGAAGCAGGTGAAGATCGCCGGACGCGGACCGGTGATGATCTGGTGCTCCCAGACCGGCAGCGAGGCCCAGTAGGCGCTCTCCCAGGCGGTCGTGGCCGCGGTGACGGCCGCCGCGCGGTCGCCGTCCGGGGCACCCTGGAACTTCATGCGCTCGATCTCGTCCGCGCTGGGGCGGAAGGCGGTGCTGGTGAGCCGGTTGAGCTCATCGTTGCACCGGGCCAGCTCGGCGGCGGCCTCCGGACCGGGGCGGTCGCCGGTGCGCTTGGTGTTCGCCTCGGCGATCATCGCCCTGATGCGGTCGTCGGCGCGGCCCGCGCGCGGGTCCACCGAGCCGGTCATCGGATGCGGCTTGTACAGCAGGCGCACCTTGGGGTCGGCGAGCAGCTCGCGGACGATGTTCTCACCGGCCAGCATCACCGAGGTGTTGCCGGGGTTGCCGTCCCAGCCCTCCCAGGTCGGCGCGTACAGCACGGTGGTGAGGTGTTCCGTACCGGCTCCGCCGAGGGCGCCGGTGGGCACGCCCGCGTAGGGGCGGATGGGGGCCAGTTGCGGCCGGCCGACCTCCACGACGTCCTTGTCCTCGACGCCGATGTCGGCGAGCTGGTAGCGCTCGCGCGCCGCCGGGCCCGCGACCCACACCTCGTCGTACGCCTTGGCGTACGGGTTGCAGCTCGAGAGCTTGTCGCTCTCGCCGTGGTTGATGAAGGCGTGCTTGATCGAGGGGATGCGCAGCACCTGCGAGGTCTTGCCGGAGTTGGCCGGGTGCAGCAGCACCTTGAGCGTCGAGTGCTCCAGACGCATCAGATGCGCCACCTTGGGGAGGCAGACGACCGGGACGTCCGTCGCGTCGATCTTCTGCACCATGAACCGCTCACGGAGCACGATGATCGGCTTGCCGTCGAGCGCGGCGAGCGTGGAGAGCCACATGTTCGCCTGGTACGCCGAGGAGTTGCCGCCGGAGAAGTACATGCCCACGGTCGGCTGGTAGTCGGCCAGCCACTTGTCGAGCCACCGCAGGGCCGCGGCCTCGTTCGCCACGCGCTTGCGCGGCAGCATCCAGGTGGCCAGGTGTGCCGTGCCGCCGATGGCGATCAGCAGCGCGACGGCCAGACCGGCACCGCCCCAGACGGCGTTCTTGGTGCCGGCGGTGATCAGCAGACCGGCGGTGGCCGGCGCGGCCAGCCGCAGCAGCCGGCGCCCGTGCTGACGGGCGAACAGCCGCGGCGGGGCCTCGCTCAGGCGCAGCGCGGACGCGTCGATGTTGCGCGTGACGAACGGGAGCTGCCGGCTCCGGCGGACCAGGATGGCCGCCGCCTGGCAGGCGAAGTGCACCAGGTAGAACAGCAGCAGCCCCACGGTCAGGGGCGCCTGCTCGTGCAGGGGATTGATGCCCTCGATGCGCAGCAGCCCGACCACGATGAGCATGTCGCGGAATAGCTGGCGCACCGTGACGTCAAGGCGGATCTTGCCCAGCAGCGACAGCAGACCGGGCTGCTTGTGCTGAAGGAAGAGATCGAGCGCGAGACCGCACGCCGAGGCGGCGATGAAAAGCGGTACGTTCGGAAGCACGGCGCCGACGAGCTGTGTGGCGAAGAACACGAGCATCGCGAGCAGCGCCGTAACCTGTACGACCCGGCGTGGGGCGATTCCGGCAGAGGGCACGGGGTGGGCTCCTGGCAGGAGGGCGAGGGACTGATGGGGGGACCCCTGACCGTATGCCGACGCCCCGCCCGGTGACAATCCGCGCCGGTGCCAACCGGTCGCAATCGGTGTCAATGGTCACCCGAGGGGCCCGCCGGGGTGCTCGCGCCGGTGTGCGGGACGGTGTGCGCGGATGGTGTCCGGGGGCTGAAATGCCGGGGCGGGCCGGGCCTCGTCTGTCGTAGATTGCCCACTTGTCATGATGAGTGTGTAGGGCATGCGTTTCTTCGGGACGTGTGGTGAGCCGGGGACGAGCAGGGGAGCGGCGTGACGGAGCAGGACGGGTCGGCCGTACGGGACGAGGTGGCCGCCGCCCGGAGGATCGTGGTCAAGATCGGCTCGTCCTCCCTCACCACCGCGGCGGGGGGCTTGGACGCGGACCGCGTGGACGCGCTGGTCGACGTGGTCGCCAAGGTGCTCGACGGCGACGGTAAGGGCGACGGCGGCAGGGACGGCGACGGTAAGGGCGGCGCGAACGGCAAGGAGATAGTGCTGGTCTCCTCCGGCGCCATCGCCGCCGGACTGGCGCCGCTGGGCCTGGACCGGCGCCCCCGCGACCTCGCCCGCCAGCAGGCGGCCGCGAGCGTCGGGCAGGGGCTCCTGGTGGCCCGCTACACCGCCTCCTTCGCGCGCTACGGGCGCCGGGTCGGCCAGGTGCTCCTCACCACGGACGACACCAGCCGCCGCGCCCACTACCGCAACGCCACCCGCACCCTGGACCAGCTCCTGGCCATGGGCGCGCTGCCGATCGTCAACGAGAACGACACGGTGGCCACGGACGAGATCCGGTTCGGTGACAACGACCGGCTCGCGGCCCTGGTCGCCCATCTCGTACGGGCGGATCTGCTGGTGCTGCTCTCCGATGTGGACGGCCTGTACGACGGGGACCCCAGGACCCCCGGCACCTCCCGGATCGACGAGGTCCGGGGGCCAAAGGACCTGGACGGTGTCTCCATCGGCAGCGCGGGCCGCTCCGGGGTGGGCACCGGCGGCATGGTCACCAAGGTCGAGGCGGCCCGGATCGCCACCGCGGCCGGGGTCCCGGTGGTGCTCACCTCCGCCAGCCGGGCCGGTGACGCCCTGCTCGGCCGCCGTACGGGCACGTTCTTCCACCGCACCGGCCGCCGCTCCGCGAACCGGCTGCTGTGGCTCGCCCACGCCTCCGCGCCGCGTGGCGCCCTGACCCTGGACGACGGTGCGGTACGGGCCGTCGTGGAGCGGCGCACCTCGCTGCTGCCGGCCGGGATCGCGGCCGTGGAGGGCGAATTCACCGCCGGTGACCCGGTCGAGCTGCGGGACACCCGGGGCCGCCCGGTGGCCCGTGGGCTGGTGAACTTCGACGCCAAGGAGATTCCCCAGCTCATCGGCCGCTCGACCCGGGACCTGGCCCGGGAGCTCGGCCCGGCCTATGAGCGCGAGGTGGTCCACCGCGACGACCTCGTCCTCCTGGACTGAGCCGCTCCGGCGGCCGGAGCGCCCCCGGCGGGGCACCTCCCGGCGGTGGCCGGGGGAGAACCGGGCCCGCGGAAAACACCCACCTCCGAAAAACCTCAAAAGCGCCCCGCGGGCGGGCGAGGGCTGGTCAACTTTGTTCAACGGGGTCGCGCGGGGCAGCGCGCCGGCTGTGGGAGACGCGGCGGAGACGGAGCGGAACGCCGCGGCCATGGCACCGTCACGAGTGCTCCGCCCGCGCGTGAGCGGAGCAGCGAGTTACAGGAGGCCGCCGGTGAGACGAGGGCGCCCGGGGGCGTCGCCCAGAGGGGCGGCGGAGCGCACCCTGACCAGTGTCGGAGCGGGCGACGCCGCGACCGGCGAGGCCAAGGCGCACGCCGCCGAGCGCGGGGAGGCGTCCCGGCTGTGGTACATCACCCTCAGCGTCTCGGGGAGCGAGGCGCCGCTGCGGGAGGTCCGCAGGGCTCTGGAGCAGTTGGCCCATGACCATCCGTTCCTGCTGACCAGCCGCTACGCGGTCGATCACGCCGAGATCCGCTACTGGGAAGAGGCCCGTGATCTGCACGACGCCGCGGCGGTCGCGCTGCGGCTGTGGGGCGAGCACCGGGCCTCGGCCAAGCTGCCGCCCTGGGAGATCGTGGGGCTCGAGGTCATCGACCGTGATACGTACCACCAGCGGGTCGCGGAGGGGTACGGGCCGCCACCGGCCTCCCCGGTGGGCGTGCATCCGTTCTGAGGGCGGATGTTCGGTGCCGGGATATGGGAATGCCATCTCGAACTGCGGAATAGCGCGCGGCTTCCGCCCGTCGGCTCAGTACGCTTCGTGCATGACCAGCGCACCCACGTCGCCGCTCACCGACCCCTGGCCGAAGTCCCCGGTCCTCCAGGCCGCCTACCGGTCCCGGGCCGCGGCCGCCGATCTCGCGCCGCTGCCGCGCGCCGTCAAGGACGACGCGCTGCTCGCGATGGCCGATGCCCTGGAGGTGCGCACCAAGGAGATCGTCGAGGCCAACGCGGCCGATGTGGAGCGGGCCCGCGAGGCCGGCACCAGCGACGCCATCGTGGACCGGCTGACGCTCACCCCCGAGCGGGTGCGGGCCATCGCCTCCGATGTCCGCGATGTGATCGCGCTGCCCGACCCGGTCGGCGAGGTGGTGCGCGGCTCCACGCTGCCCAACGGGATCGACCTGCGCCAGGTGCGCGTTCCGCTCGGCGTCGTCGGGATCATCTACGAGGCCCGGCCGAATGTGACGGTGGACGCCGCGGCGCTGTGCCTGAAGTCGGGCAACGCGGTGCTGCTGCGTGGCTCCTCGTCGGCGTCCCACTCCAACGCCGCCCTGGTGAAGGTCCTGCGCGACGCCGTGGGCGGGGCGGGGCTGCCCGCGGACGCGGTGCAACTCGTGCCGGGCGAGAGCCGGGAGTCGGTGCGCGAGCTGATGCGCGCCCGCGGCCTGGTGGACGTGCTGATCCCGCGCGGCGGCGCCTCCCTCATCCGTACGGTCGTCGAGGAGTCCACGGTCCCGGTCATCGAGACCGGCACCGGCAACTGCCATGTGTACGTGGACGCCGACGCCGACCTCGACATGGCGGTCGAGATCCTGGTGAACTCCAAGGCCCAGCGGCCGAGTGTGTGCAACGCGGCGGAGACGCTGCTGGTGCACCAGGACATCGCCCCCCGGTTCCTGCCCCGCGCCCTGGCGGCGCTGGCCGAGGCCGGGGTCACGGTCCACGCGGACGAGCGCGTGATGGCGCTCGCGGAGGGCTCCAAGGCCACGGTGGTCCCGGCGGTGATCGACGACTGGGAGACCGAGTACCTCTCGTACGACATCGCGGCGGGCGTCGTGGACTCCCTGGACGCCGCGGTGAGCCACATCCGGCTGTGGTCCTCCGGGCACACCGAGGCCATCGTCACCTCCTCCCAGCAGGCCGCCCGCCGCTTCACCCAGCTCGTGGACTCCACCACGGTCGCCGTGAACGCCTCCACGCGGTTCACCGACGGCGGGCAGTTCGGCTTCGGCGCCGAGATCGGCATCTCCACCCAGAAGCTGCACGCCCGGGGACCCATGGCGCTGCCCGAGCTGACCTCGACGAAGTACATCGTCACCGGCGACGGCCACATCCGCTGACCCACCCGTTCGGGGGTGCCCGATTCCCGGCGGCGCTGGGGTGGATCTTCCCCCGAATACCATTTCACCCTGCCCAAAATGACCCGTCCGGTCTACTCTGAATGGGTGCCGGACGACGTGGGGGGCAAGCCGTTCCCGGACGGCGACGAGCCCGACGAGCGCAGCCACGGCGAGACGAACGACGAGTTCGCCGCCGTGGTCTTCGACGAGGACTTCGTGCGGTCGGCCCCGATCCATGAGCCCACCGCCATCGAGCGGATGCTGGCCGCCGCCGAGGCCCGTGCCGAGGCCGAGGCGTCCCGGCGCCGCAGGGCCGGTGTGCCGCCCGAGGACGAGCTCTTCGAGGACGGCTACGGCCAGGAGGCCGAGTTCTACGGCGTGGACGACCCCGACGGGCGCTTCGGCCCCGGGCGGGACGCGGACGACGCCTACGGCCCCTATGGGCGGTACGGGAGCGCGGGGCGGCCTTACCGCGGTCATGCCCGCTGGCACCGCCCGGTGGCCTGGCTGCTGGCCATCCTGATGGGCATCGGCGTGGTCGCCCTGGCCTTCACGGCCGTCTACCGGGGCGCCTCGGGCAACCGCCAGGACCCCGCCCCACCGCCCGCCACCAGCGGTGTCGACGGCTCGCCCAGCGGACAGCCGCGCCTGGAGCCGTCGGGTTCCGAGTCGGCCGCCCCGGAGCCGACCGGGTCCAAGGGCTCGCCCGCCTCCGCCCTCCCGCCGTCGCGGTGAGGACCTCGCGCATCGCTAGCACGTCAGAGGAAGTCCGCTACGGGTTCGGGCAGCGCCCCGAAGGGGCGCGGGGCTGTGCCGATGTGCGGCTG
>NZ_JAHLEM010000284.1 GCF_018883605.1 Streptomyces niphimycinicus | reverse complement strand
GCCTCCGCCCTCCCGCCGTCGCGGTGAGGACCTCGCGCATCGCTAGCACGTCAGAGGAAGTCCGCTACGGGTTCGGGCAGCGCCCCGAAGGGGCGCGGGGCTGTGCCGATGTGCGGCTGCGCCGCGGCTGTGTCGATGTGCGGCTCCGCCGCGTGGGACCAGCCACGACGGCGCCGCAGTCGGCCGACGACGCATCGCGGCCCTTCCATCGGAGCGCTTAGCACGTCGTGGCGTATGGGGCGTTTCCTCCCCAGTCGCCTCCCAAGTTGTGGAGTATCACCGCGTTTACCGTCGCCCCTCGCGACCTACTCTTGAGATATGACCGGGCGTGGAGACCCTCCCGAGGGGACACCCGAGGGCGTCCCGGGAGGTGGTGAGGACGAGTACCGCTCCGTCGTATTCGACGAGTCCTTCGTCCGTGCTGCCCGGCTCCAGGAATTCTCCGCCCAGGAGCGCATGGGCGAGCACGCGCGGGCGGTGCGCAGCCGGCACGCCTGGGCCAGGGCCGGGGCGTCGCGCCAGGCCGTCGCGCTGGTCCTGCTGATCGCCATCGCCTTCGCCGCGGCCGTCTACATGGGGGTGCGTCACCCGTACCAGACACCGCAGCCGCAGACCGTGGAGCCGCTGCACAGCAGCGTGGTGCCGCTCGCACCGCGCGGTGAGGTGCCCGGCGGGCCGCCGGACCGGCTGTTCCGCAGCAGCCCGGCCGCCGAGTTCCGCACCGGCGCCCAAGGGGTCACGGTGCCCGGCGCCCGCCGTACCCAGAGTTTCTCCGAGAGCCAGGTGATGACGGCGCTCACCACCGCCAAGGAGTACCTGGTCAAGTCCGCCATCGACCCGGGTGTGCTCACCGGCGGCCCGGTGCAGGCCGTAAGGCTGCTGCTGGACCCGGCCCAGCAGACCCAGTTCGACCAGAGCTTCGCCCATCCGGTCGACGACGGACGGCATGCGGCCACCGGCTGGCTGACCCGCTTCAACCCGGCCGAGGTGACCCTGGCCGACACCCCGGTGCGGGTCCGCGGCACCCTTACGGTCATCGAGCGCAGCCCCGCGACCCTGGAGGTCGCCGCCGACCACGTCTTCGTCTACGCGGTCCAGCGGGCCCATGAGCGCGGACCGGACCATGCCTCGCTGTTCACGGTGCGCCGGGAGGCGCGGTTCCGCTTCGACCGGAACGATCTGCGCGACCACCATCTGGAGCTGGTGCAGAGCACCGTCCTGGCGGGCCCGCAGGCATGTGCCGCGAACGCCTCCGGCTATCTGCGGCCGATGCTCGCCGGACAGAGCGCCAAGGGCGACGCCCCCACGGGCACCGACCCGTACACCACGGGCCGCACCGCGGTCTCGCTGTGCGGCGTCATGGCCCCCGGAACCCAGCCCGCCCTCAACGGGCCGTCCTGAGGGCCGACGGGCAGTCCTCGGGCCTCGGGCAGTCCCTGAGAGAGCGGGCAAGTTCTCAGGGCCTCCAGGGGCCGTCTGGGCCGGTCTCAGCGCTGCGGCGGGGTGTCCCCGTCCCCGGGCCCGTCGTCGTTCCGGGGGCGCTCGTTCGCCGGCCCCGCGTTCCCCGGCCGCTCATCCGGTCCGTCCCCGGGCCGGTGGTCCTGAGCCCCCTGAGCCCCCTCAGCCCCGTCCTGTCGCTCGTGCGGGGGCGTGGTGCCCTCCTCGGCGCTCTCCCCGCCCTGCTTGCCCCCGCCACCGGTGAACCGGTCGCGCAGCTTGCTGCCCAGGTCCCCGGCGCCGCCCGCCACGTCCCTGACGAAGGCGAACAGCGGATCCTTGCTGCTGCGCACCGACTCCGCGTAGTGGGTCGCGGACTCCCGGATCGAGTCGCTGACCGAGGCGTCCCGGTCCTCGTCGCGACGCGGGTAGTGGCCGTCCATGAGCCTCTGGTAGTCGCGGGTCGCGGCCCACTTCTTGAGCTCGGCGGCGCGCACGGTGGTGAACGGATGGCTGCGCGGCAGCATGTTCATGATCTTGAGAACGGAGTCCCGCAGATCGCCGCTGGACTCGTACTCCTCCGCCTGCTCCAGAAAGGCGTCCACATTCATCTCATGGAGATGGTGGCCGCCCGCGAGCTTCATCAGCCCGCGCATCGAGGCCCGCAGATCCTGTCCGACCAGCAGCCCCGCCCGGTCGGCCGACAGCTCCGACTTGCGGAACCACTCCCGCAGCGCCGTCACCAGCGCCAGCACCGCCACATTGCCGAGGGGGATCCAGGCGACCTTCAGCGCGAGGTTGGTGAGGAACAGCAGTATCGTCCGGTAGACCGAGTGTCCGGAGAGCGCATGGCCCACCTCATGGCCGATGACCGCCCGCATCTCCTCCTCGTCGAGCAGCTCGACCAGACCGGTGGAGATCACGATGATCGGCGCGTCCATGCCGATGCACATCGCGGTCGGCTGCGGGTTCTGGGTGACGTACATGGCAGGGACCCGCTCCAGGTCCAGGATGTAGCAGGCGTCCCGCAGCATGTCGTGGAGGTGGGCGAACTGCCGGTCGCCGACCCGCACCGAATCGGACAGATAGAGCAGCCGCAGACTCCGCTCCGGCAGCAGACCGCTCATCGCCTTGAAGACCGTGTCGAAGCCGGTCAGCTTGCGCAGCGCGACCAGCGCGGAGCGGTCCGCCGGATGTTCGTACGCCCGTGAGGAGATCCCGGGGAACCGCCGCCGCTCCCGGCTGGGCACATGCTCCCGGGCGTCTCCCGTCCCGCTTCCGCCGCCGGTCTCATGAGTGTCGCTCATCTGGCCCCCTCGGTCGATTGCCCGCTCGACGGGACGCCCGGTCCGGGCCCCTCGTCCGGCGGCCCCCAGCCTAGGCCCTGAGCATCCGGGGGTTAGCGTGGAGACATGCCCGATATGACTGGCCTCACCGAAACCCTCGCCGCCACCTCCCACAGCAACGACGGCCCGGGAGCGCTGCTGCGCACCGTCATCGTGGTCGGCGTGGTGGGCGCCGTCCTGCTCGCCTGGTTCCTGCTGCGTGGATACAAGCAGGACTGAGCGGAGACCGGCAGGACCGAGCGGATGCCGGCAGGACCGAGCGGATACCGGCAGGACGGACAGCGGGACCGAAAACCGCCTCGCATACGATGTGGCCCGACGTGTTGTGTCGCCTAGACCCGGATAGGTACTGCCTGCGATGACCGCTATCAGCACCGCACATGCTGCCCTGACCACGCTCGCGGCCGAGGGCGGTGAGCACACCGACACCCACCCGACGATCAGCCCCTACATGACCGGCGGTGCGGCCCTGGTGATCCTCTTCCTGCTGCTGTGGATCACCACGCGCTTCAACCGGGACCGCTGAGCTGGGCGATTGCCCCTATGGGCCCCGGCTCCGGGCCGGGCCCAGTAGGGTCTGCACGCATGGAAGAGCAGAAAGGGTCCGGCAAGCGGCGACTGGGCGTGATGGGCGGGACATTCGACCCGATCCACCACGGTCACCTGGTCGCGGCGAGCGAGGTGGCCTCGCAGTTCCACCTCGATGAGGTGGTGTTCGTGCCCACCGGTCAGCCCTGGCAGAAGAGTCACAAGAAGGTCTCCCCGGCCGAGGACCGCTATCTGATGACGGTCATCGCGACCGCGTCGAATCCGCAATTCTCGGTCAGCCGTATCGACATCGACCGCGGCGGCCCCACCTACACCACCGACACGCTCCGGGAACTGCGCGCGCTCAACGGTGACGCGGATCTGTTCTTCATCACCGGGGCCGACGCACTCGCCCAGATCCTCACCTGGCGTGACGCCGAAGAGCTCTTCTCGCTGGCCCACTTCATCGGGGTGACCAGACCGGGGCACATACTGGCCGACCCGGGGTTGCCGGAGGGCGGGGTGTCGCTGGTGGAGGTTCCGGCACTGGCGATCTCGTCATCGGACTGCCGGGCGCGGGTCGCTCATGGCGACCCCGTCTGGTACCTGGTGCCGGACGGCGTGGTGCGCTACATCGACAAGCGCGAGCTGTACCGGCACGACTGCTGAAGGGGTACCGGTGAACGACCGGCAGGATCCGTACGACCCGTACGCACAGGACCCGTATGGCCAGGAGCCGCAGATCTACGGCTATGACGCCTATGGGCGTCCCGTCTACCAGCCGCAGGCGGCACAGCAGCAGAGTTACGACCCGTACGCCCAGCAACAGGCGCAGCAGCAGTACGGGGAGCAACAACAGCAGGACGGGTACGGCTACGACCCCTACGCCCAGCCGCAGCATCACCAGCCCCAGCAGCACCAGCAGCAGCACACTCAGACGCAGAGTTACGACCCCTACGCCCAGCAAGAGCAGCATCAGCACCAACAACAGCAATACCAACAGCAGCCGCAGCAGTACCACCAGCACCAGCAACAGCAACAGCCGCAGGGCTACGGCCACGGCTATCCACCGGCCGCCGCCCCTGCCACCGTCCCCCCGCAGCGCGAGGCCAACCCCTACGAGGAGCTGAGCCCGGAGCAGTTGCGCGGCGGGCCCGAGGCGCCTCAGGCCGAGGAGCCCCGGTCCGCGGGGCCCCGTTCCGCGCAGCCGAAGCGGCCCGGTGGGCCCGGCGGCCCCGGGGATTCCGATGACGAGGAGTACCACACCGAGCAGTTCTCCTTCGTCGAGGAGGAGGACGAGGAGTCCGACGACGTCATCGACTGGCTGAAGTTCGCCGAGACCCGCTCCGAGCGCCGTGACGAGCGCCGCCGTAAGGGTCGCAACCGCGTCATCGCGCTCGTCGTGGTCCTGGCCATCGCCGCGGCGGGCGGGGTCGGCTACCTCTGGTACGCGGGCAAGCTCCCGGGGCTCTCCGGCAGCGACGACCAGGCGGCCGCGGGCGGCCCGCAGAAGCGCGATGTGATCGTCGTCCATCTGCGCGAGACCAAGGGCGGAGGCACCTCCACGGCCCTGCTGGTGGACAACGAGACCGCCAAGAAGGGCACCACCGTCCTGCTGCCGAACTCGCTGTCCGTCTCCACCGAGGACGGCGCCTCCACCACGCTCGGCAAGTCGGTGAGCGACGAGGGCTCCGACTCCACCCGGGACTCGCTGAGCACTCTGCTGGGTTCGAAGATCCAGGGCACCTGGCGGCTGGACACTCCGTATCTGGAGAACCTCGTGGAGCTGGTCGGCGGGATCACCCTCGACACCGACGCGACCGTCCCCAGCCCCCAGAAGGGCGAGGATCCCCTGGCCAAGCAGGGCAAGGACCAGATCCTGAGCGGCCAGGCGGCCGTGGCGTACGCCACTTACCGCGCGCCCGGCGAGGCACAGTCCAAGCAGCTCGCGCGGTTCGGGCAGGTCATGCAGGCGGCGCTGAAGAAGGTCTCCAGCGATACGAAGGGCGCCACCAGCACCGTGGAGTCGCTGGCGCAGATCCCCGACCCGTCGCTGTCCGAGCAGCAGCTCGGCGCGTCACTGGCGAGGCTGGCCGGGCAGGCCAAGAGCGGTGCGTACGACACCGCCATGCTGCCGGTCCAGGCGGACGGGACGCTCAGCAGCCAGGCGACCGACCATGTGGTCAAGGACATCCTGGGCGGCACGGTCAAGAACACCGACAAGAACACCGCGCCCCGGGTCAGCGTGACCAACGCCGGAGGCCCCAAGGACGGGTCGGGCGCCGCGCGGGTCGCACTGGTCAATGGCGGCTTTACGGTCGTCACGGCCACCGAGGGCGGCGGTGCGCCGCAGTCGGCCTCGCGGGTGACCTACGCGGACGCCGCACAGGCGGGCCAGGCCAAGGAGGTCGCCAAGACGCTCGGGTTGCCGGAGACGGCGGTGCGCAAGGGCAAGGGCGCGGCCAACGCGGACATCACGGTCCTCCTCGGCTCGGACTACGACGCCGAGGGCTGAGCCGTACCGCCCGGGCGCCCGGTTCCCTGGGCGCCCCGGGCGTTCC
Source organism: Streptomyces niphimycinicus (assembly GCF_018883605.1). Classification (GTDB taxonomy): domain Bacteria; phylum Actinomycetota; class Actinomycetes; order Streptomycetales; family Streptomycetaceae; genus Streptomyces; species Streptomyces niphimycinicus. Next base: position 3,926 of record NZ_JAHLEM010000284.1, on the reverse strand, counting down.
CCCGGGGTACTCCCGGCGTTCTCCCCGGGCACGCCGGGCGGCCGGGGAACGGCCACCCGGCGTGACGGTGGGGCGTGAGATCCTGGGGAAAGCCAGACCTTCGAGATACCACCGACCGAAAGCTTTGCCTGTGACCGCCACGGACCGCTCCCTCGAGCTCATCAACGCCGCCGCCCAGGCGGCCGCCGACAAGCTCGCGCACGACATCATCGCGTACGACGTCAGCGATGTGCTCTCCATCACCGACGCCTTCCTGCTGGCCTCGGCCCCCAACGACCGCCAGGTCAAGTCGATCGTCGACGAGATCGAGGAGCGGCTGAACAAGGACTTGGGCGCCAAGCCGGTGCGCCGCGAGGGCGACCGTGAGGCCCGCTGGGTGCTGCTGGACTACGTGGACATCGTGGTGCACGTCCAGCACAGCGAGGAGCGGGTGTTCTACGCCCTGGAGCGGCTCTGGAAGGACTGCCCGCAGCTCGAGCTCCCGGCCGACGCCAAGGCCACCCGCGGCAAGGGGCAGGAGTACGCACAGGCGCAGGCCGCGGACGGCGGCCCGGGCGGTGAGCTGAGCTGAACGGCACGCACGGCGGCCGTGGTCGCCGCATCGTCCTGTGGCGCCACGGCCAGACCGCCTGGAACATAGAGCGGCGCTTCCAGGGCTCTTTGGACATCGAGCTCACCGACACCGGTGTCGCCCAGGCGCGCCGGGCGGCCCGGCTGCTGGCCGCCCTGAAGCCGGACGCGGTCATCGCCTCCGATCTGAAGCGGGCGGCGGCCACGGCCGCCGAGCTGTCCGCCGTCACGGGGCTGTCGGTCACGCATGACGCGGGGCTGCGGGAGACCTACGCGGGCGCCTGGCAGGGGCTGACCCACGAGGAGATCATCGAGAGCTTCGGCGAGCAGTACGCGGCGTGGAAGCGCGGCGAGCCGGTCCGGCGCGGTGGCGGTGAGCTGGAGACCGAGGTCGCCGACCGGGCGGCGCCGGTGGTGCTGGAGAGCGCCGACAAGCTGCCGGACGAGGGCACGCTGGTGGTGGTCAGCCACGGCGGCACGATCCGCACCACCATCGGCCGGCTGCTGGGTCTGGAGCCCCGGACCTGGGAGGCGCTGGGCGGCCTGTCCAACTGCTGCTGGTCCGTTCTGGGCGAGGGCGCGCGGGGCTGGCGGCTGCTGGAGCACAACGCCGGATCGCTGCCCGAGCCGGTGCTCGGCGACGACGACTGAGCGGATTTCCTTTTCCGGCAGGTCACCGGCTATGCTCCTACTCGTTCGAAGCGCTTCGGCGCCGAGAAGAGCGGGGCTATAGCTCAGTTGGTAGAGCGCCTGCATGGCATGCAGGAGGTCAGGAGTTCAATTCTCCTTAGCTCCACAGAACCACGATCCCGTCTCCCGCGCAGGGAGGCGGGATCGCTGCTTTCCGCGCCGCTTCCGGCGGCTCTCTCCGCCGCCGGGACTTGCGCGCGATCGCGGCCAGCACCCGCACGCTCGTGTTGATCGGGCGGCCCTGCTCCAGCCAGGTGCACCAGGTCACGCCGACGCCGCAGAGCTGGGCGACCTCCTCACGGCCCAGCCCCATCGCGTTGGCGATGGCGGCCAACGGGGGCTTCCTGTTCGTCATGACCCTGCGTGTGCGGGGCGGGCTCGGCTACAGCCCCCTGCTCACACGGACGTTGGCGACCGTAAGACAGCAGGACGCGGCGGACGCCAGCGGGGTTCCGGTGACAGTGGCTCAACTCGGCCTGCTCATCGGCGTCGTGGTCTTCGGGGCCGTGTTCCTGGGCGCGGCGGACGGTACGGTGCCCAGTGCGGGGAGCTCCGCGGACGCCCTGTGGGTGACCTGCGTCGCCTTGGCCGGGGCCGCGCTGTGCGGAGTACTGATGAGTCTGGTGAGACGAGTGGGGAATCTCCGCTGACCTGCGCGTCGTCCCGTGGCAGAATCGGACGGCCGGAGGGGGATGGGGCCGACACGTCCGATGGGGAGGGCAGGTGGGATGCGGACCAGCATCCTCGATGCGATCGAGGACCCGTCCCGCAGGGCACGAGCGGGCATCGTGTGCCCGTCCTGCGGCTCCGCGCATGTGGCCCAGGTCCTCGGTGACAACGGTGGTGTTTCCTACGTGTGTACGGCCTGTGGCCATAGCTGGAGCTGAGTGAGATGGGAGCCCACAGCCGGAAGTGCGACTGGTGCGGCACCGGTACACCCATCGTCCGCGACATGGAGCCGCTCAACTCCGACTACCAGTATTGGTGTGCGGAGTGCGCGCGGGCGCTGATCATCAGGGGCGATCCCATCGAGACCTACCGCGAGCTCGAAGGGGAGCCGATCTATGGCCGGCTCCTCGACGAGCACTGCACGCTGAAGCGTTTCTATTCGTTCGCGACGGCGTAACGGGGCTCTGCTCCGGCCTCCGGGTAATCGATTTGGCGGAAGGCCGGGGCGTCCGTGTAATGTAGGCGTCGCCGCCAGGGAAACCGGGCGGAGCAAGACCTGGGGCTATAGCTCAGTTGGTAGAGCGCCTGCATGGCATGCAGGAGGTCAGGAGTTCAATTCTCCTTAGCTCCACATCAAAGAGGCGGGTCGTCCGGTAAGGACGGCCCGCTTTTCTTCGTGCGTGACGGAGGTCACCTCCGTGCGGGCCGTCAGTGCCCTGCGGTAACCTGGCTCCATGCGTGCCGTACGCCTTCTGCTTAGCGGGCCGCGCTGACCAGTACCGACCGAGAACAGCCCCGGTCGGCATCAGCGCGGCGTCCCCTCCTGTGCGAGGGGTCTTTTTGTTTCGGAAGCGTGAGGGATCCGCTGCGTTGCCGCAGGCAGAGACGACCGATGGAGCTTTGAGGACCATGAGCGAGACCAATGCCGCGGCCGAGGTGGCCGCGCCGCACCGCTACACGGCCGCCTTGGCCGCCGACATCGAAGCCCGCTGGCAGGACTTCTGGGACGCGCACGGCACGTATGAGGCGCCCAACCCGGGCGGCGACCTGGCCGGCGACGCCGAGGTCGTCGCCCGGCCCAAGAAATTCGTCATGGACATGTTCCCGTACCCCTCGGGTGCGGGGCTGCACGTGGGCCATCCGCTGGGCTACATCGCCACCGATGTCTTCGCCCGCTACCACCGCATGACGGGTCACAACGTCCTGCACACCCTGGGCTTCGACGCCTTCGGCCTGCCCGCCGAGCAGTACGCGGTGCAGACCGGCACCCATCCGCGGGTCAGCACCGAGGCCAACATCGTGAACATGCGGCGGCAACTGCGCCGCCTGGGCCTGGGCCACGACCAGCGCCGCTCCTTCGCGACGATCGACCCGGAGTACTACCGGTGGACCCAGTGGATCTTCCTGCGGATCTTCAATTCCTGGTACGACTCCGAGGCGAAGACCGCGCGCCCCATCGACACCCTGGTCCAGCAGTTCGCCTCGGGTGAGCGCCCGACCCCCGACGGCCGCCCCTGGGCCGAGCTGACCGAGCCCGAGCGCGCCGACATCCTGGGCGAGTACCGCCTGGCCTACGCCTCGGACGCGCCCGTCAACTGGTGCCCCGGCCTGGGCACCGTGCTGGCCAACGAGGAGGTCACCGCGGACGGCCGCTCCGAGCGCGGCAACTTCCCGGTCTTCAAGGCCAAGCTGCGCCAGTGGAACATGCGCATCACCGCCTACGCCGACCGGCTGCTGGACGACCTGGACGAGCTGGACTGGCCCGAGGCCATCAAGCTCCAGCAGCGCAACTGGATCGGCCGCAGCGAGGGCGCCCGGGTCGACTTCCCGGTGACCGACCACGCCAACGCCAAGATCACGATCTTCACCACCCGCCAGGACACCCTGTTCGGCGCCACCTATATGGTCCTGGCGCCCGAGCACGGCCTGGTGGACGAGATCGTCCCGGGCGCCTGGCCCGAGGGCACCCGCGACGCCTGGACCGGCGGCCACGCCAC
>NZ_JAHLEM010000283.1 GCF_018883605.1 Streptomyces niphimycinicus | reverse complement strand
CGCCAGGACACCCTGTTCGGCGCCACCTATATGGTCCTGGCGCCCGAGCACGGCCTGGTGGACGAGATCGTCCCGGGCGCCTGGCCCGAGGGCACCCGCGACGCCTGGACCGGCGGCCACGCCACCCCGGCCCAGGCCGTCGACGCCTACCGCAAGCAGGCCGCGGCCAAGTCCGACGTCGAGCGGCAGGCCGAGGTCAAGGAGAAGACCGGCGTCTTCACCGGTGCGTACGCCATCAACCCGGTCAGCGGCGAGCAGGTGCCCGTCTTCATCGCCGACTACGTCCTGATGGGCTACGGCACCGGCGCGATCATGGCCGTTCCGGCACACGACAGCCGTGACTTCGCCTTCGCCCGCGCCTTCGAGCTGCCGATGCGCTGTGTCGTCGAGCCCTCGGACGATCGCGGCACCGACCCGTCCACCTGGGACGACGCCTTCGCCTCGTACGACGCGAAGATCGTCAACTCGACGGGGGAGTCCGTATCGCTGGACGGGCTGGGCGTCGTCGAGGCCAAGGCGCGCATCACCGAGTGGCTGGAGTCCCGCGCCATCGGCGAGGGCACCGTCAACTACCGGCTGCGGGACTGGCTGTTCAGCCGGCAGCGCTACTGGGGCGAGCCGTTCCCGATCGTCTACGACGAGGAGGGCGTGGCCCACGCCCTGCCCGAGTCGATGCTGCCCCTGAAGCTGCCCGAGGTCGAGGACTACTCGCCGCGTACCTTCGACCCGGACGACTCCGACACCTCCCCGGAGACCCCGCTGTCCCGGAACGAGGACTGGGTCAACGTGGTGCTGGACCTGGGCGACGGGCGCGGGCCGCGGCCGTTCCGCCGCGAGACCAACACCATGCCCAACTGGGCCGGATCCTGCTGGTACGAGCTGCGCTACCTGGACCCGCACAACAGCGAGCGGCTGGTCGACCCCGAGACCGAGCGCTACTGGATGGGGCCGCGCGAGGGTCAGCCGCACGGCGGTGTCGACCTGTACGTCGGCGGCGCCGAGCACGCGGTGCTGCATCTGCTGTACGCGCGGTTCTGGTCCAAGGTGCTGTTCGACCTGGGGCATGTCTCCTCGGTCGAGCCGTTCCACAAGCTGTACAACCAGGGCATGATCCAGGCGTATGTCTACCGGGACAGCCGCGGTATCGCCGTCCCGGCCGCCGAGGTCGAGGAGCGGGACGGGGCCTACTGGTACGAGGGCGAGCGGGTCACCCGGCTGCTGGGCAAGATGGGCAAGTCCCTGAAGAACGCCGTCACGCCGGACGAGATCTGCGCCGAGTACGGGGCCGACACCCTGCGGCTGTACGAGATGGCCATGGGCCCGCTGGATGTCTCACGGCCCTGGGACACCCGCGCCGTGGTCGGCCAGTACCGGCTGCTCCAGCGGCTGTGGCGCAATGTCGTCGACGAGGGCACCGGTGAGGTCACCGTCGTCGACAGCGAGCCCGACGAGGCGACGCTGCGCGCCCTGCACAAGGCGATCGACGGCGTCCGGCAGGACATGGAGGGCCTGCGCTTCAACACCGCCATCGCCAAGATCACCGAGCTGAACAACCACGTCACCAAGGTGCGCGAGGTGCCCCGCTCGGTGGCCGAGGGGCTGGTGCGGCTGATCTCGCCGCTGGCCCCGCATGTCGCCGAGGAGCTGTGGCGCAGGCTGGGCCACTCCGCGTCCGTCGTCCACGAGCCCTTCCCGGTCGCCGACCCGGCGTATGTCGTGGACGAGACCGTCACCTGTGTGGTCCAGGTCAAGGGCAAGGTCAAGGCCCGGCTGGAGGTCGCGCCCTCGGTCTCGGACGAGGAGCTGGAGGCGCTGGCGCTGGGTGACCCGGCGGTCGTGGCAGCGCTGAACGGCGCCGGTATCCGTAAGGTCATCGTGCGGGCGCCGAAGCTGGTCAACATCGTTCCGGCGTGATGCGGGGCGGGGGCGGGGCCGCGCTGTAAGGGGCCGCGCTGTAAGGGCCGCGCTGTAAGGGCCGTCCCCTCCGCGGAGTGCCACATGTGGGCGGGTTGGGGGTTCGTCAGGAACCTCTGGCCCGCCCGGCGCGTTTACGCTGGGAGGACGACCGCCACCGTGCCGTGACCGCCGCCCAAGGAGCGCACATGGAAGCCATCTGGATCCTGTTGCTGCTTTTCGTCCTGATCATGCTGGCGGGGGTCTATGGGGCCGTCCGAGCGGTCAGGGCGGCGAAGCGCGGTATCGACCGCACCGTGCACCAGGCCCGCCGCACCGTGGAGGACACCAGACTCCGGGCCCGGCAGCTCGCGCAGCCCGGCGCGGCCGGTGAGCTGGCCCAGCTTCGGCTCTCCCTGCGCGGCTCGATGCGCGCCACCAGCCAGGCGCTTCAGGCCGCTGCCCCGCAAGACCAGTCACTGTCGGAGTCGTTGGTCCTGTTCCAGCGGCTGAGCGCCCATGCGCAGGATCTGGAAGCGGATCTGAAGCGGCTGGAGCTGGAGCCCGACAAGTCCCGTCTCGCCGTCCTGCTGCCCGACCTGCGGCAGCGTACGGAGCGGATCACCCACTCCGCGGACTCGCTGCGCTGGGCGGTGCAGGAGCGGACGCAGCGGTTCGCGCATGACGACCTGGACTCGCTGAACCGCGAGATCGAGATGGAGGCCGGGGCGCTGCGGCACTGGACGGCGGTGGAGCCGGAGGAGCCGCGGACGGATGCGGGGTCGTGGCCGGCGCCCGAGGCGGGGACGCGGACGGCGCCTGAGGCAGGGGCGCGGCCCGAGGCAGGGGCGCAATCGGGGCCCGAGGCGGGGCGGGAGCCGGAGCCGCCGCGGCCATCGCTCGGGGCGAGGCCCCAGACGGAGCCCCAGGCGTGGCAGAAGCCCTGGCAGCAGTCCCGCCGTCCCGAGAACACGGCCTGAGTCCCACCATCCGGCCCGGGATCCCACGCCCCGGCCTGAGACCCCGGAACCCGGCCCGAGAACAGGATCTGAGCCACGTCTGAACAGGGCATGATGGGTAAGGCAATTGATCATCCGCTGGGGTCGCGCTGTCGGCAGGCTCCATCCCCCGATAACCTCCCAGTCATGTCCCGCCATGTCGCGATCGTGACCGATTCAACGGCTTACTTGCCGCAGGATGCGATGGAGCGGCATCGCATCACCGCGGTGCCGCTGACGGTCGTGCTCGGCGACCGGGCCCTGGAAGAAGGCACCGAGATCTCGGCCCGGTCCCTCGCGCAGGCGTTGCAGAAGCGGAAGCCGGTGACGACGTCCAGGCCCAGTCCGGAGATGTTCGCGGCCGCCTACCGGGCCGCCGCCGAGGAGGGCGCGACGGGCATCGTCTCCCTGCATCTGTCGGCCGAGTTCTCCGGCACCTACGACGCGGCGGCGCTCGCGGCACAGGACGCGCCCGTTCCGGTGCGGGTGGTGGACAGCGGAATGGTCGCGATGGCGCTGGGCTTCTGCGCGCTGGCGGCGGCCGAGACGGCGGAGGGCGGCGGCACGCTGGACGAGGCCGTGGCGGCGGCGGAGAAACGGGCCGACGGCACCGCCGCCTACTTCTACGTCGACACCCTCGACTATCTGCGGCGCGGCGGCCGCATCGGCGCGGCCCAGGCCCTGCTCGGCTCGGCGCTCGCGGTCAAACCGCTGCTCCAGCTCGACGAGGGGCGGATCGAGCTGCGGGAGAAGGTCCGCACCGCCTCGAAGGCCATCGCCCGGCTCGAGGAGATCGTGGTGGAGCGGGCGGGCCGGAGCCCGGTGGACATCGCGGTGCAGCACCTGGCGGCGGGCGAACGGGCGGCGGCGCTCGCGGAGCGGCTGCGGGACCGGGTGCCGGGGCTGGCGGAGCTGTATGTGAGCGAGGTGGGCGCGGTGATCGGGGCCCATACGGGGCCGGGGCTGCTGGGAGCGGTGGTCTCTCCGCGCTAGCGGAGGGTGGGCGAGCGGTCCTTGGCCGGGCGGTCCTTGGCCGGGCGGTCCTTGATTGGGCGGTCCTTGGTCGGGCGGGCAAGGTCCTCGCTCGACGGAGTGACGGAGTTATCCACAACCTGGTGGTTATCCCCGGGAATTGAAGCGGATCGGCGCGATCGGCCGCTTGTCTCTACCGTCGGGTGCATGAGGACGCGATCACGCACAGTAGGCAAGGGTCCGGGGCGCGGCCGCCATCGCGACGGCGGGGTGGGCCGCCGCCCACGCCCGCCATCCGGCACCGCTTCGTCCCGCGCCGGGGGCCACCACCACCGCACCACTGACCGCCGGACCCACCCCGCCACCCCTCCACGCGCCAGCCGCGTGGCGGCGCTCTTCCCCACACCGTCGGCTCCCCCGATCGCGGTCGGGTCGGTCACCCTGAGCAGCCGGGACGGGCCGAGGGGCTTCGCGAAAGGACGGGCCGAGGGGCGCCTGGCCGGGGAAGCGTCGGTGGGGGAGGCAGAGGCTGCGGAGGTACGGAGCGGGGAGGTGAGGACCGAGGGGCTGTTCGGGGACGAGCCCGGGGAGCCGCCCGGGGTCGTGTGCGAGGAGCCGTCCGGGGTCGTGTGCGAGGGGCAGCCTCGGGACGTGCGCGAGGGGCCGTCCGGGGACGTGCGCGAGAGGCCGCTCCGGGACGTGCGCGAGAGGCCGCTCCGGGACGTGCGCGAGGGGCCACCCGGGGACGTGTGCGGGGAGCCGCCTCGGGACGCGGCTGAGGGGCCACTCGGGGACGTGTCCGAGGTGCCGCCCTGGGAC
>NZ_JAHLEM010000282.1 GCF_018883605.1 Streptomyces niphimycinicus | reverse complement strand
CGGGACGTGCGCGAGAGGCCGCTCCGGGACGTGCGCGAGGGGCCACCCGGGGACGTGTGCGGGGAGCCGCCTCGGGACGCGGCTGAGGGGCCACTCGGGGACGTGTCCGAGGTGCCGCCCTGGGACGCGCGCAAGGGGTTGTCCAGGGACCCGCGCGAGGAGGCATCTGAGGGCGTGCCCGGGGATGGTCCGCTGCGCCGACGCGACCGGGTAAGGCTCGCCCTGCGTGAGCGGCTGCCGGTGTGGCTCCAGTTGCGCTGCGGTATGGAGCTGAGAACGGTCGCCGCCCTGGCGGTCGCCCTGCTCGCCGCAGTGGCCTTCGCGGCGTATCACTTCTGGACCGGCCGGCCCCAGACCGTGCGCGCACCGGATCCGGAGCCCCCGCGCGCCGCGCCCTCCGAACCCGGTCCGATGCCCAGGGGACGACTCACCCCGTCCGGCGGCGGTCGCACGGTCGTCGTGGATGTGACCGGCAAGGTCCGCCGCCCCGGGCTGTGGAAGCTGCCGCCAGGGGCGCGGGTCGCCGACGCCCTCGAAGCGGCGGGTGGAGTACGGCCGGGCGCCGACCTGAGCGGGCTGAACCGGGCCCGGCCGCTGGTGGACGGCGAGCAGATCGTCGTCGGCGCCCCAGCGGGCGGATCACCCGCACCGGGTGCGGCCGCCGATCCGGCCGCTGGCGCACCAAACGCACCCAACGGCCTGAACGCACCCAACGGCCCGAACGCACCCCATGACCCGAACGTGGCCAACGGCGCGAACCCACCGGCCGGACCGGGGGTGCCCGGTGGCTCGGTCAGCCTCAACTCCGCGACCGCCGAACAGCTCGACACCCTCCCGGGAGTCGGTCCCGTCCTGGCCCGGCACATCATCGACTACCGCACCCAGCACGGAGGTTTCCGCTCCATCGATGAACTCCGCGAGGTGAACGGCATCGGCGAGCGCCGGTTCGCCGATCTGCGCCCGCTGGTCCGGCCATGACGGTCACGAGGCCCCCGCAGGCCCGCGCCCCGGTCCATGCGGCGGCCGTGTCCCCGCGCGGTGCGTCACAGCCACGCCAGGAGGGCCCACCCGACCTCCGCCTAGTGCCCCCGGCCCTGGCCGCCTGGGCAGCCGCGGCGCTCGCCCTGGACGCACCGGCCCATATGGTGGCCCTCGCCTGCGCGGTTGCCTCCCTAGTGGCGGCCTGGCTGCTCGTCCGGGCCCGCCGACGAGCCCCGGCACGGGGTGGACGACGGCGCGACGTCCCCCGTCCCCGGTGCGGGCCGGACATGCCCTCGCCAGTGCCGCTCCCGAACGACCGACAGGTACTCGGACCCGCCCCGTCGGAGCCCACCCCGCCGCAGCCGCCCGGCGCCCAGCCTCGGCAGCGGGAGCGGAAGGCACCACCGCCGACAGCAGGCCGGTCGCGCAATGCCGCGCGCAATACCGCGTCCAACGCCGCCCCCGGGGCCCGGAGGCGGCCGGGCACCGCAGACGGCCGCAACGTGCCGCGGCAACAGGCCACTTCGCCGCCACGCACCGTCGCATGGCGTGGGCGCCGTACGGCAGGGGCGCTGGCCGCCGTGCTGTTGTGCGGGGCTGCGGCGGGGGCGGTCGCCGGGCTGCATGGCGCGGACGTACGCCGTGGCCCGGTGCCCGCGCTGGCCCGGGAGTACGCCGAGGCCACCGCGGAGGTGACGGTCACGGGGGACCCACGGCTCACCCGGCCACGCGTGCGGGGCGCGGCGCTCGCGCCCGCGTCCGTGGTCCTGGAGGCCGAGGCCGATCGGGTCACCGGCCCCGACGGCACCACGACCACCACCCGCACCCCCGTCCTGGTGACGGTCCACCCGAGGGCCGGTAAGGAGCGGACGGCCTGGCTGGGGCTGCTGCCGTCCACCAAGCTGCGTGTCCACGGCCGCCTGGCGCCGCCGCTGCGCGACGGGGACCGCATTGCGGCCGTGGTGCGCGTGAACGGCGGCGGACCCCCGCGGGTCACGGGCCCGCCCAGCGCGGTCCAGCGGCTGGCCGGGCGGCTGCGCGCCGGGCTGCGCACCGCGACCGACGGACTCTCCCCGGACGCGCGGGCGTTGCTCCCGGCGCTGGTCGTGGGGGACACCTCACGGGTACCGCCCGAACTGGACGAGGCATTCCGGGCCACGGACATGCTCCACCTCATGGCCGTCTCCGGCAGCAACCTGACGCTGGTGCTCGCCCTGCTCACGGGTCCGCCGCGGCTGGCCGGGCGGGCCGAGCGGCGCGGTCTCGCGGGCGCGCTCGGCATCCGGCTGCGGACCACCGCCCTGCTCGGCGGCGGGCTCACGCTCGCCTTCGTCATCGTCTGTAGACCCGAGCCCAGTGTGCTGCGCGCCGCCGCCTGCGGGCTGATCACGCTGCTCGCCCTCGGCACCGGACGCCGCCGCTCCCTGCTCCCGGCCCTGGCCGCCGCCGTCCTCGCGCTGGTGCTCTACGACCCCTGGCTGGCCCGGAGCTACGGCTTTCTGCTCTCCGCGCTGGCCACCGGCGCCCTGCTCACCATCGCGCCGGGATGGAGCGCGGCGCTGCGGCGCCGTGGCGTACCGCCCCGGCTCGCCGAGGCGCTGGCGGCCGCCGCCGCG
>NZ_JAHLEM010000281.1 GCF_018883605.1 Streptomyces niphimycinicus | reverse complement strand
CCCCGCCCCCTACCCCGCGTCGTGTCGCCCGCAGGCCTGGGCGGCCGCTTCCTCGGTCCTGGTACTGCGCTCGGCCCTCGGCCTGGACGCGGACGTCCCGGGCGGCACGGTCACGGTGGCCCCCACGTTCGCCGGGGCGTACGCCCCGCTGACGGTGACGGGGCTCCAGGTCGGCGGGGCGCGGCTGGACATCACGCTGGCGGCGGACGGAACGGTGAACGTGACGGCGCCGGAGGGGCTGACGGTTCTCTCGGCCTGACGCGGCGCGCCCGATGCCTGGGCGACGACCCCGCGCGGCGGCGAAACACCGAAGCGGGTCGCCCGGGCAACGTGACGGAACACGACAACACCGCTGCCGCCGGAGGGGCTTCGGCAGCAGCTCTACGAGCCGTGCGTGAACCCGAGGCTTCCGTCCCTGTAGTCGGGGGCGGTGCGCTCGACCATCCGGAACAGCGCCGCCCAGTCGAGGCCGTACGCCTTGTCGTCCTGGAGGTCGGAGCTGTCGTCCTCGCCGGCCAGTTGGCGTGCGGTGAGTTCGCAGATACCGGGGTGGGGGGTGATGAGCTCGGAGCCGGCGGCCGTGGCCGCGGTCTGGATCTCGCATGCCGTGTCGAGGCAGTACATGCGCAGGAAGGCTCGGGCAGGGGTTTCGCCGACGGTGAGCAGGCCGTGGTTGCGCAGGATCATCGCGGGGTGGTCGGCGAGGCCGGTGACAAGACGGCGCTGTTCGGCGAGGTTGAGGGCGACGCCCTCGTAGCCGTGGTAGCCGGCCCTGCCGCAGAACTCCATGCAGATCTGGTCGAGCGGGAGCAGACCGTCCTCCTGCGCGGCGACCGCACAGCCGGCCTTGGTGTGGGTGTGCAGGACGCCGTGGACGTCGGGGCGGGCGGCGTGGATGGCGCTGTGGATGACGAAACCGGCGGGGCCGACGGGGCGCGGGGGGTCCTCGACGGGCCGGCCGGAGAGGACGACCTTGACCAGGATCGACGCGGTGATCTCCTCGAAGAGCAGGCCGTACGGGTTGATCAGGAAGTGGTGCTCGGGTCCGGGGAGCCGGACGGAGGAGCCCGCGCAGCACGGCGAGTCGCTGCCCGCCCTGCAGGCGCATGGTGAAGGTCTTGCCCAGGCCGGAGACGGCGAGGGCCGGCCGGCCGGTCGTCACGGATCACCCTTGCAGGATCGAGGAGACGAGCAACTGCGTGTACGGGGCCTGCGGATCGTCCAGTACCCGGTCGGTCAGACCGGACTCGATGACTCGGCCGTCCTTCATCACCAGAGTTCCATCAGAGAGATCAGGCGGGCGACGGCGAGGCCGTGCGTGACGATGACGGCAGCCGGCCCCAGGTCGCTGACGAGCGAACGGATGAGGTCGAGCAGGCATGCCTGCACGGACACGTCCAAACCGCTGGTCGGCCCGTCCATGAACACCAGGCGCGGCAAGACGACGAGGTTCCTGGCGATCCGCAGCCGCTGCCGCACACCACCGAAGAACACGGCAGGGGTGTCATCGACCCGGTCCCGGGGGATCTCGACGCGTTCGAGCCAGCCGGTCGCTTCCGCGCGGATACGCCCATAGCGGCGCCATCCGTTGGCCATCAGCGGCTCACCGACATTGCCGCCGGCACCGACCCGCAGCCGCAGCCGTCTCCTGGACGGCGTCGGCCAGATACCCGGCGATCTGCCGAAGGGTTCCCCGCTGCGGCACCTGCTCCTCGGGGACTGGCGCGGTGGTGAGCACCGGGTTGCCGCGGAGCACCAGCCGCGGCACCTCGGGATCGCGCCCGGTCTTGACCGGACCACTTGCTAGCATGCTAGCAACGGGTTTAGTCTGGACTCGTGGGCGATGAGGAAGTCAAGCAGTTCAACGTGTACCTGCCGATCGGGCTGATCAAGCAGGTGAAGTACCGCGCCATCGAGTCGGGCATGTCGCTGTCGGCGCTGGTCGCCGAGGCGCTGCGTGCCTACCTCGACGACGCCCATGGGCAAGAGCGCCAATCGACCGAGAAGGAGGCATGACATGGCGACCGAGGGCATCGAGGCCCTGTTCCTGGAGACCCACAACTGGGGCAAGGCGGCACGCTTCTTCCAGGCGCTGGGCTACGAACTGGAGTTCGAGACGGGCCACAGCTCCGGCCAACTCCGCAACGGCGACGGTCCCTACGTCTTCATCGCGGAGGTCCCCGAGGACCGGGAGCCTCAGATGCAGGTCGTGCTGAAGGTGCCGGACGCGGACGCGTTCGGTGCCAGTCCGGCCGTCGAGGTGGTGACGCCGTTCGAGGACACCCACTTCGGGACCAGGTTGATGACGGTCCGCGACCCCGACGGGCGGCTGTGGAGCCTCCAGGCTCCGGTCAAGAACTGACTGCGACGCAGAAGGGGAACACCATGGCAGACGAACCGACCGCGGCGCCGGACGGCACCGCGGTGCGGACCGCCCTCTGGCGGGCGATGCACGTCCAGGTCGACCGGCCGCCCCACGTGTTCGAGGACGAGATCGGCCTGGAGCTGGCAGCCCCTGACGACGACTGGCGCCGCCGCCCCGACATGGACCCGCCCCTCACCAGCGGGTTCCGGGCGGCCATGGCGGCCCGCGCCCGGTTCATCGAAGACCTGATCATCGAGCAGGCCGACCACAGCGTCACCCAGTACGTCATCCTGGGAGCCGGGCTGGACACCTTCGCCCAGCGCAGGCCGGAGACCGCCTCCCGCCTGCGGGTCTTCGAGGTCGACCAGCCCGGCCCGCAGGCGTGGAAGCGCCGTCGGTTGGTCGAACTGGGCTACGGCATCCCCGACTGGCTGCATCTGGTGCCGGTCGACTTCGAGGCGAGCGAGGACTGGCTGAAGAAGCTGATTGCCGTCGGCTTCGACCCCGGCCAGCCGGCGTTCATCGCCTCCACCGGCGTCACGATGTACCTCACCGAGGACGCCACTGCGGCCACCCTGCGCCAGATCGCCGGGCTCGCCCCCGGTTCCACGCTCGTGATGACCTTCCTCCTGCCGCCCGAACTGCTCGACGAGGCCGATCGCCCCGGCCTGCGGGCGAGCAGGGAAGGTGCGCGCGCGTCCGGAACACCGTTCATCAGCTTCTACACCCCGCAGGAGATGCTGGCCCTCGCCCGCAAATCCGGTTTCACGGACGCCCGGCACGTGTCGGGGGCTTCGCACGCCGGGCGCTACTTCGCCGATCGCACCGACGGCCTTCGCCCGTCGACCGGAGAGGACATGCTGCTCGCCGCCACCTGAGCCTCGTCGACCCGTCGAATCGGGCAAGGACGGTCCAGCCGGCCGCCGCTGCGCCGTAGCGGCGACCGAGGTGCCGGCCAGGGCGCCCCGGCTCTCAATCGGCAGAGTCTGCCCCCGTCAACGACGGACCAGCCCGCCCATGATTGGACGCACATAGGTCTCGCCAATGGTCACAGAACGTCACAGCTCCGAGATTCGTCCAGTAGCTACGCCAGTTCTGCCGGCGTCGACCTATGACGCCCACCTGCGCAAGCTCTTGACCGATCCGCCATGGCTTCGTGCCGACCTCGTGGCGGGTGGATCGCCGGCACGGCTGACCGGCGGCGAGGACTCTGCCCACCTCATGACGGGTTACTCGGTGCCTGGCCCGGCGCTCGTTAACGGCACGCCTACTTCCACCCCCCGGCGGAGGCGATCGCCGAGGTCACCAGCCTTCTCGCGCCCGGAGACAGCAGGCGCTGATCAGCGGTGGTGCCGCAGCACCACCGCGGTGGCGTCGTCCCGGTACCCATTCCCGTCGGCCCGTGCGGCGGCGGTGAGGGCGTCCGCCATGCGTGTCCGCAGTAGATCGCATCGTGCCGGCGCCCGTCGCACAGCGCGAAGCGGGTCCCGCACACCGGGCACCGCACGACACGTTCGTCCTCCACGCCCCACAGGAACGCGATCCCAAAACGGCACCCCATCCGTGTGACCTCGCGCGGTTGGCTCTGTTCACGTCGCGGAGGAGCGTTTTGATGACCGCTGTCACCCAACCGAGGCATTGGACAGCGAACCCAGTCGTTCGGGCTTCCTTGCCGGCGAACCTGGTCGTGTGAGGTGAACCTCGATCGCATGGCCTGGGGAAGGCGGTGTCACCCGCTCCGCAGGCAGGTGCTTGCCCACAGTGATGTGGAGCAGGCGTTTCTCCAGTTGATGCGGGGGCCGCGGGCCGCGGCCCCCGAGCGAATCGGGTGGGCTACCTCGGGCTGATCGTGACCCTGTAGATGGCTCCGGCCCTGCCGTGGGTGCTCACGGTGACGGTCTGGCCATGGTCGTCCCAGCCGGCCTTGCTGCCTTGGACATCGACGCGGTAGCCGCCCGGGTACGTGTCCCTGGGCACGGTGATCCGGGTGGGCCCCTCCGCGGTGTCGCGGGTGCGGAAGGTGAGCGTGTAGGTGCGGGTAGCCGGGTCGTACGCGAACGTGAGCGGGTCGCCCGCGACGGCCCGCGCGTACGGCTGGACGAGCAGCCGGGCGTTGGGCTTCGCGGCGCCCGTCTGGTCGAGGAAGCAGTAGCCGCCGCCCCGGCACCACTGCCACCACGTCCAGCCACTGGAGAAGCGGTCCATGGAAGCCGTCATGTCGGTGACGAACTGGCTTGCGTGCCGAACGTAGGGGTCGCCGCCCCACTCCCCCACGATCACCGGCATGCGGTGACGGGTCGGGTAGTCGCTGATCGCGGCCTCGTAGTCGCGGATGAAGGTGCCGTTGGGGTCATAGTCGGCGCCGGTCTCCATCCCGGTCTCGTAGAAGTGCGGCGCGTAGCCGGCGTGCGGGTCGTCGATGCGGCCCATCCGGGTCGGGACACCGAGACCGACGATGACGGTTGGTTCGACGAATACCCACGACCTGTGGTCGACCAGGCGGATCGCCCGGGCAAGGCGGTTCCACAGCTCGGTGAGCTCGGTGGCCTCGAAGCGGGCCGCGGCGGCAGGGAGGTCTTCGCCTTCGAGGAACTTCGCGAACGGCTCATTCATCAGGTCGTACCCGAGCAGCGCCGGGTGCCTGCCCAGGGCGGAGGCGACCGTCATCCACATGCGAGCGTGCGCGGCGCGGAGGTCGGCGTCCTTGTACAGGTGGTCAAAGGCGATCTGCACGGACGGCTCGAAGTACTCGGAGAACCAGTCCCCGGGTATCGGCTCGAACGGCAACCCCTCGTCGCGGGTGGCCCAGTCGGGGACACCACGGGAGCCGAAGTGAGGGCCGTAAACGTCCTGGTGGGCGTCGAGAATAACCTTGATGCGGTAGCGGTTGGCCCAATCGAGAATGCGGCGCATCTTGGCGAGATAGCCGCCGTCGTAGTACCCGGGGGCGGGCTCGAGGTCGTCCCAGAAGAACGCGAGGCGCGCGAGGTTGAAGCCCCGGGCAGCCATGTCCTTGAGGTCGCTCTCGTGGATGCCGGCGAACGCGTTGGCGCCTCGGCTGCTCTTGTCGGCGAGATTGAAGCCGCGCCACTGGAGCACGCGGCCTTGCCCATCGGCGATGAAAGTACGGTCACCGACCGTGACCCGATCAGGGACGCGGTCGGGGGCCCGGTCGGGGTGGGCCCGGGCCTGCGCGGGGAGGACACCGAGCAGGAGAGCGGCCACGGCGAGGGCAGCGGGAGCGACGCGGGAGGTCAGGCGCATGCAGGAGACCCTTTCGAGGGTGGCTGCTCGGGCGGCGTGCTACTGGCCGGTCGGATGCTACTGGCGAGCGGGTCAAGTTCACAGCAGTGCA
The DNA here is from genome assembly GCF_018883605.1 of Streptomyces niphimycinicus. Lineage (GTDB taxonomy): Bacteria > Actinomycetota > Actinomycetes > Streptomycetales > Streptomycetaceae > Streptomyces > Streptomyces niphimycinicus. The sequence goes on along the minus strand of NZ_JAHLEM010000281.1, from coordinate 17,337 downwards.
CGCGAGTTGGCAGAAGTTGACGGAAGCCGGTCACGACCCCGCAGAGATTTGGGCGAAGCTCATGGCGGAGATTTGGGCGAAGCTCATGGACGAGCACAAGACCTCGATCTCCTACGACACCATCAGGGTCTACGTCCACAACCAAGCACCACTACCCCCACGCCGCAGGGCATCCTTCCCAACCAATCAAGTCCGCCCAGATCACCAACTCACAGTCGACTGACTTCGCCGTCCAAGGACATCTGACAACAGCTCGGGAGGCAGCGCCCGCGCCGGATGCTCACGACTTCGGGTTCCGGCTCAACTTCCGTGACGCGGCCACTCTGAGTTACAGCTGAGCTTCTCCGGGCCGCCCGCCAAGTCGCCCGAAAACGACCCGTGGGCACGGCGACTGGGCCGAGGGTTCGGGGGCGTGGACGAGGCCGTGCTCCGGCTGAAGGAGTTATTGCTCCCGTCGATCGCCGACGTCGCGGTGCTGTCAGTCGACGTGAACATCGAGATGGTACACGTTGACGCGCGGTGCACCCCGGACGGCGCCGTGTGCCCGGCCTGCGGGGCCCCGTGACCTTAACTCCACCCACGGAGCCGTCCGCCAGAGCTGCCGAGAGCCAGTCCAGGCCGCTGATCATCCGCCTCTTCAGATCAGCGATGAATCCCTCGGGGTCCACGGACCGGCGGATCACGGCATAGTCCACAGCGCGGGCTGCTTCGAAGTCGCCGGGAAGACCGTCCTCCGAGTTGCGCCACCCCAGCCCGCCCTCGACGCAGATCTCGCGACGCCCGATCACATCCCGCAATGCCACCAGGACACAAAGCCCATACGGCATACGCTCAACCCTGCCCTTATCCTCGACAACGACCTCGCACCAGTCCTTGCGCATCACGCCGTCCATCTGCACTTGGTCGGCGGCGTCGTAGAAGCGCGTCTTGCCGTCGACCTCCGCGTACCTCTCCAGCAGCACGAGCGCGTCCATCACCGGCCGGTAGGCGGTGTTGTTGCACTTGAAACCCAAGCTCTTCAGCAGCGGCGGCAGCATCTGCCGGTAATAGCTGCTGTACGAGCTCCGCAGCGTGGTGCGGACCCTGGCCTTGAAGACCTTCTCGTTCGCCTTCGCCTCGGCCACCAGGTCGCGCAGAGTCTTCTCACCCACCACCGGGTACAGCGCCGTGCGCACGATCTCGTCGGGCTTGCCGACCGCGGCGTCCGCGAGCTTGAAGAGAATGCCCTCCTTGCCGCGGACCTTCTTCAACTCGGCGGTGAGCTGCTTCTCCACCCGCCGCTCGGCACGGGCGTTGATCTTCTGGACCAGGGCGATCAGCAGATCCGCCAGGGCGTCGGTGATCTCCGCCTGCCGCGAGGAGCACAACGTCGCAAGCAGCGTGATCCGCACGTCCTCGGCGGTGTCGCGGAAGTCCGAGGGATACATCTTGATCGCCCGCGCCCGCCACGCGGCCAGCAACTTCTCCGAGCAGTCCGCGAACAGCCCCTCGGACAGCCCGAGTTGCCGTACGTCGTTCAGCTTGTTGACCTCCGTCAGCAGGGAGTCCAGCCCGACCGCACCCGGGTCCCGCTTCAGCGAGGCCGACAGCGCGGTGCCGTCCTCGCTGCCCTCGGCCACCAGCGCCAGCAGCCGGGCCGTGCACACCTGGCCCAGTCGCTCGATAGTCCGTGCGCAGAACGCCTTCTCCGCCCGGGACTGAACCGCGGTGAGGATGCGGTCGACACGGCCCGGCGGCTCGATCTTCCTCGCCCGGCACTCCACCAGCAGGGCATCGCGCTGCCGGTCCTCCACCAGCTCAACCAACACACCTCGTCCGCCAACCACACGCCACCACGTCTTCCGGCGACCACTCCTGGCATTTCTTATCTAGGGTCGCACCAAAATGTCCTGCGGCTTCGCGCTTAAACGTCCACTCCCTCCAACACGTCAACTACGACATAAGCGCAGGTCAACGCAGATGTTCAGACTGGACACTTTCACGTGAACCATCTGGCCACTTTCACGCGATTCACCACTCGTGATGGCAAAACTCTGAGCTTAGGTTCGATAGCGCTGTGTGGGCGTGCGCGGTGACATGGAGAGGGGCCCAGGTGGGCGGGACGTTGGTAAGGCGTCCTTGAGGAGACGAGGCCATACGGTCGACCTGCTTATTCCGATACGGTGGGTGTAGTCCGACATAGCCAGGGAAGGAAGACGTGAATGGCAGACGCAGGGGACGCCAGCTCGGCACGATACCCACTGGGTCCAACGATGATCATGATCCTCCAGGGGCGTCTTTTGGAAGGACGGGTAGAGGACTCGCTGAAGGGCATCGGCCTCTCCCTGCGACGCCTGGGCCTCTTGGGGCACCTGCGACATGATCCTGGCATATCGTTCAGCGCACTGGCGCGGCGAGCGGGGATCAAAGTGCAGAGCCTGCATCCGATCATCGACGCGCTGATCTCTGACGGATACGTCGCCACCGTCGGGAGTGGGGGGCAGGGCCGCGCAGCGGTGATAGAGCTGACGGACCGTGGTGTGAAGGTGCTCGAGCGGGCAACCCAGTTGATCGCGGACTACGACCACGAGGTGTTCGCCGAGGACGAGTGGAAGGACCTAGGAACAGCGCTTACCCATTTGGGGGAAGCGTTGTGGCGCGAGCGTATGGCCTCATCCGGTGGAGTGACCGCTCCGGCGGCGCCCCCCGTTGCCGGGCGTCCTTCCCGAGGCTGACGTCTTCTCTGAGTCCGTGGGAGCTTCCTTTCCTTGGGAGTGGTTGTTCGGCCATGCCCTGCGAGGGCGTTTGAAGTAGGCAGATTGCCCTTGATGCCCTGGCTAGTGCCGCATCAGGCGACGTTCGCCCTGCTGACTACCTGACGTAGGTGTTCGTCGGCGGCGTGCTTGTTCCGCCAGATGATGTAGCGGCGGATCATGCTCCCCTGCTCCTTGTGGCTGGAGCGGTCGGTGCCGTCCAGAGCGAAGTAGCGCAGGGCGGTGAACTGGGCCTCGATGCGGTTGAGCCAGGAGCTGTTGGCCGGCGTGTAGGTGAACTCCACGTTGTCGGCCGCGGCCCGGTCACCCATGCGGGTGTCGTTCTTCGTGGTCAGGTGCGGGGAGAAGTTGTCGAGCACGATCGCGATCCGCATCGTGGGCGGGTAGAGGCTGCGCAGGTAGCGGCAGAACTCCAGGAACCTCGTCCGGTTCTCCTTCGGCTTGATGTGGCCGTAGAGCTTGTTCTTGCCCAGGTTGTAGGCGGCGAACAGGTGCCGCACTCCGTGCGAGCGGGTGTAGGTCGCCCCGCACGGCGGGGCCGGGGCTCCCTGTCGGGGTCCTTGTGCCGTCCACTGTGCCCGGCCCACTGTCTCCCCGGGTGGGGCTGGAGGCCGAGCGGGCCGAACTCGTCCAGGCATAAGACGATTTCAGGCTCGCCCTCCTCGGGTACGACCTCGCCGTCGGCGATGGCACAGAGGTGCTCGACGCCGGCCTTCTTGGCGGCCTAGTCAGGGTCACGGGAGGTCTTCCAGGTCTTTATGCTTTGAAACGACACGCCCTCCTCGCGGAGGGAGGTTTCCCCCGCTGTATGGGAGTGGCTGACTAGCTGGTCAGGGCGGGTTGACGTGGTTTCAGGTTCACTTGTTCGGCCGTTGCCTGGCTGGCGTAGTGCTTCTCCTCGTACTCGATCGGGCTGAGGTGGCCGAGCCGTTTCTGGATGCGGCGGGGGTTGTAGAAGCCGTCGACAAGACCGCCGAGCTGGACGCGCGCCTCGACCGCGAGCTCCCCCCGTCGCCGGATCCACTCCGGCGGACCCGGCCGCGCCAACCACCGAGCCGGCCGCTCTCACGCCCGCGACCGAAGCCGCGCCGGCCTCCGTCGCAGCCGCGACCCCCAGGCTCCGGAGCGGTTCCGCCCCTGGTGGGAGACCGACCAGGGCGAGGTAGGTCCACGTATGCGCCGATGAAAGGGCCGTTCACGGGCCCAGCCAAGGAACGGAATCATGCCACCTGGGTTGCTCTGGTCGTCCGGCTTGCCGTCGGCCAGGAGTCGCTTGCCGTTCCGGGTCACCGTCCACAGGACGTCCTTGTGACAGTCGGGGCAGGGGCGCAGCTCGCGCGGGATGGGAATCACCGGCGGTCACCCGGCCTCGCCTGGGCGTTCGACCACGGCCCGGTCCGGTGCGTAGTCGCCGCGACGGAGCGGCTTGGACCATAGCCGCCCCTCAGAACGGCCGCTGCAACCGCCCCAACCCCACGGGCAGCCCTTCGCGGGGGCGGGCGGGGTGGGCGGTCATCGGGCATCGGCGGCCTCCCCTGCAACCGTCCCGGCCTGGCGGGTCAGGTCCCAGATCAGCACCGTGATGTGCGGCCGCGTCACAACATCGCCGAGCCGCATGTCCGGGCCACGCGTCCGGCCCGACCACGTGCTCGTCGGAGTCGTCCGACAGCACACCCACCGTGAGGACCTGGCCCTTGCGCTTCTTGTCGGTCAGCCCGTCGATCGCCGCCTTGAAGCTCGGGTACCAGGTTCGCGGGTCCCGCACACGCCTCGTGGCCGGGAAGTACACGCCGCGGATGTAGATCCATTCGAGCCTGGAAATGCGGGCCAGCGTGTCAGCCGCGGTTTCGTCGCTCGATGTGGAGTGAACCATGGCATGTTACGGTACTGAGTACCACTTGGAACTTGATACCGAGGAGTCTGCCATGGATAGCCGGACCATCGTGTTGACCGGCGTGACCCGCGGCTTCGGCCGCGAGACCGTCGAGTTGCTGATCCGGGAACGGCCGCAGGACCACTACGTCCTGCTGGCTCGCCGCGGCGGCGAGCGCCTCGCTGCGGAACTCGCCCAAGCCACCGGTGCTTCCGCGGTCACAGGCGTGGACTGTGACCTTGCTTCGCTCGCCGAGATCAGGCGGGCGGTGGAGGAGATTCTGCGTAGGCTCGACACCGGGTACCTGCCGCCGCTGGGTGGCTATCTCGGCAACGCCGGCCTGACGGTCACGACGACCGAGAAACGCACCACGGACGGGTACGAGATGACCTTCGGGGTCAATGTGCTGTCCCACTACCTGCTCGTCAGGGAGCTGCTGCCCCGGTTTACCGGTCCGGGCTGGATCGTGCTTACCTCAAGCGACTGCCACTTCGGGCAGTTCCGCTATACGCTCGGCGCCACGCCGCCGCCGCGCTGGGAGACGCCGGAACGACTGGCCACGCCTCGTGCCGGTGGCGCGCGGGAGGCCGGGCGGGCGTACGCGACCAGCAAACTCGGCGTCATCTACCTGGCCCACGCGCTGGCCCGCCGCCTGCCCGAGAGCGTCGGCGTCTACTCCTACAACCCTGCGCTCGTCGCGGGCACCGATTTCTTCCGCCACGCCCCGGGGCCCGTGCGGGGCGTGCTCAACGGATTCTTCCAGTTTCAGCGATTCCTCGGCCGGGGCATGACGCCGCAGCAGGCGGGCGCGCGGCTCGCTGAGACGATCCTGACCGGGCTGACCGCTCGGACCGGGTCCTACCTCGATCGCGGCCGCCACGTGCCGTCGTCGCCAGAGTCGCACGACGAGGCCCGCGAGGAGGAGCTGTGGCGCGAGGCCGCCCGCCTCGCCGACGCTGACCGCCGGGCGGAACGAGCGGATATCCTGGACGAATGAGCGCGAACAAGTTTCCGGTGGAGTCATTGCGGGACCGCAAACGCCGCCAGACCCGGGAACGGATCATCGAGACGGCCTTCGCGCTCTTCATGGAGCGGGGGTTCGATGTCGTCACCGTGGACGAGATCGCCCAGCGGGCCGAGATCGGCCGCACCACCTTCTTCCGCTACTTCGGCGACAAGCAGGAAGTCGTCTTCTCCACCGAGGACGACTTCCTGCGCGCGCTCACCGCGGCCATGCGCGATGCGCCCACCGAGCCGCTCCAGGATCTCGCGCAGGCACTGGCCACATCTCGGCGGCTGCTGCTCGCGATCTGCACCGAGGCCGCCCGCAACCCCGGCCACTACGCGGTTTACCACCGTCTGGTCAAGCAGCACCCCGAGCTCGAAGACCGCCACACCCGCAAGACCCGGCACTACGCCGACCTCCTCGAGAAACACCTGATCGACCACGGCACCCCGCCAGCCACCGCCGTCCTCGCCGCCCAGTTGACCGTCGCCTGCTACCAGGCGGCGTGGCGCCTCGGCAGCCACGACGCGACGGCGGTGCTCCGCGAGGCGAATGACGCCTTCGACCTCCTGCTGGGCGCCACCGCCGCATAACCGGCGGACTGGCCTTTGCTCGGCCGGGACCTACGCAACCTCGCAGCGGGCTCGACCACCAGTCCAGCACTCAGGCAGATACAGTTCCCGATCAATCAGCCGAAACCCCGCCACTGTGAACTCGATTGCCCCGGCTCTCCCACCGGCGCCGCCCCCTTTTCCCGGTCCTGGTGCGCCACGGCCGCCGGCAAGGCGTGCGCGAGCGTGGCCGAAGTGATGTGCCGGTACCAGCCCGCGTAGCGACGGTCTGCGTACTGGTCCGAACCGCACTCGTTCTTCGCGGCCAGGAAGCACTCTTTGATCGCCCAGCGCGTCCCGGCGGTTCGCACCAACTCCTGAACGGTGTCTGGGTCGGTCGCTCGCTTGAGGAAATCGGTGGTGACTGTCGCAGCGATCTCTTCGTCCCGTGCCAGCGAGTGGATCGCGGTAACACCGAGGAGAGACCTTGCAACGCCCGCTTGGCCATTCAGGCGTTGGGCAGTGTCATGTGCCGCGCCCAAGCCCACGTCCAGTGGAGCTTCATCACCCTCATGACCCTCCGTGCCTCGCCTTGCGGCGGGCCCGCATCGGCCACGAATTCGACCGTTCAACCACCCAGCGTTTGGGCAACAAGACGAAGCCCTTGAACGTCCTTGGGCCGGGAGACGGCCTTGACGGTGATGCCGAGGGTGGCCTGGGCCCAGGTCCTGAACTCGTCTCCGCCGTAGCCATTGCCCGCCCAGACCAGCACGATCTCGGGGTGCTCGGCGTGAAGGCGGGGCAGTAGAACACGGGCAGCGTCACGGTCCTGGACGTCGGACGGCGTGACGAGCGGGTCGAGCAGGCCAACTCGGTCAACCAGGTCCGGGACCGTCCGCGTCGACGGCCACCCCCGGCATTCGCCGGTTCTTGGGCGGCTGGGATGGTGGCGGCTGCCAACGTCCCAGTACGAGCTGCGGCCGATCTGAGACTGCTGAGAGCCTCGGTGTTCTCAGCGGTGTGCGTGGCGCTGTCCGCGGGCGGACACGTGCTCGCCTCGGGCACCGGGGTCGCCCTGTGGCCCTGGAGCCGGCTGGGCCGCGGTGCTGTGCCTCGTGGATCCCCTGGCCGGACGGGAGCGGTCGCTGCCCGGTATCGCGCTCGCTCTGCTGGCCGGTCGGTTCGGTCTGCACCTGATCTTCTCCCTCGGCCAGGGCTCCACGGCCCCGCTCTGGCCAACCGTTCCAGCCATGTGGTGGCGCTGGCCGAACGGTTCCTGTGCGGTGGCCATGCGGCGCATCTGACACCGGACAGCGCGGCGCGGATCCTGCGGCAGGCGCACATCGATCCGGCCCGGACCCTCCCTGTCACGCATGGCTGGCATGGCTGGCATGGCTGGCATGGCGGGCACGCGATGACGCTGAGCTCGATGTTCACGCTGCCAATGCTCACTGAGCTCCACGACCGGCCGCGCGACAAGGTGCGCCAGAAGGAGGGCCGTTCGCCGGACCCGACGGCCGCCATCGTGGACTCGCAGTCGGTGCGGGCGGCCGCGAACATCCCGCGCTCGACGTCCGGGTGGGACAGCGGGAAGAAGGTGGGCGGCCGCAAGAGGTACCTGGCGGTGGACTGCCTCGCCCTGGTCCTGGCCGTGGCTGTGACCGCAGCGAGCGTGCAGGACCGCGGCGCCGCGGTCCCCCTGCTGGAGCGGCTGCGCGAGTTGTACTTCTCCGTCCGCCTGGTGTGGACCGACGGCGGTTATACCGGCAGCTTGGTCGGCTGGGCAGCCGAGAAGCTCCGTCTCATCCTCGAGATCGTCAAACGCACCGACGACATCACCGGGTTCGTGGTACTGCCACGCAGGTGGGTGGTGGAGAGAACCTTGAACTGGCTGATGCGTTCGCGTCGACTGGTGCGTGACTACGAGACGCTGCCCGCCATGCACGAGGCCATGGTGCTGTGGTCCATGACCATGCTCATGAGCGGCCGTCCGGCCGGACGCCGCCCGGGTCCCTTCAGTCGGCCGGTCCCGCGAAAGCGGTGAACACCCCCGGCAGCACCTGCTGGGCCCACCCCCGCTCCACCAGGCGTTTCGCCTGCGACCGAAGTCCCTCGAATTTCGCCGGGACCGCTTCCAGGTCCAGGGCCATGGCCAGATGCTGGCAGCGCATACCCTCCCGGCCCGCATCCGACGCCAGCACCGACACGATCCGCTGACAGTCCGGCGCCAGGACCGACGCTGTCATGCCCTCGACCCGTCCGGCACCACCGCCCCCGCCACCGCGCTTCCCACCGGCTCCGCAACCGCGGAAGACGGCTCGGCCAGCACCTCGGCCACCGTTGCAACGGGCATCCGCAAGACGCTGAAGTGCGCGTTCCGCGTCGCCGAGCGCGGCCTGCACCCGCTCGGCCTCCTCCCGCAGCCGCGCGACCTCTTCCAGCACCTTCTTCTCCCGGGCCTCCAGCAGACCAAGCACCGACGGCACCAGCCACCTCCACGAGCGACGCGAGCGGACGTACCTTCCCATCTCGCCCGCCGCCAGCAGGCGTTCATGCCCACCCAGCCCAAACCAAACGATCACGTTCGGAAAGCGGAAGGCGTCTCAGTGCAAAGTGCACAGCGGACGTCCTGGTGAGCGGGGCACGTCAGGTCTGTGGGGTGGCTCGTATCCCTGGTGCGTAGGAGAGTGATCAGTGTCGCGACCGCGAACGCGACTACGAACAATGAGTAGTCCCGAGTCGCGGATGGCAGGCCACCTCCGTGCACGACGAGGATTCCGGCGACGATGGCGGGCAGGCCCATGCCCAGGTAGCAGATCACGTAGATCGAGGAAAGGACCCCCGCCCGCTCGTGTTCCGCAACCAGTGGCACGACGGTGCGCATCCCGCCCTGGAATCCCGCGCCGAAACCGATCCCGGAGACGAAAGTGCTGGCAAAAAATCCAGTGACCGAAGACGCTTCGACAGCCACCAAGGTCCCGAGCGAGCCGAGCACGAGTAGCGCGGTTCCCAGGAACATCACAGTCCTGGCGGGCGTGCGGGCGAAGACGACGGTAGTGACGGACGACACCACGGTGAGCACGAACAGTCCAAGACCACCGATCACCACGGAGCCTGTGCCTGACAGTTGCTGGGCCAGGGCCGGGGCGAGTGATCCGTAGAAGCCACCGAGCGACCACACGGCGAACAGCACGGGTGCCACCGCGAGGAGAGGTCGGCGCAGGTGCCGGGGCACCACGAGTTCGGGTACGAGAGCGGCACGCAGCCCGGGCCTGCGGGCGGTGGTTCGCGGAAGCAGCGCCACGCCGAGGGCCTGCACGGCGAAGATTCCGATGAACACGACGTAGACGAGCCGGGTGGGTGCCGGCAGATACTGGACGATCAGTCCAGAGAACAAGGCGCCGATCCCGGTCCCCAGTCCGGGGGCGACTGCGTTGGCGCGTGTGCCGCGTTCGCGGTCGATGTCCAGCATCGCCGCGCCGAGTGTGCCCAATGCGCTGCCGGTCGCGACTCCTTGCAGGATCCGCCCGGCGAACAGGGCTCCGATGTCGTTGGCTTCGCTGAACGCGACCATGGCGACGGTCTGCAACGCCAGCGCGCCCAGAAGCACCGTTTTGCGACCGAGATGGTCGGATGCCCTGCCGAGCACGAGTAGCGCGGACAGGACGGCGATGGCGTACGTGCCGAAGACGATGGTGGTTGTTATCGGCGAGAAATGCCATTGGTTGGCGTATGTGGCGTAGAGCGGCGTGGGTGCGCTGGAGGAGGCCAGGAAGGAGATGATGATCGAGGCCAGCAACAGGAGGCTGCGACGATCCGGACGCTGGAGGGTCTTCATGGGGAGTTCCAAGTAGGTGATTGCCCGTTCTTGGACTCAGGGTTCGGGGCCCAGGAACGGCGGTCTGTCAGGCTGCGGCGGGGTAGGCGGCGGTGGCGCGGATTTCGACGAGCAGCCCGGGGTTGGCCAGACCACTGACGCCGATCAGTGACCAGGTCGGGTAGAGAGGGTTGATCAGGCGCGCCTTGATCTTGGAGAAGCCGGGCAAGTGCCGGTGGATGTCGACGTGGTAGCTGGTCACATCGACGAGCGCGGACAGATCGAAGCCTTCTAACCGGAGGATCTCCGCGATGAGCCCGATAGCGATCTCGGCTTGTTCCTCGATGTCGTCGGGGATGGTGCCGTCGGCTCGGCGACCGACCGTGCCGGCGATGGACAGATGCCCGTGCGAGCGATCGACGCCTTCGACCTCGAATCGCTGACTGTTCGGGCTGTCCGTCGCGACACCGAGGTCGTGCATCGCTTGAACGGAGACCATCAGGTCGTCGTTGTAGTCGGTGCCCGCGGGCAGGTCGAGGTGACGGCCACCAGCAGGTGACTGCGGACGTTGTGGTTGAACACTGACGACGTCTCCACCACGGCCTCGGCCAGCGGTGTGATCAGGTCGGCCAACCTCTCGGTGGTCGCGTCACAGGTAGGCCTGGTCATGTCCTCAGCTTGCTGGCAACGCTTTGACCTGGCGATAGGCAATATCGCCTGACTTCGATAGAAACTTGCCATGAGCGTTCATCGGGTCGCGATCATGGCCCTGGACGGGGTCATGCCCCTTGATCTGGCGATCCCAGCGCAGATCTTCTCCGCACGGGAGACCCCGTACCAGACGACCGTGTGCACCTTCGACGCGAAGGCGCCCACCACCGAGGGCTTCGCGGTAGTCACGGCCTGGTCACCGCCCCACACCGCGAAGGCGGGCAAGCCCGCTACGTGCCCGCCCCCGCCGCAGTAGCCGACGACGCGTCGCTGTCCGACACTCGCGAATGGGCTCTGCGACGCCTCGGCGAGCAGATCACACTACGCCAGCTCGCCCGGCACGCGGGCCTCTCACAGCGCACCCTCATGCGCCGGTTCACCGAGGAGACCGGCACGACCCCATTGCAGTGGTTGCTCGACGCCCGCCTTGGCCTGGCACGAGAACTACTGGAGACCACCGATCACCCAGTGGACCGCGTGGCACGTGACTGCGGACCAGGCACAGCCGCCAACCTGCGACTGCACTTCCGGCGCGCGCTGAACACCACCCCCACCGCCTACCGGCACACCTTCGGGAGTTGACACTGACATGACAGACGCGCGTTCGCCACAGGCTCCGCCGAGCATCCCCGGCCCGCTTGGGTTTTCTCACGCCGGAAATCGGGCGGATACGGCTGGCCACGCTCGTCAGGGGCTACTCGTCGGCGATGAGAGCGGTTTCGATGGCTCGGGTGCGTTCGATTGGAAGGGCCGGGTGTACAAGCTGCACTGCGGAGCCACAACGCCGGCCCCGATCGGCCTGTGCCCCAGCAAAGGTGCTCTGGCAGCCAGCCATGGCCCCTGACGCGTCAGCCGGCCGTGCTCAGCGACTACAACGGCTGGGGGGAACAGCGGTGAGCGCGAGCTGAAGCGACGGGAGTATTCGGAAAGGTGACGTTCGTCGAGCAGGCCGAGGGACTGACGGAGCGTTACCAGCGACGCTCGCCGACTCTACAGCGGGTGGTCGAGGCTGTCGCCGTGGCTTTGGCCGGCTCGGCCGGAGCCCGTCTCCTCACCGCTCTGCATCACACGGTGTCCTGGGTGAGTGTGCTGAACTGCCTGATCCGCATCCCCATTCCGCCCGCGTAACACCTCAAGTCGTCGGGATCCACGAGTACGCGCTGCGCAAGGGGCACCGTTACGCCACCATCATCACCGACGCCTCCACGGGAGAGCGGATCGATGTGCTGCCAGACCGGAGGGCCACCACGGTCACCGCCTGGCTGCATGAGCATCCCGGCATCCAGGCGGCGTGCCGGGACGGAGTCGGCGGATTCGCCCAGGCCATCACCGACGCCGACCTATCGTGCAGGTGGCCGACCGCTGGCACCTGCGGCACGGACTCATCGAAGCAGCCTGGAAACCGCGGGTCACATCGCGGCCTGGGACCTGCCCTGCGCCGCGGAGTCCGCCCGCAGCGCCCGCGCCATGGTGACCGACCGTCTTGCCGGCTGGGCCCTCACCTCCCGGGTCGACCCCCTACAGCTCATCGTGAGCGAGCTGATCGGGAACACCGTCCGCCACGCCTCCGGCCGGCCCGACCAGAACGCGCAGAACTCCCAGAACGACCAGAGTCACCCCTCCGGCATGGTGCGCCTGCGGCTCCTGCATCTGGAGACCCGCGTGGTGTGCGAGGTGTATGACGGCTCCGAGGCGACGCCACGGGTGCGGCACCCCGCCCTCACCGACGAATTCGGCCGCGGTCTGCAACTGGTGGCGCTGTCCTCTGACGGCTGCGGCACCCGCTACACGGAGGGCGGGAAATGCGTTTGGGCCCGCCTGGACATCTCGCCGGTGGCCACCGCGCCGTGACCCACGCGCTCAGCCCGAGCACCCCGTGATTCCCCCGTCGAGGGGGATGACCGCGGCAGTGACGTAGGCGCCGGCCCGCGAGGCGAGGAACCGCACGGCGCCAACGATGTCCCCGGCGAGCCCGCACCGGCCCAGCGGAACCCGGGCCAGCAACTCGGTCTCGACGCCCTGGTCGGCGGCCACGTGGCCGAGCATGTCAGTCAGGAAGGGCCCCGGGGCGATCGCGTTCACGGTGATGTGCTCCGCCGCCAGCCGTTTGGCGAGGTGTCTGGTCAGCATGTGCAGCCCTGCCTTGCCGGCGCTGTAGGAGTAGTTCTCCCACAGGGGGGCGTTGATCCCATCGACGCTGCCGATATTGATGACGCGGGCGGGGCAGTCGGCCCGCCCTGCTCGTCGCAGCAGCGGCAGAATCCCGACGGTCAGGTCGAAGGGAGCGATGAGGTTGGTGCCGAGTACCTTCGTCCAGCCCGCTGTGGGGAACGCCTCCAGCGGGGCGCCCCAAGTCGTCCCCGCGTTGTTGACCAGGATGTCCACGCTGTGGTGGTGTTCGGCGAGCCAGGCCGCGAGCCGTTGGCAGCCCTCCGGGGAGGAGAGGTCGGCCGGTGTGGCGGTGCAGTGGCCCCGGACCCCGGAGGCGTTGATCGCCTCGGCCGCGGCACGGCACTGATCGGCCTTCCTGCTCGCGATGACCACCTGTGCGCCGTCCCGTGCGAGGCCCCGCGCGATCATGGCGCCGATCCCCCGCGAGCCGCCGGTCACCACGGCCGTCCGGCCGTGCACGGAGAACAGGTCGGCGTCGTCGGGTCCTGATGGTGATAGCGGTGTCGGTTCCATGCCGGTGACGCTAGTGCCGCGGCAGGGCAACGGCTTGGGCTACCGCGCAGCGGGCTTGCCCGGCGCGCGCATGGCCGCGCCGCCTCAGGAAGCCGCGCCGCTGCGGGCGCGAGTGTCGGAGGGCCGCTCCCCGAATGTGCGCCGGTAGGCGTTGCTGAAGGTGCTCAGGTCGCCGAAGCCGGAAGAGTGGGCGACGGCGGTGATGGTCTGGTGGCGCCGGCCCGGGTCCTGCAACCGCAGCCGTGCCAGCGCGAGCCGTTCCTCGCGGATCAGCTCCGAGATCGTCGTCCCGGCCCGCTGGAGCTGGGCCTGGATGTGGCGCAGGGACCAGCCCAGCCGGGCCGCTATGAGGGCGCCGGTGAGACCGGGGTCGTGGGCGTTGGCCCGGACGAAGCTCCGGATCGCGGTGACCAGGTCTTCCTGGACGGCCGCGGACAGCGCGGTGTGCCCGGCGTTGCAGGCCAGGGCCAGGACATCGACGACGCGGTCAGCGACGGCGTCGAATGCGGCGGCGTCGACCGCGCCCCGCTGCCGACGCAGGCTGCGCAGCATGTCGACGGCGATGCGGCCGAGACCGGAGCCCGCGTCGAGGACGGCGCCCGCGCGCGGGCGCCGCGTTAGGCGGGCCTCCAGCAACTCCCGTGGGATGACGAAGGCCATCGAGGAGAACCGATCGCCGTGGCGCAGGTCCAACGCGCGGTCCAGGGACGCCAGCGTCATGGTCGACGGGCGGACGTCGACCGTGGTGTCCTCCTGCCGGATGGTGAGGACGCCCCTCACGGGTACCAGGAGCTCGTAGGCGCCATGGGGATGGCGGCGGATGTCCGCCTCACGCCGGGAGATGCGCTCCTCGTCACCCCACCAGCGGACCAACTGGTAGGAGGCGGAGCGTTGATGCTCGATCCTGCCGCGGTAGTCGTCCCGGAGCGCGAACGTCATCGGACAGTGGATGGCGGAGACCAGGTCGCGCCACCACGCACCGCGCTCCCCCGGTGCGTACTCGTCGCTGCTCAGCTTCTCGACGGCGTACATGGTTCAACTTCCTCACCGCGGGCCGCGCTGCCCCGCGAACTGGCGGCCGAGGCTACGCCACGCCTGCCGACCGGTCAATGCCCCGGCTCAGCGCAGCTCCCGCTTAAGGATCTTGCCGGTGGCGTTCACGGGCAGGGTCTCGCGGAACTCCACGAGACGTGGACACTTGTAGACGGCCAGGCGCTCCCGGCACCAGGCGATCAGCTCGAGCTCGGAGACCGTGCTGCCCGGTTGCCGGATGACGTACGCCTTGACCTCCTCCCCCACCCGTTCGTCCGGCACTCCCACCACCGCGGCCAGGCTCACCGAGGGATGAGTCATGAGGGCTTCCTCGACCTCCCGCGGGTACACATTGAATCCGCCCCGCACGATCAGGTCCTTGGCCCGGTCGACGATGAAGTAGTAGCCCTCCTCGTCACGGGTGGCGATGTCGCCGGTGCGGAACCATCCGTCACGCAGCACCTCCGCCGTGGCCTCCGGGCGGCCCAGGTAGCCCTTCATGACGTTGTGGCCACGCACCGCGATCTCGCCGGGTTGTCCCGCGGCGACTTCGCTCCAGTCCGGGGCGATCAGCTTGACCTCCACACCCCAGACGGGCAGCCCGATCGAACCCGGCTTGCTCGGCCGGTCGAGGCGGTTGAAGGCGACCGTCGGGCTGGTCTCGGACAGGCCGTAGCCCTCCCGGATGCCCAGGCCGAACACTTCGCGGAACTGGGAGAGAGTGTCGACAGACAGTGCCGCGCCGCCCGAGACCGCGACCCGCAGCGTGGCGGCGAGGCCTGAGGCGGGGTCGTCCGAGCCGGCTGAGGCCAGCAGAGCCCAGTACATCGTCGGCACACCGGCGAAGAAGGTCACGTGGTGCTCGGCCATCAACTCCAGCGCGGTCCGCCCGCCGAACCGAGGCATCAGCACCAGCGTCGACCCGACGGCGAAGCCCGCGTTGAGCTGCACGGTCTGCCCGAAGGAGTGGAACAGCGGCAGGGGCACCAGGTACACATCGTCCTGGCGAGCCTCGAATAGCGGGTGCGTGGCGAGGGCGTTCATCACGACGTTCGCGTGCGACAGTTGGGCGCCCTTCGGCCTGCCGGTCGTACCGCTCGTGTACAGGACCACCGCCGTGTCGGTGGCCTCGGTGGGGACGAGCACATCATCGGCCGGTCGGCCCCGCAGGGCCTCGGTGAGTGTGGGCAGGCCCGGCGGGACGGTCGCCCCGGGGCTGTCGATCACGAAGAGGAACGCGCAGGACGCGGAGTCCTCGAAGCCGCGCCATGCCTCGTCATCCGGGGAGCCGATCAGGCAGAAGTAGGCCCGCGCCCCGGAGTCCCGGAGGTGGTAGGCGACCTCGCCGCGCTTCAGCATGGTGTTGAGCGGCACGACCACGGCGCCGGCCTTGAGGATGCCGAAGTACACCGCCGGGAATTCGAGCACGTTCGGGCAGGTGAGGGCGACGCGATCGCCGGGCCGGAGGCCCTTGTCCAGCAGCAGGCGTGCCACCCGGTTGGCGGCCTCGTCCACCTCGCGGTAGGTCATCGAGCGCTCCCCCTCGATGACCGCTGCCTTGCCGGGCAGACGGCGTGCGCTGTCGGTGAGCATCAGGGACAGGTTGAGCATGGCCGTGCGTCCTCCTGCGGAACGGTGCGGGCGGGGCGGGTAATTGCCCGGGTTCGGTCGTCGTCCGGGGCCGCTCAGGCCCACTCCCACTGGTACTCGGCGCCCAACCGCCGGGCGAGCGGCTTGAGCACGCTCTCCTCGAGGACCCCGATCGTGTCGACACCGGGCATCGGAGAAGCCGCCATCACCTCTCCGAGCACCTCGGGCGCGAGTTCGGGCGCCGGCTGTCCGGCGGCGAGCGCGTACCGCTGGAGGTGGTTGCGGAACCGCTGGTCGCACGGGGGCATGCCAAAGTTCGCCGAGTGCCGCATCGCTTCGTCCAGCGGGATGAACTCGACATTCCGGTCGATGAAGGCGTCCAGGATGTTCCCCAGGGCATCGGCCGCGATCGGGCTGCCGTGGATCATCCAGATGTACGGGACATCCGCGCCGAACAGCCCGCGGGCGGACACGGCGTGCGCGGCCAGCATGTCGACGGCGGCCGAAACGTAGGTGGCCCGCAGCCGCTTGCGTGCCGCGGCGTCGCCATTGGTGAGGGCCCGGTAGTAGGGCACGATCCAGGCGAAGTCGCTGAACCACGCGGTGATCGGCGCGTTCCGGTACCCGTGGTCCCTGAGGTACTCCTCCACCTGGCCCCGCTTGCTCTCGGACCCGGAGGACATGTCCATCGGGTACCGGAAGTAGCGCTGCGGCGCGGACTCGATGAGCCGGCCGATGCGGCGTTCGGCGCGCGCGATGTCCGCACAGAAGTCCTCGGCCGGCATCCACCGCAGCGGGGCGTGGTGGTGCGTGTGGTTGCCGAGGTGGTGCCCGGCCTCCACCCACGCCTCGAACGCTGCGATCAGGGCCGGATCCCGCTCGACCGGATAGGTGTGCGCGAACGCGTAGGTGCTCGGCACACCGTGCTCGGTCAGCGTCCGCGCCACCGAGCGGGTGATGTCCACAGGCGAGGAGCCGGCCGGCAGGGGAACGCCGTCCCAGAGAAGGAGGTCGTCGACCGTGACGGCGACCTTGACCGGGCCGGCGGGAGAGATGTCGCTCATGAGCACTCCGTTGTGTCTCCGTTGTGTGAGCCGCCGGAAAGGAGATCCCATGACACACCCTGTATCCACCTCACGCCGGTTCGTCCTCGCCCGACGGCCCCACGGACAGGTCCGCGAAGAAGACTTCGCGCTCGTGCGGGCCGACGTCGGAGCGGTGCCCGACGGCGGCGTCCTGCTGGAGACCCTCTTCATCTCCCTGGACCCCGCGATCCGCGGCCGGCTCGACGACCGGCCCAGCTAGACGCCCACGGCCGC
>NZ_JAHLEM010000280.1 GCF_018883605.1 Streptomyces niphimycinicus | reverse complement strand
CGACGTCGGAGCGGTGCCCGACGGCGGCGTCCTGCTGGAGACCCTCTTCATCTCCCTGGACCCCGCGATCCGCGGCCGGCTCGACGACCGGCCCAGCTAGACGCCCACGGCCGCCCGACCACGGTGCTGCGCGTCCCCGAACTCGCCCTGTACTCCGGCACATGCCTGGCCGTCGTCGGCCGCTCGGGCAGCGGCAAGACCACGCTCGCCCGCTGCCTGGCCGGACTCCACCGGGACCACGAAGCCGAAGGGATACGGGCGGGCTCCCGCCGACCGTATCCGGGTGACGTCGTTCCCCGCGGCCACCGCGGTCCCGCGCGGGGCCCGGCCGTCGGAGCCATCGGCTGCCGCGGCCGTACCGGTGGCGGTCGCCAGGCCACCGCCGCCCCGACCCGCATCGGCGGTGGCCGCGGCGCCGGGCCGCTCGGAGCCCTCGGTACCGACCGGTGCCCCAGCCGGTTCCGGACCGCGCACCGATGAAAGGGCCCTCGTCGCTTCGGATGCGCGCTGTCGGTGCCCCGGCTGGTGGCGGGGTATCGCTCCGGTGGTGGAGGACGCCGTCGGCACCGTCGCGGGAGCGCGGTCACCCGCCGTTGGGGCGACGGCCGCGGGCGCCGGCTGTTCGGCGTCCGGGGGCGGGCTCCCCGCGACTGCTGCCACCACCTGACCCGGCCGCGAACGGTACCTCGCCGGCGCCGGGCCACCGGTGAGGTACCGCAGGCCCGACACCCCTTGTGCGGAGGCGAGGCGGCGCAGTTCGGCCTCCCCGGCGGAGAGCATGCCACGCACCAGGAGGTGCTCCTCGCACGCGTCCGGGGGCCGAGGCCGTCCAGGAGCCGGGGGCCGGTGAGCGGCAGGTTCCCGTCTTCGGTGCCGGTGCGCCCCGGGGCGAGCGGATAGCTGTGCAGCGGGCGCGGCTCCGGCGTCGTCCCGTCCCCGCCGGTCGGCCTGCACGCGACGGTCGTGACGTATGGCTGCCAGGTCGGCTCTCCCGCCGCGCCCACCAAAGTGGGGCGGGCGGCCGCGCCCGCCAGGGTGTTTCCGGGCAGCAACGGGATACCGGTGAGCACCTCCACGTCGCTGTCCAGCATGTCGGCGACGGACTGGGCGAGCGGCAGCAGATCGCGCCGCCCGCCGGGCGCGAGTTGAACGCGGGAGCGCTGTGCGGCCGGGAGTGCCGCGAGCACCGCGGCCACTTCGTCGGCCGGCACGTCCTCGGCCTGGGGAGCCCCGACCACCAGGACGGGACGTTCGGGATGAACCGGTATCGCGAAGAACAGGTCGTCTCCGCGGGGCGGGGATGCCTCGGTCGGACGTTTGTGGATACCTGCCGGTATCTGGTCCACCGCGCAGCCGCCGACCGTACGGGCGGGCACCCTGGCCAGCGCCCCCTGCCATTCCGGCGCAGGCATGCGGGGCCCAGCGATCGAGGCGGTGTGCCGGGTGCGAACCGCCACCATCCGCGCACCGGCCCCGGGTTTCCCCGGACGAACAGCGCCCCGCCGGGGGCGATGAGTACGGCCCCGTCCGGGGCGATGACCTCCACCTCCCACTCGTCGGCGATTCGGCGGGCCAGGCAGGGCCGGTCCGGTTCGTCGTCGCCGGCACCGGACATCACCAGGCGCACGCACGACGTGCCCTTGTCGCGCAGGGAGTCCAGGAGATCGACCAGACGCGCACCGTAGTCCGGGGCGTGGCGCCCGGCCCAGTCCGCCGAGCCGACCATCACCGTGACGACACCGTCGTCCTCGTGGACGGCGCGAGCCACCTCCGCCACGTCCGCGACGCTCGGGAAATCGTCCTCGAAGGACCTCAGGAGAAGGACACCATCGATGTCCTCCACGGGCACCGGCCGGATGCCGCCACCGGCCGATCCTCCCCTCCCCTGCGCCGCTGCGGACCTACGGCCTTTGCGTGAGAAGACAGAGGACCACCGGCTCACCCTTCCGCCCCCGGGCCGAGTCGCTTCCCGCCAGGACCGAGGCGATGTCGGTGCCATCAGTCCCGTCGGTGGTGTCGGTGGCTTCAGTCTCGTCCGTGGTCCCATTCTCGTCGGTGGCTACGGGCTCGCCGGTGTCGGGCGTGGCCCGCGTTTCCTGCTCGACATCGCCGCTGACCGTGGGCACGCTGGGCGCACTGGACGCACTTGGTACGGGGCTGCTGGCGGCCTCGATCGCCGAGCGCAGGGCGTCGAGTTCCAGGGTCATGCTGACCGGGGCGGAGGGGATGAGGTAGAGCAGATGCCCCTCGGGGGCCCGGTCGATGAGGTCGTCGGCGCTCACCAGCTCAAAGGCAAGACGGCCGGCGGTGTGCAGGAACACGGGTGAGGTGAACAGCGGGACGACGGCCTCACCGTCCGGGGCCGCGGCGCACAGCACACCACCGCCCGGCTTGACCAGGACCGCCACCTCCCGGCCGACGAGGGCCTCGCCGACGGCTTCCCCGGGTCCGTAGCCAGTGGCGGCGAGCTGGATGGCCTTGTCCACCTCGTCTTCGGGTTCCGGCCAGCCGAGCGCGTTGGGCGAGGGCTGGTACTCGGGTTCGGGTCGTCGTCTGGGGCTCGTAGATCCAGGCTGCGGTGGGGCCGTCCCGCGTAGTGCTCGGCATACGTGGTGAGGACGGTGCGCAGATGTCGTTCGCCGGTGATGAGGAGGCGGTCGGTGCACTCGGTGCGGCTGTGCGTATCCATCGTTCGGCGAACGCGTTTGACCGGGGGCTCTGCGGCGGTGTTGGGATGGCGGCTGTGCCGTTGGCGGCGAAGACGGCGTCGAATGCTGCGGTGAACTTGCTGTCCCCCGGTCTCGGATGAGGAATCGGAAGCACCCGGCCCTGTCTTCGAGGTCCATGAGCAGGTTGCGGGCGAGTTGGGTGACCCATGCGCCGGTCGGGTGGGCGGTGCCGCCCAGGACATGGACGCGCCGGGTGGCGATCTCCATGACGAAGAAGACGTAGAGGCGTTTGAGGAAGACGGTCTCCACGTGCATGAAGTCGCAGGCGAGCAGTGTGGGCCTGGGAGCGGAGGAAAGTACGTCAGGTCTGCTGGGATGCGCGCTGCGGTGCGGGCGGTAGGCCGGAGCGGCGCAGGACGCGCCGGATCGTGGCGGCGGCAATCCTATGCCCGAGCCGCCGGAGCACGCCTTGGATTCTGACGTACCCCCAGGTCGGGTCCTCTCGCGCCAAGCGCTGGATGAGCGCGACCGTCTCTTCCGGCAATGGTGGCCGACCGGGGCCGACCTCCATCTGGCGCCACTTCCAGCGCACCAGACGCCGGTGCCAGGTCAGCAGCGTGCCCGGGGTGACCAGCCGATAGCGTCGCAAGGCGGATGGCAGGTGCCGCGCGAGAGCGGAGCGCACGGCGCGATCAGCCCACGAAAACCGCGGCCGCTCGACCTGCCGGCGCAGCACAGCGACCTCATGACGAAACACGAGGATCTCAGCATTGTTCGCGGTGGTCGATCGGCCCGCAAGAGTAAGCAGCCCAGTAGTCGAGAGAAGATCAGGTAGAGCAGTCGCAGCAGTCGCAGACCCACAATCATTGATCATGCCCACACGTAGACGACCGCAAAGCCGCAGGTCAACCACCGTACGGCAATGAAGACACCCTTCAGGACGATCTCACCGACACCCTCGGCCGGGCAGGACCGCGCCGCCGAACGGGCGGAGGAGATCCGAGCATCAGTTCCCCGACCTCCCGGAACGACAGCGGGAACCGGTGGTACAGCCACACGCAGTGAGAGATGATCTCGACGGGGTACCGGTGCCCCTTGCCCGACGGCAGCGCGGTCTCCACGAACAATCCCCCCGGCACGATCAACCCGAAGATCATCCCACGCTCCCAGTCAGCGTGGCAGCGCCGGCCAGATCGACACCATTGAGCTATTTCCACCCTGAAGTTGCGGGTGGCGGCCCTGGCGGAGCTTGGTGAGGCAGCACCAGTTCTTGAGGTCCGCCCGTCACGGCGTGTCCGGCGGCCCCAGCCTGGCTTGCGGCGGATATCACAGGAGCAGGATCACCGGTGTGTCACCGAGTCAGAAACGCGACTCAAGAGGGCTTCGCGGCCCGCAAGTGGGCAGCACGGTATTCCGTGGGTCGCACCCCTTTCAGCTCCCGGAAGCGGCGGTTGAAATTCGACAGGTTCTGGTAACCGCTGCGGGCGGCGACCTCCGTGACTGGCAGAGAGGTGTCGGTCAGCAGGGAGCACGCTGTCTCCACGCGGAGCTGGTTGACGTAGTCGGTGAGCGTGCAGCCGATGGCGCGCCGGAAGAAGCGGCTAAAAGACGTTGGCGACATGTGTACCAGGGCAGCCACCTTCTCCTGGTACACCGGCTCGGTGTGTGCCTGCTGGAGGTGGCGGCACACGGCGTCGACGCGGT
The DNA here is from genome assembly GCF_018883605.1 of Streptomyces niphimycinicus. GTDB lineage: Bacteria > Actinomycetota > Actinomycetes > Streptomycetales > Streptomycetaceae > Streptomyces > Streptomyces niphimycinicus. Next base: position 1,851 of record NZ_JAHLEM010000280.1, on the reverse strand, counting down.
CGCGGATGGTGGTGTTCGGGGCTGTGGTATATCCAGGCCCGGTGATCGGGGTGGCCGTGCTGTCGGCGGAAAGGCGGTGCAGCACGTCAAGGAGTCCCACGGTCCGGGCCGCGCCGTCGAGTTGGGGCAGCCGGGCGGCCAGCTCCTGTACCTCGCCCGCGGCGCTGCCGAAACGCAGGCCGCGGGCGGACCGGGCCAGCAAGCCTTGGAGGGCTCGGAACTGGGGCAGCGCGAAGAACTCCGGGCCGAGGAAGTCGTGCCGGAACTGTGTCACCACTGCCTCAGCTGTTCCCCCGTGCGGCTCAGAGGCGAACGTGTGCGGCAGATCCGGGCCGAGCAGGACGAGGTCGCCGGGGTGGTAGCGCTCCACAGTGGTACCCACATAGCGCGTTCCTGTGCCCTGGGTGATGAGCGTGAGCTCGTACTCCCGGTGGTAGTGCCAGGCGAAGCCAAAGGCGCCCTCGCGGCGAATGAAGCAGGTGAACGAGGTTCCTTCGGATGATTCCGGGTGCTCGTAGCGAGGCTTCACACGGGGATCCTAGCTCAGGGTCGCCGCCCTGCGTAAGCGACAACTGCGTACCAGAAACGGATAGCTGCGGCGTGGTATCGCTGTCGTTGCCCTGCGACGGTTGAGACCGGCCATTCACGGCCCCCGAACGCAGAGGAGCAAGATCTGACATGACAGCCATGACCCAGGCACCCGCCGGCGAGTTGGACACCTCCTACGAGGGCCTGCCCCTGAGTGCGGCCGCCGACTTCAACCGTGACGGATTCGTCCACCTCTCCGGTGTGCTGTCGCCGGAGACGATCGCCCAGTACGAGCCCACGATCACTTCCGAGGTGATCCGGCTGAACACCCAGCACCTGCCGCTGGCCGAGCGCGACACCTACGGCAAGGCGTTCCTCCAGGTGACGAACCTGTGGCGGGAGAACGAGACAGTCAAGAAGCTGGTGTTCTCACGTCGGCTTGCCGGTATCGCGGCCCAGCTCCTCGGCGTGCACGCGGTGCGCCTCTACCATGACCAGGCCCTGTACAAGGAGCCCGGCGGCGGCATCACCCCCTGGCACGCCGACCAGTACTACTGGCCGCTGTCCTCCGACCGCTGCCTGACCATCTGGCTGCCGCTCCAGGAAACCCCGCTCGACATGGGCCCGCTGGCCTTCGCCCGAGGCAGCCACAACTTCTCCTACGGGCGTGACGTCCCGATCTCCGACGAGTCCGAGGCGCGGCTGAAGCAAGCCGTGGCCGAGCGGAACTTCGAGGATGTCGTCGAGCCCTTCGTCCTCGGCGACGCCTCGTTCCACCGCGGCTGGACCTTCCACCACGCGGGCCCGAACCGCGGCACGGTGCCGCGCCGCGTGATAACCGTGATCTACATGGACGCCGACATCCGGGTCACCGAACCCACCAACGAGCACCAGGTCAGCGACCGCAACTGGATGCCTGGTACAGAGGTGGGCCAGGTCCCCAATACGCCCCTCAACCCCGTTCTGCACGACAGCCGGAGCGCGTGACAGCACCACAAAGGGCGCCCGGCGCAGCAAGCCCTGGGATCGTTGCCGGGGCGGCCTCCGGCGGCTGGGACTTGTCCGGGCGATCATGTGCGAAGCCAAATGACCAGGGCGGCTGTGGTGATGGTGCCGAGGAAGACGTAGCCGCGTTTGTCGTAGCGAGTGGCCACGGCCCGGGACTGCTTCAACCTGTTGATCGCCCGCTCGACCGTGTTGCGCTTCTTGTACCGCTCTTCGTCGAAGCCGGGTGGCCGTCCGCCGCGTGAGCCTCTGCGCAGACGGGCGGCCTGGCTGTCGGTCTTCTCCGGGATGGTGTGCCGGATGCCCCGTCGTCGCAGG
>NZ_JAHLEM010000028.1 GCF_018883605.1 Streptomyces niphimycinicus | reverse complement strand
GTTCGGCCCCGCGGGCAGCCGTGCGTACCGTTCCGGTGAGCTCGTGCGCCAACGAGCCGACGGCTCGCTTGAGTTCCTGGGCCACAGGGACGGTCACCTCATGGTGCGCGGCCACTGGATCGCCCCCGCCGCGGTCGAGGCCGTACTCGTGAGGCACCCCGACGTGCGCGCCGCCACGGTGGTGGCCCACGAGGACGCACACGCGGGCAGGACACTGGTGGCCTACTGCGTGCCCGTGCGAGAGTCGGCGGACGCCACGGAACTGGCCGTCCACTGCGGGCAGTACCTGCCCGACCACATGGTGCCGTCCTCGTTCGTCGAGCTCGAAAGGGAACCGGCGGACGAACGCGGCAGGCTCGACCTGAGCGCGTTGCCTGCGCCCGGCCTCTCGGCCCTCACCCAGGACGAGTACGTCGCACCCCGCTCACCCCTGGAGAACCGGATCGCGGCCGTGTGGCAGAGCGTCCTGGACCGGGAGCGGGTGGGCCTTCACGACGGGTTCTTCGAACTCGGCGGCGACTCCATCAAGGCCGTCCGGCTGGTCGGCGCGCTGCGTGCGGGCGGGATGGACGTCGGAGTGAAGGACGTCTTCGCACAGCGAACCGTCGCGGGCCTCGCGGACCTTCTCGACGGCAGGGACGCGCTGGTCGGCACCGAACAGCCGGTCGAGCCGTTCGCCCTCGTCGACGCCGCGGACAGGGCCCTGCTGCCCGCCACGGCCGCGGACGCCTACCCCATGTCACAGGTTCAGCTGGGCATGGTCGTCGAGATGCTGACCGGGAGCCACACCTACCGGAGCTTCGCCTCCTACCGGGTCTCGGACGACCGGCCCTTCTCCGCGGACGCCCTGCGGCGCGCTGCGTCCATCGTGATCGGCCGGCACGACCTGTTGCGCACCTCGTTCGACCTGCACGCCTACTCGGTCCCGATGCAGGTGGTGCATGCGGAAGCCGAGCCCGGGGTCCCGGTGCACGAAGTGCACGGTGATCGAGACCTGTTGATGGGTATGCTCGCGGAGGAACGCGACGCGCCCTTCGACCTGGACTCCCCGCCGCTGCTGCGCATCGCCGTCTTCATCGAGGACGAGCGGACCTGGTGGCTCTCGCTCAGCCGGCCGCACGCCGTGACCGAGGGGTGGAGCCACAACTGGCTGAGGTCGGAACTGATCAGCTGCTACCAGCGGCTGCGCGACGGCCTCGAACCGGCGCCCTACGAAGCGCCCGCAGCGCGGTACGCGGACCACATCGCCGCCGAGCTACGCTCCCTGGAGTCCGGCGAGGACGCCTCCTACTGGCGGCGCGTCGTGGACACCCACACCCCCGTGGTGCTCCCGGACGACTGGGCGGGCGATGGGCCGGGCGAGCCGTACGACGTGCGAGTGCCGATCGACGACATCGAGGCGCCGCTGCGCGACCTCGCCGCCCAGCTGCGGGTGTCCGTCAAGAGCGTGCTGCTCGCGGCGCACGTCAAGGTGATGAGTCAGCTCACCGAGGCGCGCCGGTTCCATGTAGGACTGGTGTGCGACGCGCGACCGGAGCTGGACGGCGCCGACCGGGTGTACGGCATGCACCTCAACACCGTTCCGTTCCCGGTGACCCGCGCCGCGGCGTCCTGGCGCGACCTGGTGCTGCAGGTCTTCGAGCAGGAGGTGGAGCTGTGGCAGCACCGCAGGTATCCGCTGCCCGCCATGCAGCGATGGCGCGGTGAGCGCCTGCTCAACGTGGCGTTCAACTACGTGGACCTGCTCAAGGACGAGGCGCCGGCGGTGCGCGCCGAGGCAGCGCTCGGCGCTTCGCTGACGGAGTTCGACCTGACGCTCCACTCCCGTGGGAACCGGCTGAGTCTGAGCACGTCCACCCGGGCCCTGAGCCGCGAGGCGGGGCAGCGCCTGGGCGGCATGTACCGCGCGGTTCTCGAGTCGATGGCAGCCGATCCCGACGGGGACGCTCGCGCCACCCACCTGCCCGGCGACGAGCGGGAACGGCTGGTGGCGCAGCCGTCACCGAGCGAGCCCGCCTTCGTGTCCGTACCGGATCGTTTCCGGAACTGGGCCGGACGGACGCCCGGGTCCGTCGCCGTGTCCGGTCCCGACGCCGAGCTGACGTACGCGGAACTCGACGCGCGGTCCGACCTGCTGGCCGAGCGCCTGCGGGGTCTCGGTGCGGGGCCGGAGACCGTGGTGGGCATCTGCCTGCACCGGTCGGCCGAGCTGGTGCTCGCCGTCCTCTCGGTCCTCAAGGCCGGGGCCGCCTACCTGCCGCTCGATCCCGAATCACCGGCGCAGCGCAGGGACTTCATGCTCGACGATGCCGGGGCCCGGTTCCTCCTGACCCGTTCGGACGTCGCCGCCGACGCGGAACGGGCCGTCCTGCTGGACCGGCTGGAGCTCCCGGCCGACGGACGACACGTTCCCTCCCTGCCGGATCCCGCACCGGACGCCCTGGCGTACGTGATTTACACCTCGGGGTCGACCGGACGCCCCAAGGGCGCCATGGTGAGCCGTGCGGGCATGGGCAATCACCTCCTGGCCAAGATCGAGGACCTAGGTCTGGGCGCCACCGACTGTGTCGTGCAGAACGCGTCCCCCGCGTTCGACATCTCCGTGTGGCAGATGCTGGCGCCGCTCGTCGTCGGAGGCCGGGTGCGTGCCGTGGACGGGGACACCGCCCTCGACCCCAGAGCGCTGTTCGGGCTGGTGGCCGAGGAGGGCATCTCCACCCTGGAGGTCGTGCCCTCGTTGCTCAGGGCGGCGTTGGACGCGTGGGACCTCGACGGCCGGGCTCCGCAGCTGCCGGCGTTGCGCCATCTCGTCGTGACCGGCGAAGCGTTGCCCGCGACGCTGTGCCACCGGTGGCTGCGTCGGTTCCTCGGCGTTCCCCTGGTCAACGCGTACGGACCGACCGAGTGCTCGGACGACGTCACACACGCCAGGATCGCCACGGCCGACGAACTGGTCCGGGTTCCGATCGGCTCGTCCGTCCGCAACACCGCGCTGTACGTGCTGGACGAGCGGCTCGAACCGGTGCCGGTCGGTGTTCCCGGCGAACTGCACGTCGCCGGCATCGGTGTGGGGCGCGGCTACCTCGGCCGACCGGAGCTGACGGCCCGGCAGTTCGTACCGGATCCGTACGGCCCCGCGGGAACACGCATGTACCGGACGGGCGACCTGGTGACCCGGCGGCCGGACGGCGCGCTGGACTTCCTCGGCCGTCGCGACGACCAGGTGAAGGTGCGTGGTCACCGCATCGAACTCGGCGAGATCGAGGCCGAGTTGGGCGACCATCCCGGGGTCGTCCAAGCAGTCGTCGTGCTGCGCGGCGAACGTCTCGTGGCCTACTGCACACTGGTCGGCGCACCGGTGGAACCCGCCGAACTGCGGGAGCGGCTCGCGCAGAAGCTGCCCGAGTACATGGTGCCCGCGGCGTTCGTGACGCTCGAACGCATTCCGCTGACACCCAACGGCAAGGTGGACCGACGCGCGTTGCCCGACCCCGGGGACGACGCATTCACGGCCGGGGACTACCTGGCGCCCCGCACCCCGCTGGAGTCCAAGGTCGCCGAGATCTGGCGCGGTGCCCTGGACGTCGCCAGGGTCGGGGTCAGCGACGGCTTCTTCGATCTCGGCGGGGACTCCATCCGCGCGGTGGCGGTTACCGGAGCGCTGCGCGCCGAAGGCCTGGACGTCACGGTGCGCGATGTGTTCGAGGCCCGGACCGTGGAGCGTCTGTGTGCGCTGATCGCGGACCGGGCTCCGGCCGCCGACGACGACCTGGTGGCACCCTTCGAGCTGATCTCCGAGGAGGACCGGGCCCAGCTCCCGGACGGCGTCGTCGACGCCTATCCGCTGGGGCGCACACAGCTCGGAATGATCATCGAGCTGCTGGCCGACCGGGCCCGCAACCCATACCACATCATCAACACCTTCCGGGTCACCGACGGCGGGCCGTTCGACCCCGAAGCCCTCCGGGCCGCCGCGGCCGTGCTGGCCGAACGGCACGAGGTCCTGCGCACCTCCATCCGGCTCAACGGCTTCTCCGCGCCGCTCCAGCTGGTGCACGCCACCGCCCGAATCCCGGTGGACATCCGGGACGTGCGGGGCTGCGACGAGGAGGAGCTCGGACAGGTTCGGGCGGAACTCGCCGCGGAGCAGCGCGCCCACGTCTTCGACCTGGAGCGCGCACCGCTGATGAGGATCACCGCGCACATCGAGAGCGACGAGGCGTGGTGGGTGACCTTCACCCAGACGCATGTGATCACCGAGGGCTGGAGTTACCACCTGTTGCTGGAGCAGCTGCTGGACTGCTACCAGGGGATCCGTGACGGCCTGCCGGTCCCGCCGTACCAGGCGCCCGAGGTACGGTTCGCCGACGCGATCGCGGGCGAGCTGCGCTCGCTGGCCGCCGACGAGGATGCCGAGTACTGGCGAGGGATCGCCGCCACGTACGAGCCGGTCCGGATTCCCGCGGAACTGGCGGGTGACTCCGACGAACGTGTCTACGTCCCGCTGTCCTTCGAGGACATTGCGGGTGACCTGCGAGCACTGGCGAGCACCGTCGGTGTGTCCATGAAGAGCGTGCTGCTGGCCGCGCATCTGAAGGTGATGGGACAGATCACCGACAAACCCGCCTACCACACGGGTCTGGTCTGTGACATCCGTCCCGAGGTGACGGGCGCCGACCAGGTGCTGGGCATGTTCCTGAACACCCTGCCGGTCGCGGTCGACCGCAGCGCCCGAACCTGGCGGGAGCTGCTCACCCAGGTCTTTGAGCGCGAGGTCGAGCTGTGGGCGCACCGGCGCTACCCCATGCCGGTCATTCAGCGGGAATGGGGCGGGCGACGGCTCATCGACGTGATGTTCAACTATCTCGACTTCCGGCAGGTGGACACCGACCGGGTGGCGGCCGGGACCCGCACCAACATCGGGCCGCACGAGTTCGCCCTGTCCGTCTACAACCGCGGCGACGTCCTGTGGGTGAACTCGAACGAAAGGGTGGTCAGCAAGGCCCACATGCGGCGCCTGGCCGGCATGTACCGGGCGGTGCTGGAGGCCATGGCCGCCGGGCCCGAGGGCGACGCGCGCGCGGTCCGTCTCCCGGCCGGGGAGCGGGAGCAGCTGCTGGGCCAGGCGGCCGGGAGCGGTGCCCGCGGGCGCGTCGACGGACGCGTGCACGAGTTGTTCGAGGCACAGGCCCGCAGGACCCCCGACGCCGTCGCGGTGGTCTTCGGCGACGACACATGGACCTATGCGGAGGTGGACGCGCGGGCGAACCGGATCGCCCGGCATCTGCGCGGGCTGGGCGCCCGCCCGGAGACCGTGGTCGGCGTGTGCCTGCCGCCGGGGGCCGAGCTGATGCCGGCGCTCCTGGGCGTGATGAAGTCGGGCGCGGCGTATCTGCCGCTCGACCCGGCCAACCCGCCCGACCGGCTCGGCTTCATGCTCCGTGATGCCGGCGTGCGCACCGTACTGGCCGACTCCCGGACCGCCCCGGCGATCGGGGAGGTCCACGACGGGAATCTCGTCGTGCTCGACCAGGAGAGCTTCGGGACACAGCTGCCGACCCCGCCCGCCCCGCTCGGCGAGCCGGACAACCTCGTTTACGTGATCTACACCTCGGGCTCGACCGGACGTCCCAAGGGAGTCGCGGTCAGCCACGCCAACGTGGTGCGCCTGATGGACGTCGCGGAGGAGCATTTCGCCTTCGACGAGTCGGACGTGTGGGCCCTGTCCCACACCTTCGCCTTCGACGTCTCCGTGTTCGAGATGTGGGGGGCCCTGCTGCACGGCGGAACGCTGGTGATGGTGGAGCGGGCCGTGCTCCGTTCCCCGGACGATTACCTCGGTCTGCTGGTCGAGCGGCAGGTGACGATGGTCTGCCAGACCCCTTCGGCGTTCCGGTCCCTGGTGGGAGCGCTCGCGGATGACGACCCCCGGGGCTCGCGGCTGGCCCTGCGAGCGGTGGTGCTCGCCGGCGAGAAGGTCGAGCCGGCGGAACTCCGCCCCTGGGTCGACAGGGCGGGCCTGGGCAGGGTCGCGCTGACGAACATGTACGGGCCGACCGAGACCACCGTGTACACCACGTACCACCGCTACTCCAAGCGGGACTTCGCACCGGGCGCCGGTAACCGGATCGGACGTCCGCTGGCCGACCTGTCCATGTATCTGCTGGACGCCCTGGGCCATCTCGTGCCCCTCGGGGTGCCGGGCGAGATCTGTGTCGGCGGTCCCGCTGTGGCCCGCGGCTACCTCGACCGTCCCGGACTGACCGCGGAGCGGTTCGTCCCCGACCCGTTCGGACCGCCCGGGTCCCGGCTGTACCGCACCGGTGACCTCGCGCGGCGCGGGGAGGACGGTGTGCTGGAGTTCGTCGGCCGGATCGACGACCAGGTCAAGATCCGCGGCTACCGCGTCGAACTCGGTGAGATAGAGACCGCCCTGCTCGACGAGCCGGGGGTGCGGGAAGCCGTCGTCGTCGTGCGGGACGGGGACTCCGGCGACCGCAGTCTGACGGCCTACGTGGTGCCGACCGGCGCCGCCGAGCTCGATCCGGCCGCCCTGCGGACATGTCTGGGCGACACCCTTCCCGACTACATGGTCCCGGCGGCGTACGTCGTGCTCGACCGGATTCCATTGACGGCCAACGGCAAACTGGACCGGCGCGCGCTGCCCGCCCCCGGTCGGTCCGCGTACGCCGGGTCCCGCTTCGTGCCCGCGGCCACGCCGCTGGAGGAGCGGCTGGTGGCCGTCTGGCAGGCCGTACTCGGCGTGGACCGGATCGGCACCGCGGATCCCTTGTTCGACCTGGGCGGCGACTCGATCCGGGCCGTCATGATCGCGGGGCGGCTGAGGGAGGCCGGGGTCGACGTCACCGCGCGGGACATCCTGGAGCAGCAGACGATCGGCGCGCTGAGCATCGGCCTGTCCGCGCGGTCTGCGGTCGCCCCGCGGCGACTCACGCCGCCGTTCGGGCTGTTGAGCCCCGAGGACCGGGACAGGGTGCCGGTGGGGCTCGTGGACGCCTATCCGCTGACGCGGGTGCAGCTCGGCATGCTCGTGGAGATGATGGCGGCCGACGGACCGCGGTTGTACCACCGCGTCGTCTCCGCACCCTTCCCGGCGAGCGAGCCCTTCTCCGCCGAGGCGCTGCGGCACGCGCTCACGGAACTGGTGGCACGCCACGAGGTGCTGCGTACGTCGATCGACCTCGACACCTGCTCCGTCCCGGTACAGCTCGTCCACGCCGAGGCACCCCTCGCGCCGCGCGTCATGGATTTCGTCGGTGAGCGGGAGCTGCGGGAGTTCGTGGCGGCCGAGAGCGAGGCCGTCCTGCCGCACGAGTCGGCTCCCCTGCTGCGGGTGTGCGTGCACACCGCCGCGGACGGCAGCTGGCATCTCACGCTCACCCAGTCGCATCTGATCATGGACGGCTGGACGTTCAGCATGCTCCGTGGCGAGCTGCTCGACCTGTTCCGCGCGGTGCGGGACGGGGACCCGCTGCCGCCGAGCCGACTGGGCAGGGCACGGTTCGCCGACGCCGTGGCGACCGAGCTGCGGGCACTGGACTCGGCGGAGGACCGCGCGTTCTGGCGGGACACGGTGACGGACCACGCCAAGTTCGAACTGCCCCGGAACTGGGGGGGAGAAGGCCCCACCTACCGGATCGCGGTGGAACTGGACGAGGTGTCCGAGGGGCTGCGGGCCCTGGCCACGGCGGCGTGCGTGCCGATGAAGAGCGTGCTGTTCGCCGCGCACCTGAAGGTGCTCGGCCAGCTCACCGGCGAACGCAGGTTCCACTCGGGTCTGGTCACGCACACCAGGCCGGAGCTGGAAGGCGCCGAGCAGGTCTACGGCCTGCACCTGAACACGCTGCCGTTCCCCGCGGAGATCTCCGCGGGCACCTGGCGGGAGCTGGTCGCGGAGGTGTTCGCGCAGGAAATGCGGATGTGGCCGCACCGCCACTACCCGATGGCGGCCATCCAGCAGGAGTTCGCCCGGGGCGACCGGCTCGTCGACGTGCGCTTCAGCTACCAGGACTTCGGCCGCTCGGAGGAGGAGCCGACCGAGGGCCTGGGCTTCAGCCGGACCGAGTTCCCCTTCGCCGTGTCGACGGCCGGCGCCCGCCTGGTCCTGACGCTCGACGCCACCGCGGTGAGCCCGGTCAACGGGGAGCGGCTCGCGGAGCTGTACCGACTCGTCCTGGCCGCGATGGCCGCCGACGCGGAGGGGCACCCGCGCACGCTGCTGGTCCCCGACGAGGAGAGCGAACTGCTCTTCGGCGCCTGGGCGTCGAACCCGGCGCCGGAGCCCGAGTGCACCGCCTTGGAGCTGTTCGAGCGACAGGCCAAGGCAGTGCCGGACGCCGTCGCGGTCCGCGCGCACGACGGCGTGCTGACCTTCGCGGAACTGGAGGTGAAGGCGAACGGGTACGGGCGTCGGCTGCGGGAGCTCGGGGCGGGTCCCGAGACGGTGGTCGGGGTGCTGCTGCCCCGGGGGGTCGAGCTGATCCCGTGGCTGCTGGGCGTGTGGAAGGCGGGCGCCGCCTACCTGCCGCTCGAGCCCTCGCACCCGCTGGAGCGGATCTCGGCCATGCTGGACGACGCACACGCACCGGTGGTCGTGACCGACCCCGACCGGGCAGCCGGCCTGGCCACCGTGTTCGACGGGTCGGTCGTGACGGCACAGTCGGTCACGGTCGGGGCGGAGACGCCCCCGGTCGTGCCCCGGGACCTGGACGCGACGGCCTACGTGATCTACACCTCGGGCTCGACCGGCCGGCCCAAGGGGGTTCAGGTTACCCATCGGGGTGTGGCCAACCATCTGCGCTGGGCCGTCGAGGAGTTGGTGTCCGACCACCCCGGCGGGGCCCCGCTGTTCTCGTCGGTCGCCTTCGACCTGGTGGTGCCGAACCTGTGGGCCCCGCTTCTGGCGGGCCGCCCGGTCACCGTTCTGGACGCGGACCTGGACCGGCTCGGCGAGGCGCTGGTCGAGGCGAGCCCGTACGCCTTCGTGAAGCTCACCCCGGCCCATCTCGACATCCTGACCCGGCAGTTGTCGGCCGAGCAGGCCGCCGGACTGACGAACGTCCTGGTGGTGGCGGGCGAGGCGTTGTCCGCTCGTACCGTCGAAGCATGGCGGAGGCTGGCTCCGGCGGTGCGGCTGATCAACGAGTACGGCCCGACGGAGGCCTCCGTCGGAACGACCGTGCACCCGGTGGACGACGCGTCGAGTTCCATGGCGGTCGTCCCGATCGGGCGTCCCCTGCCCAACGCGACGGTGTACGTCCTCAACCACGGGATGGTCCCTGTGCCAATGGGTGTTGCTGGTGAGCTTCACGTCGGTGGCACGGGAGTCGCACGAGGGTATGCGAACCGGCCCGGGGCGACCGCCGAGCGCTTTGTGCCGGACCCCTTTGGTCCGCCCGGCTCGCGGCTGTACCGCACCGGCGACCTGGTGAGGATGCTGGTGGACGGGACCATCGAGTTCCTGCGGCGGGTCGACCGGCAGGTCAAACTCCACGGGCATCGGATCGAACTCGGCGAGATCGAGGCGGTCCTCCTGGAACACCCGGACGTCTCCCGGGCGCGGGTGGTGCTCCGCGAGGACGAGCCCGGTGATCGTCGGCTGGTCGCCTACCTGGAGGCCGCCCACGACGACGGCGAGGCCGTCCGAGCCCACCTCGGGCAGCGGCTGCCGGGTTATCTGGTTCCCTCACACGTGGTCGTCCTGGACGAACTGCCGCTCAACGCCAACGGCAAGGTGGACGAACACGCCCTGCCGCGGCCCCGGCGGGCACCGGCCCGCGATCGCACAGAGCCCCGCACGCCGACCGAGCGTCTGCTCACCCGCTTGTGGTGCGACCTGCTCGCGGTCCGCGAGGTCGGGACGGAGGACTCGTTCTTCGATCTCGGCGGTCACTCCATCCTGGCCATCCGGCTGGTGGCCGAGGCACAGGCGGCCGGTCTGCCGTTGACGCTCTTCGGCCTCTACCAGTACCGCACACTGCGCGAACTCGCCGGGGCGCTCGACACCGAGAGCCCGTCCCGTCCGACCCTGCCGGCCGGCTCGGAGAGCTGGCCCCTCCCCTCGCCGGACGAGGCGATGCGCGCCGGCCGCACCCCCGGTGTGAGCGTGGCCCTGCTGCGGGGCGGCGAGCTGGTGGCCGTCAGGTGCTTCGGGACGCTCGCCGCGGGCGGCACCGACCAGGTCACCCCGCGGTCGGTGTTCCAGGTCGGCTCGATGAGCAAGTACGTCAGTGCCGTCGGCGCGTTGCGGCTGGTGGACGAGGGGGTTCTGGACCTCGACGAGGACGTCAACACCTACCTCAAGGACTGGCGGGTGCCGGACGGCGTGGGCGATGCACCGATCTCGCTGCGCCGGCTGCTCGGCCATCGTTCCGGACTGACGCCGAACGAGGGGAAGGGCTACCCCGCCACGTCGGCGCCCACGCTGCTCGAGGTGCTCCACGGCCGGGCTCCGGCGCGGAACGCGCCGGTGGCGCGGGAACAGCCGCCGGGTTCTTTCCGCAAGGCGAACGTGCACTTCTCCGTGGTCCAGCAGTTGATGGTCGACGCGACCGGGGAGCCCTTCCCGGAGCTGATGCGGCGCCTTGTGTTCGAGCCGCTGGGCATGACGGACAGCGACTTCGACCAGTCGTACCCGAACCGGGCCCCCGCGCCGGTGGCGCTCGGCCATCACGCCGACGGCACTCCCGTCGACGGCGGGTGGCTGGTCCGCCCGGACATGGCGGCGGCGGGGCTGTGGACCACCGCGGCGGACATCGCCCGACTGACGGTCGAGATCAGGCGCTCCTGGCTGGGGCGGCAGTCGGCCCTGCTCGAGGTGGACACCGTCCAGCAGATGCTGACGCCCGCCGCGGACAGTTCCTACGGCCTCGGTGCCGTGGTCGACGCGAGCGGCGGCGACCCGCAGTTCGGCCACGGTGGCTCACCGATCGGCTACCACGCCCTGGTCACCTGCGGATTGCGCAGCGGCGACGGGTGGGTCGTGCTGACCAACGGGTTCGCGGGCCAGGACGCCGTACGGATCTTCGTCAACGCGCGCCTCGCCGACGAGGCCGGCCAGTGACGGGGGCCGTCGAGGCGGAGCAGAAGGTCCCGCTGCGACGCAACCGCGACTTCTGGTTCCTGTGGACCGGCGTGGGCGTCGCCACCTGGGGCAACGCGGTCACCTCCGCCGCGTACCCGCTGCTTCTGATCTGGAACGGCGGTTCCGCCTCGGCGGCCGGGCTCGTGGGCTTTGCCGGACTGCTGCCGGTGCTGCTCGTTCAGCTGCCCGCCGGGGTGTTCGTGGACCGGTGGGACAGGCGGCGCACGATGGTCGTGTGCAACGCGGTGTGCGCGGTGTCCCTGGCGAGTGTGGGGGTGGCGCTGCTCTTCGGCCGGCTGTGGCTGCCGCATCTGATGATCGTCGCCTTCGCGGAGGGCAGCGCGTTCGTCTTCTACCGGCTCTCCGAGCGCGCCGCTGTGGTCAACGTGGTCCACCCCGACCAACTCCCCACCGCGATGGCGCAGAACCAGGCCAGGGGCCGGGCCGCAGGGCTGGCCGGGCAGCCCACGGGCAGCTCGCTGTTCGTCCTTGCCCGTTGGGCGCCCTTCCTGTTCACGGCGGTGCTGCACCTGGTGGCGCTCGTCAACCTCCTCTTCATCAAGTCGCGGTTCCAGAGCGACCGGGCCCCACGCCGACGCAGGCTGCGCACCGAGGTCGCCGAGGGCATCGGCTGGGTGTTCCGGCAGGAGTTCCTGCGCACCGCGATACTGCTGGTCTCGGTCACCAATGTGCTGTTCCAGGCACTCCGGCTCGCCATCGTCGTGATCATCAACGAGCACGGTGGATCGCCGGCGTTCATGGGAGTCATCGGGGTCCTCTCCGGAGTGGGCGGCATCAGCGGCGCGATGCTGGGGCCGCTGATGGTCCGGCGCTTTCATCCGGGTGCGGTCATCACCGGTGTGTTCGCCGTCTGGACGTGCGCCATGCCGTTGGTGGCGATGACGTCCCAGCCGGTCTTCCTGGGCGCGCTGATGTCGGTGATGCTGTTCGCGGGCGCGCTGATCAACGTGATCGCCGGGGTTTACCAGGTCCAGGTGACCCCGGACGAGCTGCAGGGCCGGGTCGGCAGTGTCGCGAGCCTGATCAGCTCCGGCGCCAATTCGATGGGCCCACTGCTGGCCGGTCTGCTGCTCGCCTCGGTCGGCGGCTCGAGGACCGTGCTCTGTCTGAGCGTGGTTATGGCCGCGGTCACGGTGACCGCGCTGCTGAGCCGGCCGATCCGTGCGGCACGCCTGAAGACGCCGGACGCCTCCGCACCCTGACCACTGCCGGACCTGCTGACCTGCTGATCCGCCGAACCCGAAGGAGAACACCGGACATGGAACGCGCGTACCGAAGCCTCGTCTCGACGGAGGACCTGTCAGATGTCGACCTGCGGGAAATCGTCGACCGGGGCGTCGAGCACGCCACGAGCCGCGCCGCACCCTCGCGGTCGCTGGCGGGTGACGTCGTCGGCCTGTACTTCGAGATGACGTCGACCCGCACGCGCACCGCGTTCTCCGCCGGTGCCCTGCGGCTCGGGGCCCAGATCATCTCCTTCGGCCCAGGGGACCTGCAGACCAACACGGGAGAGTCCTTCGACGACACCGGCCAGGTGCTCGCGCGCATGCTGGACGTGATGGTGATCCGCACCGGTCGGCCGCAGAGCGAACTGGCGGCCTGGGTCGCGCAGAAGACCATGGGCACGGTCAACGCCATGACACAGGACCAGCATCCCACCCAGGCGCTCACCGACCTGGTCACCATGCAGCAGCGGTTCGGCACCATCGAGGGCCTGCGCGTCTGCTACGTCGGGGAGGGCAACAACACGGCGGCCGCAATCGCGTTGGCGCTGCCGCGGTATCCCGGCGTCGTGCTGGAGATGCGGACCCCGCCCGGCTACGGTCTGCGCCCCGAGATCGCGGCGCGGGCCGCGGCCATCGCGGCCGCCTGCGGGTCGTCGTTCGTGGAGCGTCACGACCTCGACACGCCGCCGCGATCACTCGACGTCGTCTACACCACGCGCTGGCAGACCACCGGGACGAGCAAGCCCACGCCCAACTGGCGGGAGACCTTCGCCCCGTTCCAGGTGACCTCCCGGTTCTGGCAGGACAGCCCCGAGGCCGTGTTCATGCACGATCTTCCCGCGCACCGCGGCGAAGAGGTGACGGCCGACGTGCTGGACGGCCCGATGAGCATCGCGATGGACCAGGCGGAGAACAAGATGCACAGCGCGATGGCCGTGCTCGAATGGTGCCGCGGCGTGCGCCCCGGGGCCGTGCGCTGACGCGCGCCGTGGCCGCCCTCAGAAGAGGGTTCCGCAGAAGGCCGCCGGTCGCGCGCCGAACAGCCGGTCCGCGCCCGGCAGAGCCTTGTCGTCGAGCACTCGCACGCTGCCGACCGAGGCCAGGGCCGCGAAACTCATCGTGCCCAGGTAGGCCATGGCCAATGCCTGCACGCTCAGGGTGAGCTGCGGCCGCTCTTCCGTCGGCGCCGCCCCGGCCGGTGAGATCAGGTAGTTCGCGGAGTTGCCGGGCAGCACGTCGTCGACGACGCCGACCACCAGCGGGTCGCCGTCCCCATAGGCGCGTGCGTCCAGCGCCTTCGGCAGATCGACGAGTCGCAGCCACAGGTCGTCGTCGAGCGCATGGGTCCGGCAGGCCCGCCAGTTCACGAGCATTCCCTCGACGAGTTCGTCGGTCGGCCGACGCCGCGCGCACACCTCCTCGACCAGGTCGATGCCGAGCAGGAAACGCCACAGGCCCGCGACGGCCTCCGGACGGGCCGCGTGGAAGTCGGTCACCATCAAGGTGACACGCGGGCCGGGTCCGCTGCGCTTCGCCTCGTACACGGCGAAGCCGTCGTCGCCGTCCGGACCACGGTGGACCGCGACCGAGGGGGACTTCCCGGCGCGCACCAGCCGCTCCCACTTGGCCCTCCACCAGTGGGCGGAACGATCCATCACGCCGGGCCGGTAGGGGCCCAGCCCTTCGTACAGCCGGGGCAGCAGACCGATCGAGGCCTCGGGGTCGACCAGCCGTACGTCTCCGTCGGTGGGCACCTCGGGCCGCAGCCGGGCCTCCCGGGGGTTCAGGCGCACGGCGCGGGACCGCGTGCCGACGCCGTGACCGAACCGGCCGTAGAGCATCGCCCCGGTGACCAGGTTCCCCATGACGGGAAAACCCTGTTCCGCGGCCAGCCGAAGACTCTCGCGCCTCAGTCCGGTGAAGACACCGCGCCCTGTGCGGTCGGCACGAACGCCGCTGCCCGTCGTCGCGGCCATGGGCACCGTGACACCGCCGGGCAGCGCGAGTCCCGAGGGAATGAGGCGGACGGTGCCGGCCAACGACTCACCGAGGAAGGCGCCGAGAACCGGCCCGTGCTCATGAAGATCTCGTACGTACGCCCACTCGCCGTCGGAGACCGCGGCGAGGTGCTGGGCTCCTCTGGCCACGTCGTGTGCGGCTCTGCGCTCTGAATTGTCAAGAACTCGGACGTCGACCTCGGTCATGAGCCGTCCTTCTCTCGAGATGTAATTCCCCGAATCCTCCGGGCGTCTGCTATGGCGGCTCTATACGTGGAGCTCCGGACCCGCCGGAATAGCCGGGGTAGGGGCGAAATATAGATTCCCCTGGAGTATCGACGAGGTGGATTCCGTGCGTTCTCCCAGCCTGCTTCGACTCTTCGACAGTGAATGGAGCGATCCATACGAGCTGTACCGTGCCCTGCGTGAGGCCGGACCCGTCCAGTGGGACAGTTGGATGCGGACGTGGATCGTCCTGGGGCACGCGGAGATCACCACGTTGTCCAAGGACAGCAGGCTCTCCGGTGCGCGTATCGACAGTTTCTACGAGCAGCTGCCCGGCGCCACCAAGGTGGGCCTCGCCCCGCTGCGGGACGCGCTCGCCGACATGATGCTCTTCAACGAGCCACCGCGGCACGGCGAGTTGCGCCGGCTCATCCGGCCCGGACTCACGCCGCGCTTCATCCGGGAGATGCGCCCGGTCGTCGAAGCGACGGTGAACGACCTGCTCGACCGTGCGGTGCCCGGCGGCCGCATGGATGTCATCCACGACTTCTCCGAGCCGCTGACCCGCGACGTCATTCGGCAGCTGGCGGGGGTGGACGAGCGTCACTCCCATCTCCTCGAGAACTGGCAGGGGCTGCTGCACGAGTTCTTCACCCAGTCCCAGGCGGAGATTCCCCGGATCAACGCCCTGCGCGACTCGTTCGCCGAGGGGGAACGCGCCCGCCGCGACGGGACGGCCACCGACCTGTTCAGCCGGATGATCTCCGGCCAGCTCGACGGTGCCGACTACAGCGAGAACGAGATCTTCGCCAATTTTCTCCTGCTCATCGATGCCGGGCAGGCGACGACCACCCACCTCATCGGTAATGCCGTACTGGCCCTCATCAATTCGCCGGATCAATTGCGCATTCTCCGTGAGGACCCGGCGCTCGGCGTGGGGGCCGCGCATGAATTCCTCCGGTTCGACAGTCCGGTGCAGTTCACCTCGCGCGTGGCGCTCGCCGACATCGAGGTGGGCGGGCAGCGGATCAGGGCGGGGGAGTCGGTGGCGCTGGTCCTCGGTTCGGGCAACCGGGACCCGCTGCACTACCCGGACCCCGACCGGCTGGACGTACGGCGCAGAGCGCACGACCACCTGTCCTTCGGATACGGGATCCACTACTGCCTCGGCGCCGCCCTCGCCGTCATGGAAACCGAGATCGCCATCGCGACGCTGTTGCGCAGGACCGACGACCTTCAGGTGGCAACACCGGAGCAGGACTGGCTGGACAGCGCCAACTTCCGCTTTCTGCGGAGTCTGCCGATCCGGTTCACACCCGCACACTGATCTGGAGGGAACCAGATGGCGGAGCCCCGGTGGCTGCGCACCTTCGACCCCCGGCCCGAGGCGACGGCCCAACTGGTCTGCTTCCCCTACGCCGGGGGCTCGGCCAGCGTGTTCCGGAGCTGGTCGCAGCTGTTGCCGCCGTCCGTGGAACTGGTCGCGGTCCAGTACCCAGGACGGCAGGACCGCCTGACGGATCCGATGCCGACCGCCTTGGCGGCGCTGGCGGACGAGATCGCCGAGTCGCTGGCCGGGCGGCTGCACCGCCCCACGGCGTTCTTCGGACACAGCATGGGGGCGACCGTCGCCTTCGAGACCGCCCGGCGTCTGCGCCCCCGCTACCCGTCGCCGCTGACGCGGCTGTTCGTCTCGGCATCACGCGCTCCGTTCGCGCGCCGGCCCCTCGGCCAGGACACTCTGGGTGACGACGACCTACGCGCGTACGTGCGGTCCCTGGACAAGGCCGATGTGGCGGCGGTCCTGGACGACGAGGAAGTGTGGCGGCTGGTGCTGCCCACCCTGCGCCTCGACTTCGACCTCATCCAGGCCTACGAGTACGTGCCCGGAGCGCCGCTGGCGTGTCCCGTCACCGCGATCGCCGGGGACCGGGACGAGACGGCCACGCCGACGGAGGCGGCCCGGTGGGCCGAGCTCACGGTCGGCCCGTTCGAAACCCGGGTGCTGCCCGGAGGCCATTTCTACTTCGATGACACGCTGCCGGAGCTGGCGCGCGTGCTCGGAGACTGGGAAACCGGACTGGAGCGTGCGCATTGCTGATCCACGAACTCGTCGCGCGACAGGCGGCCTCGACCCCCGACGCGGTCGCGGTGGTGGACGGATCGAGCGAACTCACCTACCGAGAACTCGACCGGCGGGCCGACCGGGTGGCCCGGCTGCTCGCCCGGGCCGGCGCGGGGCCCGACAGCCCCGTCGGCGTCAGGCTGCCGCGCGGGCACGGCATGGTCGTCGCCCTCCTGGCGTCCTGGAAGGCGGCCGCGGCGTACGTGCCGCTCGATCCCGCGGACCCCTGGAACCGCACGGAGACGGTGCTCGCCGACAGCGGGGCGGGCGTGCTGCTGGTCCACGAGTGTCCCGAGCGCACGGTCCCGGGCTGCGCCATCCTGCTGCTCGGCACGGAACCGGTGGCCGACGCCGATCTCGCGCCCCTCGCCCCGGCCGGCCGCGCATCCGGTGACCATCCCGCCTACCTGATCTGCACCTCCGGCTCCACCGGCCGTCCCAAGGCCGTGGTGATCAGCCACGACGCCATCGCCAACACGGTGCGCTGGCGGGTCGCCACCCATCGGCTGACACGGCAGGACCGGATCCTGCAGAAGACGCCGCTGACCTTCGACGCCGCAGGCTGGGAGATCTTCGCCCCGCTGGTCAGCGGCGGTACGGTCGTCCTGGCGCCGCCGGGCGCCGAGCGCGACCCCGCCGCCATGGTGCGCGCGGTCGCCGAGCAGCGCATCACCGTGCTCCAGGTAGTGCCGTCCGTGCTCCGGGCGCTGGTGGAGGAACCCGGCTGGGACGACTGCGCTGACTTGCGTGTCCTGTCCTCGGCGGGGGAACCGCTGCACGCGGAACTGGCCCAGCGCTTCCTTCGCGCCGTCGAGGGCGGTGCGGGAGACGTGGAGGTGTGGAACACCTACGGGCCGACCGAGTGCTGCATCGACATTACCGCACACCGGTTCGACCCCTTGCAGCGAGCCGGGCTCGTACCGATCGGTGCGCCGATCGCCGGAATGCACGTGGTCGTCGACGAGGACGGGGAGATCCGCGCGGGTGGCCCCGGTGTGGCGCAGGGATACCGGGGCAGTCCCGCGCTCACCGCGGAGCGCTTCGTCCCCGACCCGACCGGACGGCCCGGCACCCGGCTGTACCGGACCGGCGATCTGGGACGGCGGCGGGCCGACGGCGGACTCGACTACCTCGGCCGGGTCGACCACCAGGTCAAGATCGACGGCGTCCGGATCGAACCGGGCGAGGTCACGACCGCACTGGTCGAGCACCCGGGTGTGCTCCAGGCCGCCGTCACCGCCTACCAGGCTCCCAACGGCGCCACGAGGCTGGCCGCGTACGTCCGCCTCCGCGCGGGGACGGCGGCCGACGAACTCGCGGGGTTCCTGCGGGGGCGACTGCCGGCCTCCTTCGTACCGGCGGCGTTCGTGGAACTCGACGCCCTGCCCACCACGTCGAGCGGCAAGGTCGACCAGGGCGCACTGCCCGCCGTGGAGCACGGCGGCGACCGCCGGGCATCGGCCGCGAGCGAGGAACTCGTGGCCGGCCTGTGGCGCGAACTGCTCGGCGTGCAGGACATCGGGCGCAACGACGGCTACTTCCAACTCGGAGGCTCTTCCCTCCAGTTGGTCAGGCTGGCCAACCGGCTGACCGAGGCCACCGGGCGCAGCGTGCGGCCCGCCGATCTGCTGTCGGCGACGACGGTGGCCGCGCAGGCCGCGCTGCTGGAGGAGACCACGGCGCGGGCGGAGGCGGTGCGGCCGGTGGGACGCGACGCCGCGCTGCCGCTGTCGTTCGGGCAGCACCGCATCTGGCTGCAGCACGCGATGGACGATACCGGCCGCGAATGGGTGTCGGGCATCTTCCTGCCGGTTCCGGAAGGAGCCGGGCACGGCACGATCCGCGTCGCTCTCGACGGACTGGTCGAGCGACACGAGGCACTGCGGACACGGTTCGTGGTCGAGGCGGGTGAGCCCGTCCAGTACGTCGATCCACCGGCGCCCGTGGAGCTGCGGGTGGTCGACGGCGCTCGCGACCGCGTAGGCGCCGTGCTCGACGGGGAAGCCCGCCGGGGCTTCGACCTGGAGCACGGGCCGCTGCTGCGGGCCCTGCTGTTCCGCGTGCCGTCCGGCCCGCCGACCCTCGTCCTGCTGATCCACCACATCGCGTGCGACGGCTGGTCGTCGGCTGTGCTGGAGCGCGAGTTCCAGCACCAGCTGACTGGTCTCCTCGCGGGACGGCCCGAGCCGCTGAGGGCTCTGGCGGTGCAGTACGCCGACTTCGCCGTATGGCAGCGCGAGCAGCTCACCGACGACGTGCTGACAGCCGAACTGGACCATTGGCGGCAGGCGCTGGACGGGTCCGTGCCGCTCTCACCGCACCCGGACCGGCCTCGGCCCCGCCACCGTGACGCGCGCGGAGCGGTGGTGGGCCTCACGATCCCCCCGTCCGTCGTCGAGGCGCTGGACGCCCTCGCCCAGGGCACGGGCGCGACACCGTTCATGACGATGCTGACGGCGTACGCGACCCTGCTGGCCCGGCACACCGCCCAGTGGGACGTTCCGGTCGGGGCCCCGGTCGCCGGGCGCGAACGGCCGGAACTCGAGGGCGTGGTCGGCTTCTTCCTCAACAGCCTCGTGCTGCGCTGCCGGCTTGCTCGCTGGCGTACGTTCGCCGAGTCCCTGGCGGCCGTGCGCGACGTGTGCGCCGACGCCTTCGCCCACCAGGGCCTCCCGTTCGACCGGCTGGTGGCCGACCTGGCCCCGGACCGCGACCTGTCACGTACTCCGCTGTACCAGGTGGCACTGGACTTTCACGGTGCCGAACTCACGGGCGCGCCCGACGACGACGCCGATCTGGCCGTCATGCTCGACGCGTCACGGGTCGCCAAGACCGATCTCACCCTCTACCTCAGGCGCCGGCCCGACGGCAGCATGCTCGCCCTGTTCGAGTACGCCACCGCGCTGTACGACGAGGCGACCGTCACTCGGCTCGCCGAGCGCTTCCGGCTGTTGCTGCGTTCCGTCGCGGCCGACCCCGGCATCCGGCTCGACGCCCTGGACATCACGCCCGACGCGGAGCGACAGGACCTCGCCCGGTGGAGCGAGACCCCCGCGCCGCCGTTCGCCGGGACCGTCCTCGACCTCTTCGAGCGGCGGGCGGCCCGTACGCCCGACGCCCTCGCGCTGTGTGCCGCCGGCACCAGCCTGTCCTTCGCCGAGACGGATCGGCGCGCGGATGGGCTGGCCGGACAGTTGCGCGCCCGGGGCGCGGGCCCGGGCGCCGTGGTGGGCGTACTGCTGGACCGCGGGGTGGACCTGCCCGTCGCCCTGCTCGCCGTCTGGAAGACCGGCGCCGCGTATCTGCCGCTGGATCCGGAGTTCCCGGCCGACCGGGTGGGCTACATGCTGAGGGATGCCGGGGCCCGCATCCTGGTGACCGAGGAGAAGCACGAGCGACGTCTCGGCGGGGTCCACGACGCCGAGGTGGTCCACGCGAGCCGGCCCGGCGACGCTCCGCCCGTCCGGCTCGCGCGCACGGACGCCCCCGATCTGCCCGCGTACGTGATCTACACCTCCGGTTCCACGGGCCGCCCCAAGGGCGTCGTGGTCACCCACGCCGGCCTCGCGGGCCATGTGCGCTGGGCGGTCGACGAGCTGGCCGGCCCCGGGACCGGCGGGGCCCCGCTGTTCTCCTCGGTCGCCTTCGACCTCGTGGTGCCCAACCTCTGGGCCGCTCTGGTGGCCGGCCGCCCGCTCCACCTGCTTCCGCAGGACCTGGATCTGGCGGAGCTGGGAGCCCACCTGCTGTCCGCCGCCCCGTTCGCCTTCATCAAGCTGACCCCGGGGCATCTGGAGATCCTCGCCGAGCAGATCCCGCGGGAGCGGGTGCCGGAGCTGACCGGCACCATCGTCGTCGCGGGCGAGGCACTGCCGCCGGTGTCGGCCGAATGGTGGCGGCAGGCGCTGGGACCCGGCCGGCTCATCAACGAGTACGGGCCGACCGAGGGCACGGTGGGTGCCTGCGTCTTCCCGGTGACCGCTCCGGTGGACGGCACGACCGTGCCGATCGGCCGCCCTCTCCCCGGTGTCACGCTGCGGGTCCTCGACGAGTCATCGCGTCAGGCGCCGGTGGAAGCGGTCGGCGAGCTGTACGTGGGCGGGGCGGGTGTCGCCCAGGCATACGCGAACAGCCCCGCGCTGACCGCCGAACGCTTCCTTCCCGACCCCTACGGTGTGGCCGGCGCCCGGATGTACCGCACCGGTGACCTCGCACGCGT
Source organism: Streptomyces niphimycinicus (assembly GCF_018883605.1). Taxonomy (GTDB): domain Bacteria; phylum Actinomycetota; class Actinomycetes; order Streptomycetales; family Streptomycetaceae; genus Streptomyces; species Streptomyces niphimycinicus. Next base: position 29,884 of record NZ_JAHLEM010000028.1, on the reverse strand, counting down.
GCTGCCGGGCGGAGACATCGACTTCGTCGGACGCCGGGACGAGCAGATCAAGATCCGCGGCTACCGCGTCGAACCCGGTGAGATCGCCGCCGTGCTGCGGGGTCACCCAGAGGTGCGCGACGCCGTGGTGACGGTCGCCGAGAGCGGGCTGACCGGCTACGTGGTGACCGCCCGGGCGGTGCCGGCGCAGGATCTGATCGCGTACTGCGCACGGCACCTGCCGCCCTACATGGTGCCGGTCCACGTGGTGGCCATCGACGCTGTGCCGCTGACGCCCAACGGCAAGCTCGACCGGGCCGCGCTGCCTGCCGCGCAGGCCGTCCCGCTCGCCGCACCGAACGGGATCGTGGAGGAGCGCATCGCGGAGCTCTTCACCACCTTGCTCGGTGTCCCGGTGGGGGCGCACAGCAACTTCTTCGGCTGCGGCGGCAATTCCATTCTCGCCATCCGGCTGGCCGCGGCGATCCAGGCCGATTTCGAGGTGAACGTGCCGATGCGGACCGTGCTCGAGCGGGGGACCGTGGCGGAGCTGGCGGCGGCGGTGGAGGAGGCGTTCCAAGCGGAGGTCGATCGGATGTCGGACGAGGAACTGATGGCGGCCACACTCCAGGGAGAAGAGGAGTCAGTCGAATGACAGAGGAAGAAATACGTTCCGCGCTCAAGGAATTCATCGAGCAGGAGTTCCTGCCGGACGATGAGCACGCGGCCCTGACCGAGACGACACCGCTCGTCGAGTCCGGCGTGCTGGATTCGCTCAGGATCGCCGTGCTGCTGGGGTTCATCCGGGACAGACTCGGTCTGGCCGTTCCGCTGGCCCGGATCGACGCGCGGACCTTCGCCGACATCGGGTCCATAGCCCGCGTCCTGATCGAGACCGCGGAGCCGGCCGCACGTGAGGGGGCAAGGGGATGACGACGGACTACGACGTCGCGGTGATCGGTGGCGGTCCCGCCGGATCCACCATGGGCAGCTATCTCGCCCGGGCCGGGCTGAGCGTGTGCGTGCTGGAGAGCGAGACCTTCCCCAGGGAACACGTCGGGGAGTCGCTCGTTCCCGCCACCACCCCCGTGCTCGCGGAGATCGGCGCCCTGCCGAAGATCGACGAGGCGAACTTCCCCAAGAAGTACGGCGCTTCGTGGACATCCGCCGAGACCCGTGACATCCCGCTGCTCGGCTACGGCGGCCTGAACCACGGTTGGACGGCCGATGTGCAGTTCGTCGAGCGCGACCAGCCCGGGGTCGACCGCGACTACACCTTCCATGTCGACCGCAGCCGGTTCGACTCGATCCTGCTGGCGCACGCCGCCGAGCAGGGGGCCACCGTGATCAACGGGGCGCGGGTGCGCCAAGTGGACTTCTCCGACCCCGAACTGGTCCGGCTCTCCTGCCGGGTCGGCCCCGCGGAGATCGACGTGACGGCGAAGATGGTCGTCGACGCTTCCGGCCGCCAGACCATGCTCGGCCGGCAGCTCAAGGTGAAGGTCGCGGACCCGGTGTTCGACCAGTACGTCGTCCACACCTGGTTCGAAGGACTCGACCGGCTGCAGCTGGCCGGCGACGTCCAGCAGGCCGACCACATCTTCGTCCACTTCCTGCCCGTCGAGAACACCTGGGTCTGGCAGATCCCGATCACCGACGACATCACCAGCATCGGTGTCGTCACGCAGAAGGCGCGATTCCGCGAGGCGGCCACCGACCGGGCCGGCTTCTTCTGGGACCTCGTGGGCAGCCGCCCCGATCTGCACGACGCGCTGCGTGGATGCCGGCAGACACGGCCGTTCAAGGCCGAGGGCGACTACAGCTACGCGATGAAGCAGATCTGCGGGGACCGGTTCGTGCTGATCGGCGACGCGGCCCGGTTCGTCGACCCGATCTTCTCCAGCGGCGTCAGCGTGGCCCTCAACAGCGCGCGGCTGGCGGCCAAGGACATCATCGCCGCGCACAAGGCGGGCGACTACGGCCGAGCGCGCTTCGCCACGTACGAGGGCAAGCTCCGGCGGGCGGTGCGGTACTGGTACGAGTTCATCTCCGTCTACTACCGGCTGAACGTGCTGTTCACCGCCTTCGTGCAGGACCCCGAGTACCGGACCGGGGTGCTCAAGATGCTCCAGGGCGACGTGTACGACGACGAGGAGCCCAAGGCGCTGCGCGCGATGCGGGAGGTGGTGGAGGCCGTGGAGAACAACCCCGACCACCTGTGGCACCCCTATCTGGGCACCCTCCGGGCACCCGCCTCGGCCCCGGTCTTCTGAGGCGACGAGGAAGCCGTAGACACGGAGGCCGTACACACGAATGGGGCCCGGCCGAACGGACACTGTTGGCAATTGAGGCCCCCGACTGCGTCCCGCTGCCGTCAGGTAGCGGGACGCAGTCGTTCGAAGCGGGAGGTACGGGTTCCGGCTCTGGGGGTTCCGGTGGTCCAGGCATCGAGCCGGGCGAGGTTCATCGCGGCGGCGGTGAAGAGGTGCTGAAGCCGGGTTTTGGGGTGGCCCCGGTAGCGGGACCGCCGGAGGCCGAAGGCCCGGACGCCTTGGGAGACGGTGGCCTCGATGCCCTGTCGGTGCTGGTAGACGCTCCACCACTCGGGGTCCCGCTGGGCAGCACGGTTCTTCCTCATGGCCTCGTGAGCGGCCTTCTCCCGCAGCATGATCTCCCGGCCCCTGCCGGCCTTGGACGGCGCGCAGTCGTTCACGTCCGGGCAGGACCGGCAGGTGGCTGCGGGAAACCGGACCCGGATCACTGGGATTCCGTGCGAGGAGACACGCGGATACCAGTGGTCGGCGGCCTTGCCGTTGGGGCAGGTGACTCGCTTGTTCTCCCAGTCCACGGTGAAGGCGTCGGTGGCGAAGGTGCCGGATGACTGGGCGGTGGTGTTGTGCTGGATCGGCCCCACGAGTTTGATGCCCGCTTCTTCGGCGTCGGCCAGGCCCTGGGCGTCGATGTAGTTCGCGTCGACGAGGTGCACGGCGGGGAGCCTGCCGTGAGCACGCAGGTCAGCGTGGATGGCATCGATCATTTTCACGTCGTTCACGGACGCGTTGGTGGTGGCGACATGCGTGATCAAGTTGGGCGCGTCCGGCTCGCATGTCTCGGTCAGCTGCACCAGGTAGCCGGTCCAGATGGTGCCTCGCTTGGCGCCGGCGCGAGCGTCGGTGTCGTATGGTGAGAAGGGCCGTAACCGGCCCGGAGGCACGTTCTTCGCGTCCCGTCGGCGGACGGCGCCGTCAACGATCTGGAAGTTGTGCACCCAGATCTGCCGCAGCAGTTCGACCGCCTCCAGCGATCGTGCCTCGCGCGGAGCCTGCGGGGAGAAGACCGCTTCCAACAGGCGCATCCCGTCGGCCCCGGCCTGCCCGACCCACGCCTCGCGCTTATCCTTGCTCCGGGGCAGCCTCGCTTCTTCCACCCGGTGCCCATAGCGGTCGAACCACTCCGTATCCACCTGCGCGGCCAGCCACCGCGGGCACGCTGCGGCGAGCGCGTTCAAGGCCGCCCGCAGTGTCTCCCCGACCATCTCCGCATGGTTGACCGCCCGGATCGCCGCCAGGACCCGGGCAGAATCGGTCCGGGCCCGGCCCGATGTCTTCAGCAGCCCCCGGTCCTTGGCCGCCCGGAGCACCTGCTCGAAGAGTTCATCGGCCATCTGGCCCTTCACCAGGCGGGCTCGGAACTCGCTGAGTACCGAGTAGTCGAAGCCGGTATCGGTCAGCTCCAGCCCGAGCGCGTACTTCCAGTCGATCCTCACCCGCACCGCGGTAGCGGCCTGCCGATCCGACAGTCCTTCAGCGAATTGCAACACCGTGACCAGCGCTAATGCCCTCGGCGGGACCGCTGGACGACCCCGGCATGGGAACAGGGAGGCGAACGCCTCCCCGGAGAAGACCTCCGCGAACTCATCGCGCAGCCGCATCGCCAGCGTGCCGTCCGGACACACTGCCCGAGCCACCCGCTCCGTCTCCGCCGGAATCTCACCCAGCCCCGGTTCCCGCAGCGACACCGACACCCTCCCCACAACGCACCATCGGCCTTCACCACCCACAACCAGGTGATGAAGGCCGACGTCACGCACAGGGGCCGAACTATTTGCCAACAGTGTCCGAACGGCCGGGCCCCATTCGTGTGTCCCGCATCAGCCGGCGGAGAGCCGCTCCACCAGGTGTTCGGTGATGGCGGTCACGGTCGGCTGCTGCCACAGCAGTGCCGACGGCAGCGTCTGCCCGAACCGCTTCTCCAGCCGTCGCCGGACCATGATGGTCATCACGGAGTCCATGCCCTGCTCCACGAGCGGCCGTCGGACATCGAGCACGGCCGCGGCCAGCCGCATCTCCTCGGTTATCTGCTCCCCGACGATCTCCAGCACCCGCTCCCGAAGGGCGTCGGCGGGCAGATCGGCCAGGCTGTCCGGCAGCCCCGCCGGCGCGTCGTCCACGGGTACCTCGGACAACCCGCTCAGGACCGGCGCGCGGTCCATGCCGGCCTCGAGTGGCAGGGTGCCCAGTACCGGGTAGTGCCCGGGGCCGATCTGAGCGGCGATGTCCCAGGCGGCGAACGCCTCGGACGCGGAGACGGTGGTGACGCCCTGCGCCCGCAGGCCGCGGTCGACCTGGTCGTTGACCGCCATGCCCAGCCCCTGCCAGGACGTCCAGCCCAGGCTGAGGGCGTCGCCCCGGTGTGCCGCCAGAGCGTCGAGAAAGGCGTTGGCCGCCCCGTAGGCCGCCTGCCCCGGCAGCCCCAACAGGTGGCCGCAGGAGGAGAACAGGACGAAGAAGTCGACGGTCCCGGGTGGAAAGAACGTGTGCAGGACCCAGGCCCCGTCGACCTTGGGGCGCAGCACCGACCGTACGGACGCTTCGTCGACATGGGCCGCCATACGGTTGTCCAGGACACCGGCGGCGTGCACGACGCCGCTGATGGGTGGCAGCCCCCGGGCCTCGGGCGACTCCAGCAGGGCGTGCGCCACCGACGCGGAGTCGGCCACGTCGAGCGCCACGACGCGCACCGTGACCCCCATCGCCTCCAACGCACGGACGCCCTCGATCTGCCGGCGGACATCGGGCTCGTGCGCCGCGTCCCACTCCGGCCGGTCCGGCAGCCCCCGGCGTCCCGCCAGTACGAGTCGCCGGGCGCCCCGCTCGGCCAGCCACCGGGCAACTTCCAGGCCGAGCCGTCCCAGCCCGCCTGTGATCAGATAGGTCCCTTCGGGCCTGCACGCCAGCGGGCGCAGGCTCCGCGCGGCTTCGGTGCGCCGCAGCTCGGCCGTGGTCACCACTCCCGCGCGCAACCCGATCACGTCCTGCCGCGGCGCGCAGCGCACGACCTGAAGCAGTGTCGCCGCCGCATCGGCCGGACGGTCTGCCGGGAGGTCGACGATCCCGCCCCATGTGTCGCCGTACTCCGTTGCCAGTACCCGGCCCAGGCCCCACAGCGGCGCCTGCGCGATGTGCCCCGCGGCTACGCTCTCACGCACCCCGACGGTGACGCACCACAGCCGCGCGCCGCTCGATCCGGGCGTCTGCTGGACGGTGTCCAGTAGACGCCACGCGGAACGTGCGGCCGCCTCGGGCACGGACACGCCCGCCTCCGGCGCGGCGGCCTGCACCACGACGTCGACGGGGCCGCCGAGTTCCGCCAGTTCGTCGGGGCCGTGCACGACCCGGCAGTGCGCACCGGACGCGCGCAACGCCGCCACCAGACCGGGCTCGACATCGAGCAGCACCAGCTCGCGTTCTGGCGTGGGGTCCGGCAACTCCAGTGGCTGCCAGGTCACTTCGTGCACCAGGTCCAGCGGACGGGTGGTGCGGGCGTTCACCGCCGCATAACGCACCTGGGACAGCCGGGCCACCACCTCACCGGAGGGGTCCCGTATCACCACGTCGAGCACCTCGTCCTGCTCGGTGACCTCGATGTCGACGGTCTCCGGCGGCTGTGGGCCGGTGCGTACCAGCCCTATGCCCGCCACCATGCGCAGGGTCGGGTCGCCGGCGTAGACGGCGGGGGCGACCGACAGCGCCGCGTCGAGCACAGGCGCCCAGGACGTCGCCGGGCCGACCTGGACGCGGGCCCGCAGCCCCGCGTCACCGCGCAGCAGTTCCTCGACGGTCCAGGAGAACGCCATGGTGGGCACGCCGACCTGGGCGAGGCGGCGGACAACCTCCTCGGGGTCGGCGGCCCGCAGCCCCCGTACCCGGGCGGCCGCCTCCGGGCCGCCTTCGGACGCGACGGCCGTCGAATGGGTCAGCCAGCCACCGTCGTCCGTCGCCGAAGCCAGCTGCACCTCGTTCCCCTCGGCGGTCACTTGGACCTCGCGGCGCTCCGCCACGACGAGCGGCAGTCTGAGCACGACATCGTCGAGGGCCGTGCTGTCCGCCGCGGCCATGAAGGTGGCGAGCACCACCGCGGCCGGTACGATCTCGGTCCCGTTGACGGTGTGGTGGCCCGGGTAGGGGCGGGCGGCCTCGTCCAGGAGGGTGCGCCACAGCCGCAACGACCGGCCGGCCACCGGTACCTCGGACCCGAGCAGGGCACCCGAGTCGACATCGTGCTGGAGCCCCTGCCCCACCGCGGTGACCTCCGCACCGTGCCAGTGGCGCTGTCGCCGCCAGGCGACCGGCGGCAGCATGACCAGCTCCCGGGACGGGTGCAGCCGGGACCAGTCGATGTCGACGCCGCGGCAGTGTGCCGCCCCCAGGGCGGTCAGCAGCGACTCCCGTTCGTTCGTGTCGCGGCGCAGGGTGCTCCCGACGAAGCCGTTGTCCGCGTCGTGCTCGGCGAGCGTTTCGCGCACCGAGTGCGCGACCACCGGGTGCGGCGAGATCTCGATGAAGGTCCGGTGGCCGTCCTCGACCGCGGCAAGCGTGGCGCTGGTCAGCAGTACGGGGTTGCGCAGGTTCGCCGCCCAGTAGGCGCCGTTCAGCTCGTCGGCGGCACGCGGGTCGGGCATGGCCGTGCGGTACATCGGCACCTGCGGCCGCCGGGGCGACAGATCGGCGGCGGCCGCCAACTCGTCGACCAAGTCGTCCATCTGGGGGCTGTGAAAGGCCACGTCCGAGGCGACTCGCCGCATCTGGACCGTGTCGTCGCTCCACTGCTCGATCAGCTTCTCGACCGCGTCAGGACTGCCCGAGATCACCGTCGAACCGGAGGAGGCCGAGATGGCGGCCACCACGTCCGTACGGCCGGCGAGCCGCTCGTGTGCCGTCGCGAACGGCAGGCTCGCCATCGCCATCGCCCCCGCGCCCGCCACCTTGCGCAGCAGCCCGGACCGGCGGCAGCTCAGCCGGGCGCCGTCCTGCGGGGACAGACCGCCGCAGGCGACGGCGGCCGCGATCTCGCCCACGGAGTGCCCGATCACCGCGGCCGGAGCGACGCCGTAGGCGCGCCAGACTGCCGTTAGGCCCACCTGCATCACGAAGATCGCCATCTGGATGCGGTCGACGCCGCTCAGGTCGTCGGAGAGGATCAGATCCCGTGCGGAGAGGCCGGCCTCTTCGACGAAAACCGGATCCAGTTCGTCCAGGGCCGAGGCGAAGGCGGGCTCGGAGGCCAGGAGTTCGCGTCCCATGCCGGGCCACTGCGAGCCGTGTCCGGAGAAGACCCACACCACACCCGTGTCACGGCCGTCGTCGCTGGTGCCGCCCATGGTCCCGCGCGCGGGTGTCCCCTCGGCGACCGCGTGCAGCTTGCCGACGAGATCCGCCCGGTCGGCCGCCACGATCGCGGCCCGGTGCTCCAGATGGGATCTGCGTCGTGCGAGAGTGTGCCCCACGGCGCCGAGCGGCGGCTCCGCCCCGGCGATCACCTCCGCCAGCCGCTCGGCCGTGGCCCGCAGTGCCGTCTCGGATGCGGCCGACAGCGGGTACAACGTCCATACGCCGGCAGCCAGTTCCTGACGTTCGGTGTACTCGGACGGCAGGGGCGCCTCTTCCAGCAGAAGGTGACTGATCGTTCCGCCGTAGCCGAAACCGGAGACCCCGGCGCGGCGTGGCCGGTCGGTCCGGGGCCAGCGCGTGCGCCGGGTGACGACACTCAGCCCGGAGCCGTCCCAGCCGATGGCAGGGTTGCCCGTGCTGAAGTTCAGGCTGGGCGGAATCTCCTCGTTCGCCAGGGCGAGCGTCGCCTTGATCAGGCTCGCCACTCCGGCGCCGGCCTCCAGATGGCCGATGTTCGGCTTCACCGACCCGATCAGGCAGGGCCTGCCGGACGGGCGGCCGCGTCCGTATACGGCGCTGAGCGCCCCGGCCTCGAGCGGGTCTCCGAGACCGGTGCCGGTGCCGTGCGCCTCGACGTAGCCCACGGATTCGGGGGTGACCCCGGCCCGCCGACACGCCTCGGCGACGAGGGCGCGCTGGGCGTCACCGCTGGGTGCCATGATCCCGTTGGTGTGGCCGTCCTGCTGGACGGCTCCGCCGCGGATCACCGCGAGCACACGATCGCCGTCCCGCTGGGCCGCGGACAGCGTCTTGAGTACGAGCAGCCCGCCACCCTCGCCGCGCCCGTACCCGTCGGCCGACGCGTCGAACGGCTTGCAGCGTCCATCGGAGGCCGTGGCTCCGGCGGCCCGCAGGGTCAGGGTCAGCCCCGGCGAGATGATGAGGTTGACGCCGCCGACGAGCGCCAGTGAGCACTCGCCCGCGCGGAGGCTCTGGCACGCCAGGTGTGTGGCGACCAGCGACGCGGAGCACGCGGTGTCGACAGCCAGACTCGGACCGCGCAGATCGAGCAGGTGCGAGATGCGGTTGGCCGCCGCGCACATCGAACTGCCGATCCCGGTCCATGCCTCGATGCTCGGCAGGTCCTCCAGCATGCGTCGGCCGTAGTCGTCGGACCCGATACCGACGAACACCCCGGTGTCGCCACCGGCCAGGTCCCGCGGTGGGACACCCGCGTGCTCCAGGGCTTCCCAGGCCAGTTCCAGCAGCAGTCGCTGCTGCGGGTCCATGAGTTCGGCCTCACGGGGGGTCAGCCCGAAGAACGCCGAGTCGAACCCCGCGATGTCGCCGAGAAACCCTCCGGGCACGTCGGCCTGCCGTACCGCCGACGCGTAGTCCGGGCCCAGACCCCGGTAGGACTCCCAGCGCTCCGCGGGCGCGTTCGTAATGCCGTCCCGGCCCGTGATCAGCATGTCCCAGAACGCCTCGGGTGACTCGGCGTCACCGGCGAACCGGCACGCGAGGCCGATGATGGCCACCGGCTCCCGGTCTTCTTCCGATGCGGGTGAATGGCGCTCCATCTGGACTCCTAGCCTCCTGCGACGTTGTCGTGTACTGCGCGTTCAGCTGTGCCACGGGGCCGGTTCGACGATCTCCACGACGGCGCAGGAGATGGTCACTCCGGGGCCGACGCCCAGCATGAGTATGTGGTCGCCCGGCTTCAGCCCGCCCTGCTCCAGCAGGTGGTCGAGCGAGATGATCTGGTCGCTGGCGCCCAGATGGCCGACGGTCCGGCCGAACTCCCAGGTGGAGCGGGACATGGCCAGCCCGAGTGCGGCCATGCACCGCTGCTCGACGATCTCCCGGGAGTAGTTCATGTAGGCGACCCGCGTGATGTCACCGATGCCGACGCCGGCCTCGGCCAGCGTGCGCTCGACCACGGTCAGGGTCTGTTGGTGGATGCGGATCAGCGCCGCGGTCCCGACCCCGTCGCCGATCGCCTGACGTTTGTAGTCGGCGTTGCGTGCCGCGAAGTCCAGGCGGCGGCCCAGCGTCGGCCCCGGAGGGAAGAGCGGCTCGGCGCCCCGGTGCATCTGCTCCGCCTCCGGGACCGAGATCGATCCCACGGCCAGAAGCCGGGCGAAGGACGGCTCGGTGGTGAGCAGCACGGCGCTGGCCCCGTCGCCCGCTACATAGCCGGGGCCCATCCGCCATCTGTCGATGAGGGGTGTGCCGAAGTTGTCGGCCGCGACGAGCAGGGCGTGGCGTGCCCGGTCGCTGCCGCCGAGGTAGCCCGCGGCGAGTTCCAGGGCGGCGAACATCCCGTTGCAGCCCTGTCTGACCTCGACTGCGAGCACGTCCGCGCCGACGAGACGGCGTTGCAGCAGATACTGCGGCTGCCAGCCGTCGGGCCCCTGGTGCCAGGAGCTCGCGTAGAGGAGCAGGTCGACGTCCTGTGGAGGGTGCCCGGCGCGCTCGAACGCCTGGCGTGCCGCGAGCAGGGCCAGTTCGGGGGCCGGGACGTCGCCGGCGACGGCGGCCCCGCCGAGCTCGTGGAGCTCGGCCTCCTGGGCGGGGTAGCGGCCCTCCTCGACCGCGGTCGCGATGCTGACGGGGCGCGGCACGTGCGCCCCGATGCTCTTGAGGTACACGCCTGTGACATTCAACCGAGAACCACCTTGTCTAGGGCCTGTCCGTCGGCCGGCCCGGCCCGTCGGCGACGATCGACTCGAAGGCGCTGATCAGCCGCGACAGCATGCGGTCTGCGTCCGTGCGCCGGAACAGCTCCGGGTGGTACCCCAGCCGCAGGTGGAAGGGCGGGCCGGGCACCACGGCCAGCCGCAGCGGGTAGTGGGTGTCGTCCTCGACCTCGAAGGCCGTGAGCTTCAGATCGGTGAGGGGCGCTGCCCAACGGGTCGGGTCGAAGGAGTAGTTGACGAACATGATCGCGCTGTCGAAGAGGTCGGGGCCGAGGTCGGTGCTGCGCAGGATGTCGCCGAGGCCCAGGTAGTGATGGGGCATCAGCTCGGCCTGGTCGGCCTGGAGCCGGCCGACCAGCGCGGAGAGAGGTTCGTCCGGCCGTCGGCGCACGCGGACCGGGATCGTGTTGGTGAGCAGGCCGACCATGTGCTGACTGCCCGGCAACTCCGGCGCCCGTCCCGAGACCGAACATCCGAAGACCACGTCGTCGAGCCCGGTCAACTGGCCCAGCACGGTGGCCCAGGCGACCTGCACCAGTGTGTTCACGGTGACTCCGTGGGTGCGCGCGTACGCGTTCACGGATTCGGCGAGAGCAGGGCTCAGATCGCAACGGACCTGATGATGGCGGTCGGCCGGCGGCGCACCGGGAGCCACGAGGGTGGGCGCGGCCAGCCCGTCGAGGGCGCTGGACCACGCGCGCCGGGAGGCGTTCCGGTCCTGGGCGGCCAGCCAGCCCAGGTACCCGCGATACGGCACGACCGGCGGCAGCGCACCGCCGGAGTACAGCGTGAACAGCTCCTGGACCAGCGTGGACGTCGACCATCCGTCCCAGAGGATGTGGTGCGCGGTCAGCACCAGCCGGTACGAGGTGGGGGAGAGCCTGAGCAGGAGGAAACGCAGCAGCGGCGGAGCAGCGAGGTCGAACCCCTTGTCGCGGTCCGCGGCGGCCAGCCGCCGTGCCTCGGCCGCCCTCTTCTCGTCCGGCTGAGCGGCCAGATCGACCTGGTCCCAGGGCAGCGCCACATCCGCGTACACCACCTGAACGGCTTCGGGCAGCTCCGCGTGGGCGAACGCCACGCGCAGATTGGAGTGGCGCACGAGCAGTTGCTCGCCGGCCGCCCGAAGGGCCCGGGTGTCCAACGGGCCCTCGAGGTCGAACGTCAGCTGGGAGGCGTAGGCGTCCGACGACGGCCCGGTCAGCAGGGAGTGGAAGAGAAAGCCCTCCTGCAGCGGGGACACCGGCAGCACCTCGGTCATGGACGGATGCGCCGTGCGGAGCGCCGCCCGTTGCTCCGTCGTGAGGTCGACGACGGCGCTCGTGAGCTCGGTGACCTCGGTCGGGGCGATGCCGGCCGCCACCGACGCCAACTGGCCGATCGTCGGATGCCGGAAGACGTCGCGCGCGGAGAACTCGATGTTCTCGGCCCGTGCCCGGCTGACCAGGGGAACCACCGCGATGCTGTCTCCGCCGAGGTCGAAGAACGAGTCGTGCACGCTGACCCGCTCCACTCCCAGCACCTCGGCGAACAGGGCGCACAGGGCGGACTCCAGAGAGCCCGCGGTCGGCTCGTCGGCCTTCTCCGCTGTCCGCACCGGCATGGTCAGTGCCCGGCGGTCGACCTTTCCGTTGGGGGTGAGCGGTATCTCTTCGAGGAGGACCACGGCGGACGGCACCATGTACTCCGGCAGCGACTGGCCCAGGAACCGGCGCAGCTGGATCGGCGTCGTTCCGTGGTCCGGGAACGGCTGTACGAAGGCGATCAGACGCGGGCGCCCCGGCTGATCCTCACGGACGATGACGACCGCCGTACGGACACCCGGGTTGGCCATCAGTGCCGCCTCGATCTCACCGGGTTCGATCCGGAAACCGCGCACCTTGACCTGGTCGTCGATGCGGCCGAGGAACTCCAGCTCGCCGTCGCCCCGCCACTGCACGAGATCGCCGGTGGCGTACATACGCGAGCCCGGTAGCCCGTAGGGGCAGGGCAGGAAGCGCTCGGCCGTCGGGCCCGGCCGTCGCACATAGCCGCGCGCCAGGCCGGTGCCGGCGATGAACAGCTGTCCCGGCGCGCCCGCCGGAAGCGGCTGCAGCCCGGAATCCAGCACGTACACCTGGGAGTTGTCGATGGGGCGTCCGATGGCGGCCTGCGTGCCGGGGACCAGCGTGCTCGTCGTGGTGGCGACGGCGGCCTCGGTGACGCCGTACACGTTCACCATTCGTCGTCCCGCGCCCCACCGCCGGACGACCTCCGGGTCCACCCGCTCGCCACCGGTGATCAGGACGGCCAGATCCGGCAGTTCCGGGTGGGGCAGTTGGGCGAGCATCGCCGGGGGGATCGTCGCATGGGTGATCCGCTCTGCGGCGAGCAGTGTCAGCAGGGTCTCGGCGCCCATGGTGCGCGCCTCGGGGGCGAGCACCAGGCAGCCGCCCGTCAGCAGCGTCGGCCAGATGTCGCCCGTGGCGACGTCGAAGCTCGGAGAGACGAACTGCAGTGCGCGGCTCGTCTCGTTGAGCCCGAAGCGCCGTGCGTGGTCCAGGACGAAGTTGCGCATCGCGGAGTGCGGGACCGCCACCGCCTTCGGTCTGCCGGTGGAGCCGGATGTGTAGATCAGATAGGCGGGGTGCGCGGGGTCGACCGTCGCGGCGGTGACGGGGGCCTCTACGGGCTCGTCCGGAGGCGGGGCCACCGCCGAGATCACGCAGCCCGGTGCCAGGTCCGAGAGCATGTACTCGATCCGTTCGGCGGGGTAGTCCGGGTCCACGGGTACGTACGCCGCACCGCTCTTCAGGACGGCGAGCATCGCCACGATCAGCTCGGGCGAGCGGCCCAGGCGGATCGCCGCGAACTCCTCGGGCCCCAGCCCCTGTGCACGCAGGTCGGTCGCCAGTGCGTTCGACCACGCGTCGAGTTCCGCGTACGTCCACGAGCGCCCGTCGTGCCGCACCGCTGACGCGTCCGGTGTGCGAGCCGCCTGCCGGGCGAACAGCTGCGGCACTGTCTGTGGCGGTACGTACCGGGTGGTGCGGTTCCGCTCGGTCAAGAGGTGCTGCCGTTCCTTGGGCAGCAGGGTGTCGACGCGTGACAGGGAGCGGTCGGGCGCGGCTGCCGCCTTCTTGAGGAAGGCCATCAGACGGTCGCGGTGGTCGAGGAACCCGCGTTCGTCGTGGCTGTCCGGATTCGCTTCGAAGACCAGCGTCAGGCCCGTCGCGTCGCCGCTCTCGGCGACACTGACCGAGAGGTCGACGATGGGGCCGGAAGCGAGGTTGTGGGCGGTCGCCGGATGTTCCCCGAAGCGCAGAGTCGGGTCGCCCGGCATGAAGTTGATCATCGGCCCGATGAACGGGCGCCCGTTCTCCTCCAGTTCGAGATCGCGGCGCAGGTCCTCGGCGCGGTACCGCTCGTGCCGCAGTGCGCCCCGGACCTCCTCCGCGACCTGCGCCACCAGGTTGGCCAGACTCCGCGAGGCGTCGACGCGCAGACGCAGCGCGATGGAGTTGGTGGCCATCCCGGGCGTACGGCGGGACGCGCCGCTGCGGCGTCCGGCCACGGGCAGGCCGAGGATCACCTCCCGCTGACCGGTCACCCGACGGGTGTAGGCGGCGATTGCGGCCACCAGCACGATCTGCCAGGTCACTCCAGCGGCAGCCGCGATCGCGTGCAGGCCGTCGACTTCCGACGCGGTCAGTGCCCCGGGGGCGGTGAGCCGTCGTGGACCGTCTCCTTCGGAGGCCCGGGGCCAGCCGGGCAGGCGGGTGGCCCCGGGCCGGTCGGCGAAGCGCTCGGTCCAGTACTCCCGGTCGCGCTGGAACTGCGCGGAAGCCCGGTAGTCGCGGTCCTCGTCGATGAGCACGGTGAGCGGGGCGAACTTCGGGCCCGGATCCGGTCGGCCGTCGGCCAGCGCGGAGTAGAGGGCCGCCAGCCGTTTCCCGATCATCCGGATGCTGTAGCCGTCGACGAGGGCGTGGTGCATCCGGTAGTAGAAGTAGTAGCGGTCCGGGGCCAGTTCGAGCAGGGCGAAGGCCGAGACGGGCGGGCGCGACAGGTCGACGGGGCGGGTGAGGTCGGCCTGCATCCAGTCGTGTGCCGCGGCCTCCGGGTCACGGCTGCCCGAGCAGTCGATCAGCGGGAGTTCCGTGTCGTCCGGCGGCTCGACCAACTGCCACAGTCCGTCGGCCGAGTCGATCGACCGGACCCGCACCACGTCGGCCTCGGCCCGTAGCCGGGCCCAGGCCGAGCGCAGGAGCCGGATGTCCAGTGCCCCGTCGACGGCGAGGTACTCGGCGCAGTTGAAAGTCTGTTGCGAGGGGTCGAGCAGATGGGCGAACCACACCCCCCGCTGTGCCGCGGAAAGGGGGATCCGTGCGAGGTCGGTCATAGCGCTTCACATCCTCAGAGGGTGTCCGGCGGCATCACGGGAGGGGGCCGGTGGTGACACGTCCCGTTCCGGCCTGTGCTGTCAGGCGCGTTACCCGCTGCCTCCGAATTCGCCGTCCAGGAAGGTGAGCGGGGTGCCCGTGGACCGTACGCCGCAGTCGACGACGGACCCGACGAGGAGGTCGTGGTCGCCGACCGCGTGGGTGTACGCGACGTCGCAGACGAAGTAGGCGGCACAGGCCGGCACGAGGGGAGGCCCGCCCGGGGTCAACTGGTCCAGCGGAGGCATGGTGCCCGGCCGTCGCCGGTCGGCGAAGTGCCGGGCGTAGTCGGCCTCGGCTTCGTTCAGAACGCTGATGCCGAACCTGCGGCCCGGGCGCATGTGCGGCCTCATCCGTCCTTCCGGGGTCACACAGATGCCGACCAGCGCGGGCCGCAGCGAGAGCGTCACGAACGAGTTGGCGGTCATCGCGTGGGTGTCGTCGGCGTGCCTGACCGCCACGATCGTCACGCCGGTGACGGACCGTCGGGCGGCGCGTCGCACGGACTCGGCGAGCTCCTGATCCTGCGCGGGAGCAGTCATCTCCGAGTCAGTCCGACATGGCCACGAGGACCCGGCGGTTTCCGGAGAATGGGCGCCGGCCGTGCCCGACCAGAAGGTTGTCGACGAGCAGGACGTCACCGGCCTGCCAGTACACGTCGACGGCGTTGCTCAGCCCTCGGTCACGGATCTGGACGACGTACTCCTCGGGGATCGGGGAGCCGTCGGCGAAGGTGACCGACTGGGGCAGGTCCTCCTCCGGCAGGATGGCCCGCAGCGCGGCGGCCGTCTCGTCGCCCAGGCCGGCCGCATGCCACTGGTCCGCCTGGTTGAACCAGACCTCGTCGCCGGTGACGGGGTGCTTGCGGGTCGAAGGGCGCAGTTGGCTGACGCGAAGGCCGCCGTCGGGCTTCCACACCCACGACGCGTCGGCCTGGGCGAGGAACTCCTCCACTTCGTCCGGCTTCCCGGTCTCGAACGTGTCCTGCCAGCTCTTGCCCAGGCCCGCGCCGCCGTGGAGGTTCTGTGTGTAGCGGACACCGCCGCGGAAGGCGTCGCGCACATCGTCGTCCAGGGCGGCCAGCCACCGTGTGCTGTCCACCACCGGAGTGGCACCGCCGATGGCCGGCGCCTGCTCGCAGAAGAAGAGCAGCCGGGTGGGCCAGTGGTGCGAGTAGGACAGTTCGTTGTGCATGGAGATGGTGAATTCCGCGGGGTACTCGGTGGAGGTGTAGACGTTCTTTCCCACCTTGGTTCGCGGCGAGTTCCCGTGCACATAGGCCAGTCGATTGGGCAGGAAGAGATCCAGTTTCGATTCGAGATCGCGTGGACTGAGACGAAAATCCCGGAACACGATTGCCTTGGCCTTCACCAGCTGTTCGCGAAGGTCGGTGGCCGCCAGGTACTCCACCAGTCCTTCCGGCCCCGGAGAGACCCCGATCGCGTTCGGAGTGAGCTCCAGGGGGGACCATTCCCGGTCGCCGACCATCGGTCTCTCCCTTCCTTGGAAAAGGCTGGGGACCCACGCTGCCCGGGGGGTCTATATTTTCTCCCTACCATGTCTATCCGCTGCGTTCGTATAGCTTCTCTATGGAGCCGGGCGGGACGATGTCGACGTGACCATGATTGTCTCAAATCCACTGGGGTTCAACGTCGGCGACCTTTACATCGACCTCCTTGAAATGACCGGTCGTCGGATCATGCTCAAGTGTGAAGGGTTCAACTTTGCAGGCTCGATAAAGATCAAAGCGGCCGTTGAGATGGTCGACGAGGGGGAGCGGGAGGGCCGGTTCGCCCCCGGCGACACCCTGGTGGAATCCTCTTCGGGAAACATGGGCGTGGCGCTGAGCATCGTGGCCGCGCGGCGGGGCTACCGGTTCATCTGCGTCACGGACACCCGCTGCAACCGCTCGGCGCGGCAGGTGATGGAAGCCTTGGGCGCCGAGGTGTACGTCGTCACCGACCCGGATCCGCAGAACGGATTCCTCGGGGCCCGGCTCGCCCACGTCCGGCGGCTGTGCGCGGATCGTCCCGATTACAGATGGCTGAACCAGTACGCCAACGCGGGCAACTGGATGGGGCACTACAGGACCACGGCCCAGGAGATAGCCAAGGCTTTCCCCGAAATCGACGTGCTCTTCATCGGAGCGGGCACCACCGGCACGCTGATGGGTTGTGCCAGGTATTTCCGGGAGACGCGTCCTTCCGTCACGATCGTGGCCATCGACAGCGTCGGTTCGGTGACATTCGGAGAGCCCGAAGAGCGCCGCATGATTCCGGGGCTCGGCACCAGCGTCCGCCCCGCCATCCTGGACACCTCGTGCGTCGACGCGGTGGTGCACGTCTCCGAGGCCGACACGATCCGAACATGTCACGAGCTGGTCCGACATGGCTTTCTGCTCGGTGGTTCCACCGGAACCGTGGTCCATGGCGCACTCGACTGGCTGACGGCCAACGATGCGTCGGAGAAATTGACGGCAGTCGCCATTTCACCGGATCTGGGCCACCACTATCTGGACACCATCTACGACGAAAAATGGGTCTCCGAGGCGTTCGGCTGATTCAGGTACGGGCCCCATGGGGTGAAGACATTTCAGAGGAGTTTCGATGGCGGCACCGGTACCTTCCATGGAATCCCATATGCTTCTCGTCTTCCTGCTCCAAGTGGGCGTGCTCCTGTTCGCGGCTGTCGTGCTGGGCCGCCTCACCGCCCGTATGGGCATGCCCGCGATCATGGGGGAGCTGACCGCGGGCGTCCTGCTGGGGCCCTCGCTGATGGGGTGGCTGGCTCCGGACATCTCCGGCTGGCTGCTGCCGGCCGACCCGGAGCAGATGCATCTGCTCGATGCCGTCGGTCAGATCGCCGTCCTGCTCCTGGTCGGACTCACCGGTGCCGAGATGGACCTCGCGTCGATGCGCCGCCGTGGCCGGGCGGCGCTGCAGATCAGCCTGTCCGGACTGCTCATCCCCCTCGGGCTCGGCGTCGCCGTCGGGTACCCGCTGGCGCATGTGCTGGCTCCGGACAGATCCGACACCACGGTCTTCGCGCTCTTCCTGGGCGTCGCCATGTGCGTGAGCGCGATCCCCGTCATCGCCAAGACGCTCATGGACATGAACCTCATTCATCGCAACGTGGGCCAGCTGACGCTCATGGCCGGCGTGATCGACGACGCCTTCGGGTGGTTCATGCTGTCGATCGTCTCCGCGATGGCCGTGGGCGGTCTCGGCGCCGACGACATCGCCCTAACGCTGGTGCGCATGCTGATCGTGCTGCTCGTGGCGGTGGTGATCGGGCGTCCCCTGGTCCGCACCGCTCTGCGGCTCAGCAGCGGTTCCGCCGAGCAGACCGTCGCGGTGGTCACCGCGCTGATCCTGCTCGCCGCCGCCGGTACCCAGTCGCTGAAACTCGAGGCGGTCTTCGGGGCCTTCGTGTGCGGCACGCTCATCGGTTCCAGCAAGGAGTTCACCGCCGCGCGCACGGCCGCGCTCCGCACCGTCGTCCTCGCGGCACTGGCTCCGCTGTTCTTCGCGACCGCGGGACTGAGGGTCGACCTCAGGGCGCTGTCCCGTCCCGAGGTGCTGGGTGCGGCTCTGCTCGTGCTCGTCATCGCGGTCCTCGGCAAGTTCGCCGGCGCCTACCTGGGCGCATGGCTGAGCCGGCTGAGCAAGTGGGAAGCGCTGGCACTCGGCGCCGGGATGAACGCCCGAGGCGTCATCGAGGTGATCGTCGCGATGGTCGGCCTGCGGCTGGGCATCATGGACGCCGCCACGTACACCATCGTGGTCCTGATCGCCGTGGTGACCTCGGTGATGGCCCCGCCGCTGCTGCGGCTGGCCATGAGGCGCGTCGAGTACACCGAGGAGGAACAACTCCGCCTGCGCTCGCGGAGCGAGGACGTCCCCGTGGGTGGGGACCGCGAGCCGAAAGGGGTGCACTGACGGCGCCGCATGCAGGAGTTCCTATAGGCGGCACGTAGCAAGTGTCCGAAAGATCGGCCCGGACGAGGGCGGCCCGGGCTAGAGCCCGTGGCGCCGCCCCGACTCAGGCCCCATCAAGGAGGAAAGCAGTGTTCACTCGACGATCCAGTCACATGCGAGGCGTGGTCGCCAGGCTGCGCAGGGCAACGGTCCTGTTGGCGGCGGCAGGTGCGGCCATGGCCCTCGCCGCGGGCCCCACGGCGGCGGCCGACACCTGGACGGCGGTCGCCGACCCGGACAGCTCGCGATGGTTCGACGCCTTCCTCGCCGGCGACGGTGACACGGTGTTCGCCCGCAGCGGCAGCTACCCCGGCGGTGATCCCGGATCGGGCGAGGTCGCCAGATTCTGGCACCGTGACGGAAACTCATGGACGTTACTCCCGGCCCTGTCCTCGAGCCAGAACATCGAGACGAACGACGACGGGGTCTGGACCGCCACGTCCGCAAACGACTTCTGGGTCATCGGCCAGAGTGTGAGTGCGGCCAGCGTCGGCAACCACTGGAACGGCACGGCCTGGGAGACCCGCTCGCCCGCCGACGCGACGGTGAGCTTCCAGGCCATCAAGGCCGTATCGGCCACCGACGTCTGGGCGGTCGGCGGAACCGATGCGTCGTCGGCGTCCGCGCTCCCGGGCACGATCGGCCACTGGACCGGCAGCAGCTGGCAGGTCACCAAGATAACTCCCACGTCCGGCAGCAAGACCGAACTCACTTCCTTGTACGTGAAATCGGCCAACGAGATCTGGGCCGCCGGTCGGACCTGCACGACCGTGGGCGGCAGCAACTGCCGCGGCTACGTCACCCGCTACAACGGCACGTCGTGGAGGGAAGTGCCGGTTCCGTCCGGCACCGCCGCCATCGAGGAGATCGCAGCCGGTCCGTCGGGCGAGGTGTGGGCCACCGCGGGCACGACGGTGCTGCGCTGGAACGGCACCGCCTGGACCGGCGGCGCGGATGTGACGGTGCCGGGTGCGACCGGGATCGGGGAACTGGCCTGGGCCAAGGGGACGTTGTACGCCGGGCTCCGACTGGGCAGCAGCAACAGCAGCTCCGGAATCCTGCGCTGGACCGGCACCGGGTGGCAAGAGGTCACCCGTGTCCCCGAGACGACCGGCTACTACGTGACGAACGTGTACGAACTCTCCGGTGCCCCGGATGGCACTCTGTGGGCTGCGGGGGTGTACATCCAGCTATTCGCCACCCCGACGTTCGCGGCGCGCATGTGAGGGAGCATGCGTCGTAGCTCCGTCCGCCGGTTGAGGAGATCCGGGTTCGCGAAGCTACGGCCCAGCCGTGTCGTCGTCTGCGGCGTTCGCCCCTCCGCGCGCCGTGGACGACGCGTCGAGCAGGGTCGGACCAGCCCGCGTCCAGCGGTGAGAGCCCGCCGCGCGGCCGGGGACCGTGATCATCGGGCCAGGTCGGTGAAGCCCGGGCCGGAGTACCTGTCGAAGCGGACCCGGTTGGTCTTGGGGGCGCGGGCTTCGACACCGCCTTCGTCCAGGACCCGCGCTACCGCGTCGACGTGCTGAAGATGCTCCAGGGCGACGTCTACGACGGGGAGGAGCCCAAGGCCCTCGCGGCGATGCGGGAGATCGTTGCGGAGGTGGAGGGCAACCCCGGCCATCTGTGGCATCCCTACCTCGGCACCCTCCGGGCCCCGGCGTCGGCACCCGGCTTCTGACCGAGCGGGTCGTCCGCGGGCGGCCCGCTCATCACCACCACCAGGGGCGAGCATGCAGAGAGTTCACTTCCCCGCGGCGGACCTGGCCCGCACCCGGCTGCGGAGCACGCTCGGCCCGGTCGCCGAGGGAGCCTTCGCGCTCGGTGTGCTGACCGGATCCGGCCATGCCGGCTATGCGCGGTGGCGTGACGAGGCCCGTCGCCGTCTGCCGTTGCAGACCCCGCCCTGGACGACCTCGGCCCGGCTGACGCGCACCGTCGACGCCCCGGACGACCTGCTGTTCCTGCTGGAGCGCAGGCCGGTGACGAGCGGCGGGCCGCCTGTGGGGCTGACCCGCGCGGACGCGTTCCGGCTGGCCGTGGACGTGTGGCGGGCGGCGATCGTCCCGTACTGGGACCGCATCGGCGAACGGCTTGAAGCCGAGTGCGAGGCACGCGGCCGGATCATCATGACCGGCGGCGTCGAGGAGCTGCTCGCCACGCTGCATCCCAGAATCGTGTGGACCGGCTCGGCCCTGGAGATACCCGACGGCCCCGACCGCGAGATCCGTCTCGACGGCCGGGGCATGTTGTTGTGTCCCTCCGTGTTCCTGCCCGGCAAGGTCGGCCGGGTCGTCGAGTGCGACCCGGCACCGGCATGGCGGCGCTCGTCTTCGCCGCCCCGCCCGTCGGCAACCGGGCCGCCGATCTGTGGGGCGGCCCGGAGCCCGACGTGCAGGCCCTCGGCGCCCTGGTCGGCCAGACCCGGGCGGCCGCGCTGCGGGTGCTGATGACGGCCGCCTGCACCACCGGCCAGCTCCCACCCGCCTGGGCATCTCGTCGGCGGGCGCCAGCCAGCACGCGGCCGTACTGCGCCAGTCGGGGCTGATCACCACGCGTCGGCTACGGAACAAAGTGCTGCACACGGTGACGCCCCTGGGCCTGGCGCTGCTCGGCGGCCGGCTGTGCGAGCGGACGCCGGCGGTCAGTGCTCCGGCCATGGCCGGAACTGCCTCAGGCCTACAGCAGCGGGATCCGGTCACCTCGCCGGGTGACCCTGCGGATCTCCCCGTACACCGTCACATGGTCGCCCACCGGCTGGGCCGACAGCACCGCGCAGTCCGCGACGGTGTGCGCGTCCCGCACCAGATGCGGCCCCGCGGCCTGCGGGTCCGCCTGCCAGGCGACCTTGGTGAAGCGCTGCGCATCACCTGAGGCGAACAGCTCGGCCGTCGGCCGGGCGTCGGCGTGCAGCAGGTTCACCGCGAAGGTCCGGGAGTCCAGCACCCCCTCCAGCGTGGGGCTGCCGGCCCGCAGGCACACCAGCAGCACCGGCGGCTCCAACGACACTCCGCACAGGGACGAACAGGTCATTCCGCGCTGTACGCCGGCCGCGTCGGTCGTGGTGACAACGGCGACCCCCGTGGGAAAGCCGCTCATCAGCGTCCGGAACGCGTCGGGGGTCGCCAAGAGCTCGGTCCGGATGGTCGATTCGCTCATCGCGCTCCGCTTCCTGCCGTACGGCCGCCCGCGAGAGGCCCGCCGTGGCGGGCCCGCCACGGAGCGTCAGCCAAGCTGGGAGAAGTAGTCGTAGGCCGCGGGCAACGTCCTGGTGAGCTGCTCGGTCTTTTCCCGGATCGCCTCGAACTCCAGATGCGCCGCGCTGGGATCGGCGAGGGCGAGCGCGGGCGACGGCTTGAGGTCGATGCCGCCCATGCCGAGCAGGATGCACATGTACGAGTACGGCGGCAGCCCGTGGTAGTAGGGGTACACCGTCTCGCTGTCCGGCAGTTGGGTGCGCCACTTCTCGATGCGCTCGGCGAGCCCGTCCGGCAGCGGGCGCGTCTTGGTGTCACGCCAGTACTGCGTGTCCGACCGCTTGGCCGAGGCGTAGTGCACGGCCAGGAACTCCCGTACGCCGTCCATGACGTGGGCGACGGCGTCGTTGTACCGGTCGCGGTGGGTGGGGTGCCAGTCGGCGCCGGGGAAGTTCTTGGTGAGCTGGTCGATCGCGTGGTGGATGAAGAAGATGCCGGTCGACTCCAGCGGCTCGACGAACCCGCTGGCCAGCCCGACGGCGACGCAGTTGTTCACCCAGGAGTTGCGGCTGCGGCCGATGCGCATCCGGATGTGGTTGGCCTCGACGTCGGCCGCCGCGGGGCCGACGAACTCGCGCAGGGTGCGCTCGGCCTCCTCGGGGGAGACGTAGTCCCTGGCGTAGACGTAGCCGGTGCCGACCCGGCCCGTCAGCGGGATCGTCCAGATCCAGCCGGCGTCCTGGGCGGTGGCCGTGGTGCACGGACGTATACCGCGCCGCTCCATGTCCATAGGGACCTGGAGCGCGACAGCGCTGTCGTTGGGCAGGGTGTCCTGGTAGGAGATGAACGGCTCCTCGAGGGCCTTGTTCAGCAGCAGGCCGCGGAAGCCGGTGCAGTCGACGAACAGATCACCGGTGAGCGCACCGTGCCCGGCCGTACGGACCGACCTGATCCAGCCCCGTTCGTCGAGGTCCACTTCCTCGACGTCGTCGATCACATGCCGGACACCGCGCTCCACGGCGTACCTCGTCAGGTACTTGGCCAGCAGCGCGGCCTCGAAGTGGTACGCGTACGGGAACTGCGTCCTGCCCTGGTGCTCGGACATCGTCAGGCCCTGCATTTCCTCCGCGTTCTCGTCGAACGGGGTGTCGAGCAGGGTGCCGTCGAGCCTGCGGGGGCTCAGCCCGGCGTCGATGACCGAGGCCATCACGAAGCAGTCCTTGTCGAACCGTCCGGTGGGACCGCCCTGGAGCCACCAGTCGGTCAGCGGATGGCCGTTGACCGACCGCATCTGCTCGAACGGGTTAGAAGTAATGGCCCTTCTCCCGCCAGTTCTCGAACCGCACCGCCAGTTTGTACGTGGCGTTGCAGGCCGGCATCCAGTCCTTCTCCTTGAGCCCCAGGAACTCGAAGAAGTGCCGGATGTCGCTGAAAGTCGCCTCCCCCAACGCCGATGGTGCCGACTTTCCCGGACTCGACCAGCGTGATGTCGATCCGGTCGCCGAAAGCGGCCTTGAGATAGGAGGCGGTCATCCAACCCGCCGTACCGCCTCCCACGATCACGACTCTGTTGAGCATGCGTGCATCTCCCATCGAGTTGGGCCGCAAAGGCCGGACAGAATTCGAGACTAGTACTCCAGCCGCAACACCGTTGACTTTGGCCTGGCGGTGACGTGTCAAGGGGGTTGAACGACGCAACGGAACTCCGATAGATCAACCTTCTGCCAAGAGAGTTGATCAAGGAGTTCCGTTGCAGGAGCAGTCTGTCATCACCCGTGAGATCGCGGTAGCCAAGGGCGTGTTCGCGCCGGGACACCTCGGGGAGTTGACCCAGGTGGTGGACTTCGCCCTGGTCGATGCGGTACTGGAAGAGACCGGCACGGTCCAGAAGCGGGTCAGGCTGCTGCCC
Source organism: Streptomyces niphimycinicus (assembly GCF_018883605.1). Taxonomy (GTDB): domain Bacteria; phylum Actinomycetota; class Actinomycetes; order Streptomycetales; family Streptomycetaceae; genus Streptomyces; species Streptomyces niphimycinicus. Next base: position 6,035 of record NZ_JAHLEM010000028.1, on the reverse strand, counting down.
TCGCGAGTGGTGGTGTACTTCGTCCTGGCGCTGGCACTGTTCGAGCGGTGCAGCTACCGAGCGGTGTGGAGCAAACTCGTCGCGAGCCTGGACGCCCTCGCCCTGGTGCGGCCGTGTACCTCGGCGCTGTGCCGGGCACGTCGCCGGGTGGGAGCCGCACCGTTCCAGGCATTGTTTGAGACGCTGGCCGGGCCGGTAGCCGGACCACGTACTCCCGGCGCGTTCTGGCGGGGCCTGCGGCTGGTGGCCATCGACGGCACCAGCCTGCACCTTCCCGACAGCGAACCGATCGCCGCCCGGCACGCCAAACGCAAGCGCAAGGGCGAGGACGTGGAGTTCGGCTACCCGCTGCTGCGACTGCTCGTACTCATCGAGTGCGGCACCCGGGCGGTGCTCGCCGCCGCCTTCGGCCCGGAGACCACAGGCGAGACCACCTACGCCGAGCGGATGCTCGATCGGCTGACCAGCGGGATGCTTGTACTGCTGGACACCGGCTTCGACGGTTACCCCTTCCTGCTCCAACTCCGGTCCACCGGAGCAGAGTTCCTGTGCCGGTCCGGAGCCAGGCGCATCCCGCTGATCATCAAGCGGCTGCCTGACGGCTCCTACCTGTCGACCTTCGGCATGGGGAAGCTGCCGGTGCGGATTGTCGAAGCCTGGATCACCGTGACCTACGCCGACGGCACGGTCCGCCGCGAGCAGTGGCGCCTGGCGACCAGCCTCACGGACCCCGCCCGCTACCCCGCCCGCGAACTCGTCGCTCTCTACCACGAGAGGTGGCAGGCCGAGACCACGTACTTCTTGATCAAGGCCACGATGCTGGACAGCCGCGTCCTGCGCTCGCACCGCCCGCGGGAGGTCGACCAGGAGGTGTACGCCCTGTTGACCGCCTACCAGGCCCTCATACGGATCACCGCCGACGCCGCCGCCAGCCGGCCGACTCTCGACCCGGACCGGATCAGCTTCACCATCGCGCTGGAGACCGCCCGCGACCAGGTCACCACTGCCGCTGGGATCCTTCCCAGGGAGGTCACCCTGGTCGGTGCGATCGGCCACGCCGTCCTGGACAGCCTCCTTCCCGCCCGCCGCCAGCAGCGAGCCAAGGCCCGAACCTGAAAGAACCCGACCAGCAAGTACAGCAAGAACTCCCTCCAGCACCCCGCCACCGCTCAGCACTACACCCTCGAAGCCGAGGTCACGGTGATGGAAGACGGCTTGAAAGCCAGGTCAAAGCGCTAAATCAACGGTGTTGCGGCTGGAGTACTAGGTTCGCGGCGAAACCCCCGGAAGGCCCTTAAGCGACCAGTGAAAGTCGCAGGTGATACGCAGTGCTTCACCGACCGCAATCCGGTGCAATTCACCCGACCACGCCCTGACATTCCGGGACAGGGGTTTACGATCCCGGCGCACACTTTCCCGGAGTCTCGAAGAAGGAGTTCTCGGATGTTAGGCACCATCAAAGCGGCCGGCATCGCCGCGGCGGCGGCCCTGGCCCTGACGGGCTTCGCCGCGACCCCGGCGTCGGCGTCAGCGCTGAAGACGGACGGCTACCTGGACTGCTACTCGTACTCGGTGGACGCGTGGGGCAGCGGCTACATGCCGGGCCAGACCATCGTCGTCCGCCACCTCGGCGACTATCCGGTGGCGGAGGACACCCTCGTCGTCAAGGCCGACGGGACCTGGCGTGTCGACGAGAGGCCCTTCGGCGGCTGGGACTACACGGTCGAGGTCCGCGACACCCAGGGCAACGTGCTCGACAGCAAGTGGATCCACCAGTGCGGAATCTGGTGACGGGCCCGCTCACTCCGGCACCCGACTGAAACTGCCCCCTCTCCGGCCGGAGAGGGGGCAGTTCGGCGTGCGGTGGGTCATCGCGCCGACAGCAACTCCGCGACGTGTTCGCTGATCGCCACCACCGTCGGCTGGTGCCACAGCGGCGTGGCAGGCAGCTTGTGGCCGAACCGCTTCTCCAGCCGCCTGCGGATGACCATTGTCATCACCGAGTCGAGGCCCTGCCTCCACCAGCGAGCGGCGCACGTCGAACGACGCCACCGGCAGCCGCATCTCGCCGGCGATCTGCCCGACGATCTCCTCGGTCAGCCGCGCGTGCAGTTCCTCGTCCGACAGCCCCGCGAAGAGGTCGCCTCCCTGGTCCGCACCGGCCGCCGCGGGCTCCGCCGTGCCGATCTCCCGCAGCAGCGGCAGCGGTTCGGTGCCGGCCTCCAGCGGGATCGTGCGCAGCACCGGGAAGTGCCCGGTCCCCCGGCGCGCCGCGTGGTCCCACGCCGCAAACGCCTCCGGCAGCGAGATGTCGTGACGCCCCGCTCGCGCAGCTCCAGGTCCACGACCTCGTTCACCGCCATGCCCTGGCCGCGCCAGGAGGTCCAGCCGAAGCTCGTGGTGTCACCGCGGTGGTGCGCCAGGGCGTCCAGGAAGGCGTTGGCCGAGCCGTAACTGGCCTGGCCCGGAAATCCTCAACTATGAGTACGGACTCGTGGGCTCCCGCTAAGCGCCAGCACGCAAACCAGCCGAACCGCCCTCGACCACCTGTTGCTCGAACTCAGCCACTGCTCAAACACGAACCCATCACCGTAAGCATGCCTTCGACTCCGGTTCTCACCAACCGTCGGTCACCGCGTAGGGTATCGGTGCTGCGCATGCCGATGACGGGAACTGAGACGACAATGCCCATGGCCAACCGTGCAGAGGGAACAGGCGACGATCAGCACGAGCTTCCGCTGGCCCCAAGTCTCTCCAAGTTTCTGGTAAACGCACGACATGCGAGAGACATCAAGCAGCGAGATGCCGCAGCTGAGTTGAGCATCAGCGTCCGGCAACACTGGTAGTTGCTGCCCGTCTTCCGCCGGTCGACCGGTGACGGGCCGGTCGTAGAATCCCCCTCTTTCGCACGCACGTGAGAGTCATCTACGCACGCGCGGGTCCAGTCGAGTTCGCCGGCCGCGTTCAGTTCGGCGAGCAGGATGCAGCGGAGACGCTCGTAGACCCAAACCTTCTGCCAGCGGCCCAGGCGGCGCCAGCAGGTCTGTCCGGAGCCGAACTTCAGCTTCAAGGGTAGGGGTTGCCAGACGATCTCCCGGTGCAGGACGTGCAAGATGCCTTGCAGGCATAGCCGGTCCGGTACCGGTTTCGGCCTCGGGTGGCCGCTCGGGCCAGGGCGGCAGCAACGGTTCGATCAGCGCCCGCAAGCTGTCGTCCACGATCCACGGTTGAGTCGTCACACGACGCGAACGGTCGAGGCAGCACGTCGATCACGCCCGATCAGAGCGACTCAACAAGATTCTGTTACGAGCTTGTAGGACTTGGTCTATAAGGGACCCCTTGCCGGTACTCGTGGTAGTCCGGTTTGGTCCAACACGATTGTGCTCAAGAATTCGCAGATCAGGGGGATTTGAGCGGCCAAAGTTTGTAGAAGCTGTGAGATGGCCCGTACTCTCTGCCTGGTACTACATAGACTCTGAGAGGTGGGGGCATGCCCGAACCGAAGAAGATCGTCCTAGCTTCCGGGAAGATCCGGTATCGAGCGGTAATCGACATCGGCTTTCACGATAACGGGAAGCGTAAGCAACTCACCATCACTAAGGACACGTCGAAAGAGGTAAAGGCGGAGATCTCCCGTATCGAGAACGAAAAGAACACGGGAACCTTCGTTCCACCCCATCTGCTTACGGTCAATCAGTGGATTGATCAGTGGTTGGAAAAGAAGGCGGAAGATCTGGAAGAGACCACCATCTACAACTACCGAACCACTCTGGACAGGGTTCGGGGAAAGCTCGGAAGCATCAAGCTCCAAGAGCTTACCGAGGAAGACGTAGAAGCATGGATTCTCTGGGCTCTCCGGTGCGGTCGTGTTCGGGGGCCAAAGGCCGGAACAGGTCTCGGAGTAACGAGCGTGGACATGAGCCTTGCGCGGCTCAAAGACGTTCTGAATCGAGCCAAGACTAAGCGACTCGTGAACGTGAACGTTGCATCGGAACTCAGTATTCCCCGTAAGGCTCGAAAGGCTGAGCGGAAGGTTAAGGCTGAAATCATTCCGTGGAACGTCTCGGAAGTTCACACGTTCGTACAGGGGGTGAGTGGAGACAGACTCTATGCTCCGCTCCTTCTCTCCCTCATGGGACTCCGTCCGGCGGAATTGGTTGCACTCCGATGGTTGGATATCGACCTGAACAACGACACCCTTACCGTGGCCAACACGCGCACGATGATGGGCAACAAGACAGTGGTGGAGAAGGACACCAAGTCCATGGCGGGGGAACGCATTCTCCCTCTGCCCATCCCGGTAAAGGATGCCTTGAAGAAGTTCAAGGCTCTCCAGGCGGCTGAGAAATTGACCCTGGGAACGGGCTGCGTGGACTCCGGCTACATGTGCGTAAATGCCGTCGGAGAAGTCCACACCACCAGGCAACTCCGCACCCGTGCATACAAGCTCATGGAGGAATCCGGGCTACGTCGTGTGCGCCTCTACGACGCCCGTGCGTCGTGCTTCACCTACCTGGCCAATAATGGCGTGCCGGATCACCTCCTGGCACGATGGGCGGGGCACACCAATGTCAAGACCACCAAGCGTTGGTACGTGAAACCGGACGTTGAGGATCTTCGTGGAGCGGCCACCACATGGGGCGGTCTCCACAGTGCCCAGGACGGCGGTGTGTGAGACGGCTGTGAGATGTGGGAGCGTGTGAGCGTGAGTGAAGAAGACAGGACCACCTTGAAATACCTGGTCAACGGGCCAGAAGAGGCTCCGGTCCTGGTCTTGGGTCCCTCCCTCGGCGCTACATGGCATATGTGGGACCGCCAGATACCCGAGCTCTCCCGCCACTGGCGCGTCCTCCGCTTCGACCTCCCCGGCCACGGCGGCGCGCCCGCCCATCCGGCCCCCTCCGTGGCCGAGCTGGCCGCCCGGCTGCTGGCCACCCTCGACCAGCTCGAGATCGAGCGCTTCGGCTACGCGGGCTGCTCGATCGGCGGGGCCATCGGCGCCGAACTCGCGCTCCGACATCCCCATAGAGTGGGCTCACTCGCCCTCGTCTCCGCCTCCCCGCGCTTCGGCACCGCCGACTCCTTCCGGCAGCGCGGCGTCGTGGTCCGCACCAACGGCCTCGACCCGATCGCCCGCGCCACCCCCGAGCGCTGGTTCACCCCCGCCTTCGCCGCCGCGCAGCCCGCCATCGTCGACTGGGCCGTCCAGATGGTCCGCACCACCGACCCCGGCTGCTACATCGCCGCCTGCGAGGCCCTCGCCGCCTTCGACATCCGCGCCGAGCTGAGCCGGATCGGCATCCCCACCCTCGTGGTGGTCGGCGCCGACGACCAGGTCACCCCGGCCGCCGACGCCCGCGTCCTGGTCGCCGGCATCGCCGACGCCCGGCTCGCGCTCGTCCCCGGCGCCTCCCATCTCACCCCCGTCGAACAGCCGATGGCCGTCACCGATCTGCTGGTGCGCCACTTCTCCAGCTCCTGGCAGTCCCCGGACCACCCGACCGGGATGACCGCGATCCCCGCGCCCCCGGTCAAGCCCGTGCTCTCGCCGGTACCGCCCGGCGCCGAGATCGTCGAATACGGCGGCCACAATGTGCCCGAGCCGCTGCTGGACGCCCGCTCCGACGCGTACGACCAGGGCATCAAGGTGCGCCGCGAGGTGCTCGGCGACGCCCATGTGGACCGCGCGCAATCCCTGACCGACGAGTTCACCGGCGACTTCCAGGACTTCATCACCCGCTACGCCTGGGGCGAGGTGTGGACCCGGCCCGGAATCGACCGGCGCACCCGCAGCGTGGTCACCCTCACCGCCCTCGCCGCCCGCGGCCACCTCGACGAACTCGCCTTCCACACCCGCGCCGCGCTGCGCAACGGGCTGACCCCCACCGAGATCAAGGAGGTGCTGCTGCACACCGGCGTCTACTGCGGGGTGCCGACCGCGAACTCCGCCTTCGCCGTGGCCCAGCGGATCATCCGCGAGGAGACAAGCCCGGAGGGCTAAGCGGCCTCGATGAAGTCCGGTGCGATTCGGGCGT
>NZ_JAHLEM010000279.1 GCF_018883605.1 Streptomyces niphimycinicus | reverse complement strand
GCGCCGGCCGGGCGGGCGGACAGGACAGTGGCGGGGCTTCTTGACCAAGCTCCTATGAGGTCACGGACGCCCGTCCGGTCGCGTGCGAGGCGGCTCCTCCGAGCGGATCGACAAATCCAGTACAAGACAGTCGAGACGTCGGTCAGTCCGTGAGTCAGACCCGTCGGAGAAGCCACGTCACATCCTCACTGTCAGTCCTCGAACGCGACGATCATCTTGCCGGTGTTCTCCCCACGGAGCATGCCGAGGAAGGCGTCCACCCCGTTCTCCACACCCTTGATGACGGTCTCGCGGTAGTGCAGCTTGCCCTCGCGGATCCAGCCGCCGACCTCCTCGAAGAACTGCCCCTGAAGCGCCTGGTGATCCCCGACCAGCATGCCCTGCATCCGCAGTCGCTTGCCGATGACCATCGCGAGGTTGCGCGGGGCGGCGGGCGGCTCGGTGACGTTGTACTGCGAGATCATGCCGCAGACGGTGATCCGGCCGTGCACCTTCAGGCGGCCGATGGCGGCCTCGAGGTGCTCGCCGCCGACGTTGTCGAAGTAGACGTCGATCCCGTCGGGCGCGGCCTCCTTGAGCTGCTCGGCGACCGGGCCCTTCTTGTAGTTGAAGGCCGCGTCGAAGCCGTACTCGTCGAGCAGCACCCGGACCTTCTCGTCCGAACCGGCGCTGCCGATCACCCGGGAGGCGCCCTTGAGCTTGGCGATCTGGCCGACCTCGCTGCCGACCGCGCCCGCCGCGCCCGAGACGAAGACCGCGTCGCCCTCCTTGAAGGACGCGACCTCCAGCAGCCCCGCGTACGCGGTGAGGCCGGTCATGCCGAGCACCCCGAGGTAGGCGGAGAGCGGGGCGGCCTCGGGGTCGACCTTGACGGCGCTCTTGGCGCTCACCGTCGCGTACTCACGCCAGCCGCCGAAGTGCAGGACGTGGTCACCGACGGAGAGCCCCTCCGCGTCGGAGGCGATGACCTTGCCGACCGCGCCGCCTTCCATCGGCTGGTCGAGCTGGAACGGCGGCGTGTACGACTTCACGTCGTTCATGCGCCCGCGCATATACGGGTCCACCGACATGTAGAGATTGCGGACCAGTGCCTGCCCGGGGCCCGGCTCGGAGATCGGGGCCTCGCGCAGCGCGAAGTCCTCCGGCTTCGGCCACCCCTGGGGGCGGGCGACCAGGTGCCATTCACGGCCGGTGGTGGGGATGACGGACATGGAAGGTGCCTCTCATACGTTTCAGTAGGTGAAACAATCATGCTGCTGGATATTTCATGTTGTCAAGTAAATGGGTACTCTGGTTGCCATGACGTCCCGCATCGACCCGCTGACCCTCGAGGTCGTCGAGCTCATCGGCACCATCGTGGCCCGTTATCACCAGGAATACGAGGAGGCCGCGGCCAAGCACTCCCTGACCGGGGCGCAGGCCCGGGTGCTGGGCCTGCTGTCCCGCGGCCCGACGCCGATGCGCCGACTCGCCCAGCAACTGAAGTGCGAGCCGTCGAACGTCACCGGGATCGTGGACCGCCTGGAGTCGCGCGGCTTCGCCGAGCGCCGCCTCGACCCGGCCGACCGGCGGGTCAAGCTGGCCGCCGCCACCGACGCGGGCCGGGAAACCGCGGACCGGCTCCGGGGCTCGCTCGACTTCGCGCGCGAACCGCTGGCGGAGCTCTCGGACGAGGAGCGCACGGTGCTGCGCGATCTGCTCAAGCGGATGCTGGGCACCGCGCCGTAAGAAGCTCCGCCAACTTGAAGTCGCTGGTCGAAGGGCTGATGTGCCGGTCCGTCGGCGAACTCGCGCTGGTCCTCGACGTCCGCGGCCCGGACAACGATGTCGCGGTGGTTCGCCAGTCCACGGGCGTGCGGGTGTGAGTCCCGCACGCCCGTGACAGGTGTCAGCTCGCCTTGGGGCCGGGGCCGGGGCCGGGGCCGGGGTCGCTGGTGCTGGCGCGCCCGTTTTCAAGGTGTCCGGCGAAGCGGCGGTTGAAGGTCGGGTCCTCGGCGACCGTGACCGAGACGTCGTACCAGTTGCCCTGTCGGCTGATCCGCCAGCCGAACTCGGCCTCACCATGCGCGGGCAGGACCTTGGTGGCCGTTCCCCGTATGCCGGGCTGGTAGGCGTTGGCCAGGCGAACGGTGCGACGGTTCTTGCCGCGGTTCTTCACCGCGACCCGAACGTAGTCACCACCCTCCTCGGCGAACTCCACGGTGATCCCGTCAGAGCCGCTGCCACCGAACTCGTACAGGCTGCCGTTGGGCCCGTAGGCCGCCAGCTCGTACCGTCCGCCCGTGTCCAACTGCCAGTGGTCTCGCAGTGTGTCGTGCGCGGCGACCGTGTAGCGGCGCGGAGCGGCCTGCGGCTGGAGCCGGTCGTGGATGTAGAAGGCGGCGCCAAGGCTGCCGTCGTTCTCCAGCTTGAGCGCGAAGGCGCCGGCCTGCCGGTGATCCTCGTTGACCAGCGTCCGGTAGCCGAGCGGGCGGGACGGGCGAACACCCGGTTCCTGGGCCGGCAGATGCTGAGGGATAGTCACCTTGTATGGCCGCCCGTTGCCCTCGATCGGCGCGGGCACCTGGAAGTCCGGCGGCGTAGTGTCCTTCCCGCTGAAGTCGAAAGCGGAGGTCAGATCGCCGCAGACCGAGCGGCGCCAGTCACTGATGTAGGGCGAGCGGATATCGAAGCGCTGCTCCAGAAAACGCAGCACGGACGTGTGGTCGAAGACCTCCGAGCAGACATAACCGCCGCGCGACCAGGGCGAGATGACCGTCATCGGCACCCGGGGGCCCAGGCCGATGGGCTGTTTGCCGCCCGGATCGGCGCCCGGCACCAGCGGGCTCATCTCTCCCCGATGGACGTCCAGGTCCAGGAACTCGTCGGCCAGGGAGGCACGCAGGCTGTCGGAGACCATTCCCTCGGCCCCGGGTGCGCTGTGCAAGGGCGGCATCGGCGGCACCACGTGATCGAACAGGCCGTCGTTCTCGTCGTAATTGAGGAAAAGTGCGGTGCTGCCCCACACCTCGGGGTTGGACGTCAGTGCCTCCAGCACCAGGTTGATGTAGTAGGCGCCGTCGGTCGGCGAGGCCGCCGGGTGCTCGCTGTACTTGTAGGGCGGCACGATCCAGGTGACCGCCGGGAGCGTGCCGGACTTCACGTCGGCGGCGAACTCGGCGAGGGTGTGGTTCGAGGCGCCCTTGTCCACGAGTGGGCCCGAGGCCCCTTCGGCGGTCTGAAACTTCTCGAAGAACATCAGGGAGTTGTCGGTGTAGTTGTCGGTCGGCGTGCCCGGGATGCCGCTGCCGCCCTGGTACAACTTCCAACTGATTCCGGCCTGTTCCAGCAGCTCCGCGTAGGTGGTCCAGGTGTAGCCGTTGTTGTCGTTACGCTCGCCGGTGCCCGGACCGTTGAGTTTCGTCTTCCCGTAGACGTTGCGCGGGTCCATGGTGCCCGTCCACAGGTAGATGCGGTTGGGCGCGGTGTCGGCGTGGACCGAGCAGAAGTACGAGTCGCAGATCGTGAATGCCTCTGCCAGGGCGAAATGGTAGGCCAGGTCCTGACGCTTGAGATGTCCCATCGTCAGGACATCCTGCTTCTGGTTCACCCACTGGTCATGACGGCCTTGGTTCACGGCGAGGTGCCCGCTGCTCCAGCCGTGATCGGTGCCTGCCTGGTACTCGGTGGTGCTGCGTGGGTCGATGTACCAGGGCAGCACTTCCGTCTCGCCGCCGGGAAGCCCACGGTCCTGGTAACGGTCGGTCTTCGTCTCGACGGTCGGCTGGTGGAAGACGGACTTCCCGTTCGGCAGCAGCGCCGGGCGCGGGTCGGCGAAGCCACGGACGCCGCGCAGAGTGCCGTAGTAGTGGTCGAACGAACGGTTCTCCTGCATCAGGATCACGACATGCTTGACGTCCTGGATGGAGTGTGTCTTCGAAATCGCGGGCAGCGCCATCGCCTTCGCGATGGCCGGGGGGAACATCGTCGCCCCGGCGGCCACGGCCGCTCCCGCGCCACCGAGCTGGAGGAATCTTCGTCGCCCGACGCGGGCGTCGTTACTGGAGGAACCCATTGAACCGCCGTTTCCGTGTTGATCACTCACAGGGAACAAGCAGGCACGCTATGGGGAGCTCAGCGCCCAGAAAGAGGATGCGACGGTGATTGATGATGAGCAGTAGGTGAAATAACGAAGCAGTTCCCCACAGACCCCGTGTCGTTGGTGCGCAGAGCGACCGTCGTGGACGCGCACCTTCTGATGCAGCTCGGCGTGGATGCGAGTCAGGTCTCCGCTGACCCGCCGGCGCTGGAGAAACGCGTAGACAGCCCGCGCCCGAAGACCACGGGCTAGGTGCACCACCACAGGAAGCGATTGCAGGTCTCCGAGGGCGACGGGGTCGGCTTCGGTGCGACGGTCGCCGGGGCGGTGGACCCCGGATGCGACGGCGTGGTGGGGCCCTGGGTCGTACCGGGGCCGCCCGGGGCCGAGGAGGTGGCGTCGGACGGGTCCGAGGACGAGTCCCCGTCCGGGTCGGGCGAGGTGTCGTCCTGCTCGTCCTTGGACTTCCCGTCGTCCTCGCCCTTGCCCTCGTCCTTGGACGACTTTCCGTCCTCGCCGTCCGCCGCCGAGGGAAGCTCGCTCGGGCCGGTCGTGTCCTGGACGATCGTCTCGGCGGATTCCGTCACGCCGCCGTCGCGGTCGGCCACCGGCTCCTGCCGGCTGGGCGACGGGGAGGACTCCCGCCAGTGCCCCTCGGTGGCCAGCTCGGCCACGAACACCGCGGCCAGCACCGGGCCGAGCACCGCCGCCATGATCGTCACCCGGCGGCCACGGCCCCGGCGGGCCCGACGGGCGCGGCTGCCGATGAGGCGGGGCTTGGGCTTCCGGCGCGAGGCCCGGGTGCCGTCGGAGGCGGGGGCCGCCTGCGCCGCACGCCGGTCGGCTCTCCGCTCCGCACGGGGCCCGGGCGTATCGGCCCCGCCCTCGCGCTCCGTGTCCGATGCGGCGGAGGGCAGGCCGAGTTCCCCAGCGGGCGTCCCGCAACCGGGGCAGGAGACGGCACCGTTGAGATGGCGGCGGCAGGGAGAGCAGTAATCCATTTCGCCGGGCAGGTTATGTGACCAACGGGTAGGTCGGCAGGACGCGGGGTGTGAGGATCCTGTGCAAAGAACCGTACGAAAGCCCTCGTCAGGCCCTGTCCCACCGGCGGCCGATGGCCGCCCGGCCCCGCTCAGCCGGCGAACGCGGGCTGCGCAAGCCCCTGCCCCGCACCCTCGATGACCAGCAGCGAACCGGCGAGCGGCGGCGCGGCGGCGCCCAGTCCGACCCGTGCCGAGGTCAGATACAGATCGGTGAGGTCCGCACCGCCGAAGGCACACGCGGTGGGGCGCGGGAACGGAAGCTCCACCACCCTATCGAGTGTCCCGTCGGGGGCGTGGCGACGGATCGCGGCGCCGTCCCACAGGGCGACCCACACCGCGCCGTCGGCGTCCACACACAGCCCGTCCGGGAAGCCCGCGCCCTTCTCGACCTCGGCGAACGGCCTCCGGCTCGCGACCAGGGGACCATCGGCGTCGTCCACGTCGAAGACATCGATACGGCGGGTGGGGGTGTCGATGTAGTACATGAGGCGGCCGTCCGGGCTCCAGCCGATGCCGTTGCTGACCGTCACCTCCGGCAGGAACTCCGTAGCGGAGCCGTCGGCCCCGATCCGGGAGAGCGTGCCGCCGCCGGCCCTCTCGTCGTAGCGCATGGTGCCCGCCCAGAGCGCGCCGTCCGGCGCCACGGCGGCGTCGTTGCCACGGCGGCCGGGGACCGCCTCGCGCAGCAGCCAGTCGAAGCCGCCGTCGGCCCCGTACACCCCGATGCCGTCGCGGAGGTTGACCACCAGACCGCCGTCCGCGCGGGGCTTGGCGGCGCCGACATGCTGCTCGGTGGCCAGGGTGGTGCGGTGGCCGGTGGCGGGGTCGTAGGTGTGGACGCGGGAGGAGAGGATGTCCACCCAGATCAGCCGCCGGGCGGCGGCGTCCCAGGTGGGTCCCTCCCCGAGCACGGCGCTCGCGCGCACCGCGATGTCGAGCGACGGCCGTGTGCTCATATGTCCCGCCTCCGATGTCCCAGCCGTACCGACAGCTCTCCCGCGCCCTTGGCCGCCAGCTCCGCCAGCTCGGCCTGGCGCTCCTCGCTCCAGCGGATCGTCGGCACCGAGATGGACAGCGCCGCGACCACCTTGCCCGTGGAGTCCCGTACCGGAGCCGCCACGCAGCTCACATCCGGGTTGGACTCCCGCTGCTCGACCGCGATGCCGCGCTCGCGCACGGTGAGGAGATGGTGGCGCAGTTCGACGGGGGAGGTGATGCTGTTGTCCGTCATCGCGGCCAGCGGCTGCTCGCCGGACAGCCGCGCGTCCAGGGCGTCGTCCGTCAGGGAGGCGAGCAGCATCTTGCCCACCGAGGTGCAGTGGGCGGGCAGCCGGCGGCCCGCGGCGGAGACCATGCGGACGGCGTGGGTGGAGTCGACCTTGGCGATATAGATGACGTCCATGCCCTCGAGGATCGCGACATGCACGGTCTCGTCGCAGGTCTCCGCGACGCTCCGGGCCACCTGCCGGCCCTCGGCGGCCAGGTCGAGCTGCTCGGCGTAGCGGCTGCCGAGCTGATACGGCCGTACCCCGAGCCGATAGCGACCGGGTTGGTCGGGCATCTGGACCAGATAGGAACGGGCGGCCAGAGTGGTCACCAGCTCATGGACGGTCGTACGGGGCAGGCCGAGCCGCCGGGTGATCTCGGGTGCGGAGAGGGTGCCGTCTCCGTCCAGGAAGAGCTCGAGTATGTCCAGAGCCCGGGTCACCGCGGGCACCAGGCGTCCCATAGTGCTCGCCCTCCCCTTCTGGTCAGATGGCAAGCGTTCGAAATTCCGGCTGATGGCCGGTATCGCGAACACAGGTTATGCGGAGGGGACTTCCTCCGGCAATGGTCCGGCAAAGTAGGAGCCATGGATTCCGCACCCGGCTCGTTCCCTCGGCCCGACTCGTTCCCGGCCCCCTTCCCCTTCGTCCTCGTGCTGCTGCGGCGGATGGCCGACCACCAGCCGGGGCTGGTCGAGGACGCGCTGCGCGAGCTGGGCTTCGGGCGGGCGGTGATGCGCGAGGCCAACCGCCGCTGGCAGGCCATGCAGCGCTCACCGCGGCGGCGCTCGGCGGTCGCCCGCTACCGCTCCGTGCTGGGCGCGCCCGAGTCCACCTCCGTCCGCCGGATCGGCGATCTGACCTGCGAGGCGCTGAGCTGGTCCATGCCGCTCTGGCCGGATCTGCGGTTCGAGGTGCTCACCGCGCCGAACGGGGCGGTGTGGAACGAGTGGCTGGTGCGCGCTCCGGGCGCGCCCGGGCCGCGGCTGCGTACGGCCGCCGACCTCGTACCCTGGTCCTGCACGGTGGACGAGGTGGCGCGCGCCTTCGCGCCCGCACGCCCCATGGAGGGCTCGGCGCCCACCCGCTGGCGGCTGGCCTTCGACGCACCGGAGGCGGAAAAGGGTGAACTCCGCCACTATGTGGCGGAGTTCACCTGGGGACTGCTCCAGCGGATGGAGAACGTCAGGCCAGCTTCGCCGACAGCGTGATCTCCGTACCGGCGAGCGCCTGGCTCACCGGGCAGTTCTTCTTGGCGTCCTCGGCCGCAGCGGTGAACGCGGCCTCGTCCAGACCCTCCACGGTGCCCTCGACGGTGAGGTGGATGCCGGTGATCCCGGTGCCGGGCTGGAAGGTGACCTCGGCCTGGGTGGTGAGCTGGGTGGGCGGATTGCCCGCCTGGGTGAGGCCGTGCGAGAGCGCCATCGAGAAGCAGCTCGAGTGGGCCGCCGCGATCAGCTCCTCGGGGCTGGTCTTGCCGCCTGCCTGCTCGGCGCGGGACGGCCAGGAGACCGGCTGCGCGCCGATGCCGGAGGAGTCGAAGGTGACGGTCCCCTGGCCCTGGGCCAGATTGCCCTGCCAGACGGTGTGCGCGGTACGCGTCGTAGCCATGCTCGCTGTTCCCTGCTTCCTGTCGGTGACGTCCACCCGTCGGTGGTGGAGCGCCGGACGAGACGTGCGTCTCGGTCTGCGTGGACGGTCGGAGGTGATCACCCGGCGGGGGTGCCACCGCTTCCGGTCGCCTCCTGCCCGGAGATCGACTCCGAGCCTACGTTCCAGGCGACCACGGCCGGGCGACCATGCTCAGTTCCGAGTCGACTCACGGTCGCGGTGTCCAGCCGGAAGAGCGCGCCGGCGGACGGGGGCAGGCCCAGTCGGCGGGCGGTGAGCACCCGCAGTACGTGGGCGTGCGCCACCAGCACCACATCGGGCCCGTCCGCCGCCTCCAGCTCGGGGGCGATCCGGGCGAGCACCCGGTCCACCCGGGCCCCGATCCGCTCGGGCGACTCCCCGGGGTGGTCGGGGCCGCCGGGCGGGACGCCGTCGGTCCACAGGTTCCAGTCGGGGCGGGTGCGGTGGATCTCGGTGGTGGTGATGCCCTCGTAGCCGCCGTAGTCCCATTCGTGCAGATCGGGCTCGACCGTGAGGTCCTCGAGCCCGGCGAGCCGGGCGGTGTGCATGGCCCGCGCCATCGGGCTGACCAGGGTCAGCCCGATCTTCCGCGCGGCGAGCGGCGGGCGCAGCGCGCGGGCCTGCTCCGCACCGCGCGGTGTCAGGGGCACATCGGTCCAGCTCGTGTGCTTGCGCGACCGGCTCCACTCGGTTTCGCCGTGCCGGATCAGCACCAGCTCAGCCACGGTTGCCGGATGCCTTCTCGTCGCCGGCGGCGGCCTGCGCCTTCTCCTCGTCGATGGCCCGCTTCTCGTTCGACGCGGCGGCGATGGAGGCCCGCACACTGTCCATGTCGAGGTCGCGGGCCTGGCCGATGAGGTCCTCCAGGGCCGGCTCGGGGAGGGCGCCGGGCTGGGAGAAGACCGCGATGTTCTCCCGCACGATCATCAGCGTGGGGATGGACTGGATGTCGAACGCGGCGGCCAGCTCGGGCTGAGCCTCGGTGTCGACCTTGGCGAACAGCACATCCTGATGGCGCTCGGCGGCCTTCTCGTAGATGGGCGCGAACATCCGGCACGGCCCGCACCAGGAGGCCCAGAAGTCGATCAGAACGAATTGGCTCCCGGACACGATCTCGTCGAAGTTGTCTTTGGTGAGCTCAACGGTGCTAGTGCTCATGCCTGCGTTACCCGCTTCCGTACGTCGGCAGATGCCACATCGACGGTAACCCCGCCACCGCCCGCCGTTATTCCGGGGCCATGGCGCCCTTGGTTCCGGGGCCATGGCGCCCTTGACGCTGCTCCGCGGGTCAGCCCGTCCGGAAGCGTATGCCCAGGTCGGCGGGGGTGAAGCGGCGTACGTCGCTGGTGGACAGCCCGCGGCCGGTCCCCCGGAAGACCCAGAAGCCCCCCGTCCTGCCGTGGCCGTAGCCGGGCGCGGCGGCGATCACATCGTCATGGCCGTCCCCGTCGACGTCGAGGAGTGGGGGCTGCGGGGCGAAGGCGTCGAAGCCGTACGGAGTGTGGCGGCCGGGCACCCCCGGGGTGTCCAGGTCCAGGCTCTGCTCCCCGCCGTCGCCCTCGGGCGCGCTCGCGGCCGGGTCGTACTCGCCGCCGTGCCCGCGCCGTGAACCGGGCAGCAGGGTGAGCCGGCCGTTGCCGTAGTTCTTCTCCGGGCTGGCCACCACCAGGTCGGGACGGCCGTCGCCGGTGATGTCGCCGACGGACGGGGAGCCGCCGAAGCCATCGCCGCGCCGTGCGTCGCCGGGCAGGCCCGGCCCGGACGGATCGACCGTGAGATCCGGACGCCCCCGGCCCAGGCCGGATTTGGCGCCGTGGACGACGGTCAGCCGCCCGGAGCCGCGGTGCCGCCCGGGGCCGAGGGTGCCCTGGCCGGGCGCGAGGAGATCGTCGATCCCGTCGTGGTCGGCGTCCCCGGCGGCGGGCTCGCGCGGGCCGTCCTCCGTGCCGAGGGCATGGGCCAGGCGCGCCTCGGGCCGCTTGTCCCGGACCAGGCCCTTGGGGCCGCCGCGGTAGTGGGCGACGGGGGTGTCGAGGGGGGCGGTGTCGTCGGGTTCCGGGTGATTCGGCTGGTCGGGCTGGTCGGGTCGGGCCGGCTGGTCCGGCCGTTCCGACTGCGTGGCGTCGTAGCGGTAGGTCAGCACCACATCGGTGCGGTGGTCGCCGTCGAAGTCCCCGGCGGTGGCGGTGGCGGGTGCCGCGCGGCGGGACCGGCCGGTGGGGAGCGGGGTGGTACGGGCGGGGCCCGCCTTGCTGCCGAACGGCCCGTACAGCACCCGTACCGCACCCCGGCCGTCGGCCGCCGAGGCCAGTAGATCGGCCGTGCCGTCGCCGTCGAAGTCCCCGACGGCAAGCGCCAGAAATCCGGCCGCGCCACCCGCCAGCGGGCGCGGCGCGGCCAGCCCGTGGGGGCCGCCGCGCAATATCACCGTCTCCCCCGTCCGCTCGCCGCGCGGCGAACTCCCGTGCCGGAAGCGCGCCGTCACCAGGTCGGTGAAGCCGTCGCCGTCGAGATCGGTGCGCAGCAGGGGCCCGACGTAGTCGTCCTCGGCGCCGTCGACGACGAGGCGGTGCCGCGGGTCGAGGCCGTGCGCCGAGCCGTAGACCACCGCCAGCCGGGCGGGCAGCGGCCCGCGGGAGGCGCTGGTGGGGCGGATGGCGGTGGCGAAGTCGTCGTAACCGTCGCCGTTGAAGTCCCCCAGCGAGGCACCGGCCGTCCCCTTCGTGGCCCCCTCGACCGGCTTCGGGCCCCCGTGGCCGCCCTCGCTGCACCCGGCGAGCAGCAGCACGGACATGGTCACGGCGGCGACGGGGACGGACGAACGCACGGCGGCACCTCGCGAGGCGGATCGAGCGGTCACGGACAGGGGACACGGACAACGGGCACAGCTATGGGCACGAACGCGGATGCGAACGAAGGCTTCACCGCTCAAGGACTCCAGGAAGCACAGTCGGGTTGCCTCGCGGACGCTCCCGCCGACGCCTCCGACGCCCCAGCGGAATGCACGCGACACCGGGCGCCGAGGTTGCGATCATGGCGAGAAAATCTCCCCGGACGAGGAAGAGCGATGCCCGATGCCGGCCATACCCGCCGACCCGACCGTGCTGCACCCGATGCCCGAGCAGCCACGGGTGGTGCTGCTGAAGCCGCTGATCACCTCGCCGCTGACCGAGGTCGGAGAGTTCTCGTACTACGACGACCCGGATGACCCCACCGCGTTCGAGACCCGCAATGTGCTGTACCACTACGGGCCCGAGCGGCTGGTCATCGGGAAGTTCTGCGCGCTGGGCGAAGGGGTGCGGTTCATCATGAACGGCGCCAACCACCGTATGGACGGGCCCTCCACGTTCCCCTTCCCCATCATGGGCGGTTCGTGGACCGACCACTTCGACCTGATCACCGGCCTGCCGGGGCGGGGCGACACCGTGGTGGGCCACGACGTCTGGTTCGGATACCGGACGATGGTGATGCCCGGCGTCCGCATCGGCCACGGCGCGGTCATCGCCTCCGGTTCCGTGGTGGTGGACGACGTTCCCGACTACGGCATCGTCGGCGGCAATCCGGCCAAGCTCATCCGCCGCCGCTACGACGACCAGGACATCGCCCGGCTGCTGGCCCTGGCCTGGTGGGACTGGCCGATCGAGCACCTCACCGCCCATATCCGCACGATCATGTCCGGAAGCGTGGAGGAGCTGGAGGCGGCGGCCCCGAGCTGAAGCCCTGTCCAGCGGGCGGCGGAGGGGGCCTGCTCCACGGTCGCGGCCGTGGAGCGGGCCCCCTGCTCTCAGCGCTCGAGACTCATGTACAGACGAGTGCCCCGGGGCTGGTAGCCGACGCGTTCGTACACGCGGCGGGAGCCCTCACCCGAGTACTCCAGCCATACCGACTGGGCTCCCCGGGCGAACATCGTCCCGGTCAGCGCGGCGGTGACCGCGGCGGCGATGCCCCGGCCGCGGAAGGCGGGCCGGGTACCCACGCCCGCCAGTTCCGCGGTGCCCACGGCCGGTGCCGAGCAGGTGGCCCCACCGGCGCAGCCCCCATCGGGTGCCCGGACGAACCGGACCGCTCCCCCGTCCTCCTGAATACGGCGCAGCCGGGCCGCCCCCTCCGGGGAGGAGGCGAACTCACCGACGAACGCCTCGGACAGCGCGGCGTCGATCGCCCGGAAGTCCTCGTCCGTGGACGGGACGGCGACCAGGGCCGGGAACGGGACCGGGAGCGGGACCGCCACCGTGCCGGACTCCGTGTCCTGGGGAAGGGTGAGCCGGTCCGGGGTGCACACCAGATACTCGTGCACCGCCTCCACACCGAACCCCGCCTCCCGCAGCGCGGGCTCCACATCGGGCGCGGCGTCCGGCGCGAACTCGAGCCGGGGCTTGAGATCGCGTACCCGGAACGCCTCGATCAGCTCCTTGACGTCCCGGTCGGTGGGCCGGGTGCCGGGGAGCGGGGTCGCGTAGTTGATGTACGGGCTGGTGGTGCTGGGATCGAACCCCGCCACAAAGCCCCCGGTCTCGACAAGCACGGGGCGGCGGCGGAGGTTGGCTACGGCAAAGCTCTGGACGTCGGTGCCCATGGTGATGTGACCTCACGAAATGGCGCGGCGGAGGGCGCCGCGAAAGGAATGGCGTACGTATACGTGGGGCCGCCGTGAGGAGACGCGTAGGGCACCGATCGTTCAGTGCCGACGGCGGCCGCTGGGGGACGCCGGGTCCATGGGCTTCAGTCCTTTGACAGGTAGCAGGCAGAAGTAATCGCCACCCGGAACCTATCGCATGGCGTGACCGAGCGCCTGGCCTTTCTCCGTTCAGAGGATTGACGCGGACACACCACGACCTTACCTTCTCGACAGGTCTCGTTGTTCACAAAGAAACATGCCCTTCATGTATGTGGACGCGCGCCTATCCCCACCCCCCACGGGAAGGCATCATTCCCATGCGCATCCGTACGCTGCTCGCCTCGCTGGCGACCGTGACCGCCGTCATCGGTGGCCTGGCCCTCGCGATGCCCGCCGGTGCCACCACCGCGGCCACGCCCTTCGCCGACCCGTCGAAGGCGCCGGGCGGCAACTTCGACCTGTCGGTGTGGCAACTCCAGGAACCGGTCGGCTCCCCCGGCAAGCCGACGACCATCCCCTCGTCCCGGCTTCAAGGGTCGAACGGATTCCAGGACGACTACTTCTACACCGACAAGCGCGACGGGGCGATGACGTTCTGGGCGCCGGAAAAGGGCGTCACCACGCCGAACTCCAACTACGCCCGCTCCGAACTGCGCGAGATGAACCGCGATGGCAGCGCGGCGGACTGGTCGCTGAGCGGCTCCCACAAGCTCCAGGCGACGCTGCGCGTGGTGTCGGTGACGAAGAACGTCTGCGTCGGCCAGATCCACCTCGGCTCGGGCGGATCCTCCACAAAGCCGCTGGTGGAGCTGTACTACCGGGCCAACGGCGACATCGTCCTCGGCACCGAGAACTCCCCCGACGGCGGCCAGACGCTGCACAACGTGGGCCATGTGTCGGTCGGCAAGACCTGGAACTACACGATCGCCGTCTCCGGCGGCGACACCATCGACCTGACGGTCAACGGCAGCACGACGCACTACGACATCCCGTCGTCCTTCTTCCAGTACAAGCAGTACTTCAAGGCGGGCTCGTACAACCAGTCGTCCTCCGACAGCACGACGAACGGAGCGCGCGTCGGCTTCTACGGGCTGACCGTCTCTCACGGCTGAGCCCCCAGGACCCGGCGGCCAACGGGGCCGCCGGGCCTTGGACAGCCACCTCACCTGTCAGCCGACCGGGAACCGAGCCACCCAACGCCGCTGCCAAGGCGTCTCGACGGCCCGAGGGTGATGGTGTGTACGCGCCCAGGCGACAGCTTCCGCGGGAGCCACCCCCGCCAGGACGGCGAGGCAGGCGATGACGGTCCCGGTGCGGCCTACGCCACCCCCACAGGCGACCTCGACGGGCGTGCCCGCCCGTGCCCGTTGGTGCAGCGTACGGATCTGCCGCACGGCCAGATCGCGGTCACGGGGGAGCGAGAAGTCGGGCCACTCGACCCACGCCCGCTCCCATTCCAGCTCCCCGTCATGCCGTCGGCGCAACCGGGTGGACCCCAGATAGAGACCGAAGCCGGGCAGCGGCCCCTCCGGTCGCGGATGGCGCAGCCCCCGGCCACGGACCCATGAACCATCCGGAAGCCGAATGGCACCCGTCAGTGGTACGTCACTCATCGGCCCCCACTCCCGGTCCGAAGACCCACATCTCCCGAAGCTCTGGGCAGCGTAGCCCGTTCGGGCGCATATCCCGCCCCCACGGGGTTACCCACAGGAGACGAGCGGGGCGTGAGCAGAGTGCGGTCCGGTGTGCTCGCTTCCACTCTCCGCTGGGAAGAAAGGGCCACGGCCATGACGACTCCCGGCAATCTGCCCACACCCGAGCAAGGGCTCGTTCTCACCCACTTCCTGACCGTGCGCGACGTCGTGAGATCGAGACGCTTCTACGCCGACATCTTCGGCGGCGAGGTCGTACTGGAGGAGAACCCGGCCATCGTGCAGGTGGCCAATAGCTGGATCATCATGAACCCCGGCGGCGGGCCCACCCCGGACAAGCCCGAGGTGACGCTCGCGCCGCCGGAGAACGGCGACACCGTGTCCAGTTTCCTGAACGTCCGCGTCGCCGATATCGGCGCCTTCTACGCCGACGCCAAGGCCAAGGGCGCGGAGTTTCTCACGGAGCCCCTCGATCGCAAGGCCGAACTGCGCTGCTATCTGCGCGACCCCGATGGCTACCTCATCGAGGTCGGCCAGGCGACCGGAATGCTCCGCGGCGTATTCGCCGACCGTTGATGACTCGCGGTAGCCGACTCAGCAGCCCCAGGACATGGCGGCCGAGGTCGTACGCGCCGGATTACCGATGCGGCCGTTGCCTTCGGCAGGATGGGCGCCATGACCGAGATCCGCACACCCCGCCTCCTCCTCCGTCGCTGGCATGAGGACGACCTCGCACCGATGGCGGACATCAACGCGGACCCACGGGTCATGCGCTGGATTGACGACGGCGCGGTGCGCGACCTGGACCACACGGCAGAGGCCATCGAGCGGTGGGAGGAGGAGTGGGACGAGGAGGGCTTCGGACTCTTCGCCGTCGAGCTGCTGGCCTCGGGCGAACTGGCGGGCTTCACGGGTCTGTCCGTGCCCGAGTTCCTGCCGGAGGTACTGCCCGCCGTGGCCATTGGCTGGCGGCTCGGCTCACAGTTCTGGGGCCAGGGATACGCGTCCGAAGCCGCCCACGCCACACTGGAGTTCGCGCTCCAGGACCGCGGCCTCGACCGCGTGATCAGCATCAACCGGGTGGGTGACGACGCCTCCGAGAACGTCATCCGCAAGCTCGGCATGGTGCCCGAGCGAGAGACGGCGCACCCGGTGTACGGCTATCCGCTGCGCGTTCGCGCCATCGATCTCACCGAGTTCCAGGCGTGAACCGGCCGCGACCCGCGGCCGGAGCCGGTTTCGAGAAGCCCCACCGTGAACCACCGACCACCTCGGCACGTGGTCAACGCAGAGCGCGCCGCACCGCGTACACCAGCACACCGGCCGTCAGCAGGATCAGCCCGGCCAGCGCGCCCGTCGCCGCCCACTGCATGGCGTCCATGTGGGAGTACGGCAGATACTCCTTCGACCAGCCGACCACCCCCTCGCGCCGCAGGCAGGCTGACGCGTCGTTCGCGTTCGAGCAGGTACCCCAGCCGCGCAGTGAGCCGTCGCCGGTCACATAGGAGGTGTCCACCTCCAAGGCATTGTCGGGGACCTTCGGAGAGTCGCCGTCGCCGAACCGGCCGCCGCCCGTGGTCTTCGTCACCGTGGTCGCGAACATCATCCGCATCTCCGACCAGACGGTCTTCACCGCCAGCAGAGCGACAAGGGTCACCACCATCGCGGGCAGCGTGCGCCGCGTCAGCAGCCCGGCGGCGGCACCGATCAGCAGGCCGAGGACGGCCAGGGCCACCGCGACCGGTCCCGTGGTGTCGAACCCGCCGGTGCTGGTGAAGTCGGCGTTGACAGCCATGTGGTTCGCCAGCGGCGTCCACAGGGCCTTCATGGCGATTCCGGTGGAGAGCGCCGCCGCGCCCGCGAATACGGCGGCCATGCCGAGCTTCGTCGCCACCCAGTTCCAGCGGCCGTACGACTGGACGCCCACGAACTTGGCGGTGCCGGTCTCCAGGTCCCCCGCGAACAGCGGGGCGCCGATGAACATCCCGATGAGTACCGGCAGGCCCGCCAGCGCCAGACCCAACAACTCGAGCCGTTGGTACGCGGTGTCGAGGGTCGCGGTCGCGCCGGGGGACGGGTGCGCGCTCTCGGCGGCCGCCACGGCGCTGCTCGCGTCCTGGGCCAGCCACGCCAGGCCCGCCGTGGCTACGGCCGCCGTCGCGAGCAGCAGGAGGAACGCCGTCCGATGCTGGCGCCACACCAGCCAGGCCATCCCGCTCGGGCCGAAGCCGCGCGCCCGCGTCCGCCGCCCCGGCAGTCCGGGGGAGCCGCCGTCCGCCCGGTGCGTCTGTGCCATCGTGCTCACTTCACTACCTCCGAACCGACGCCGGGAACGTAGGAGTTGGGGCTGATGAGCGGCGCGGAGCCGTTCTGCGCCAGATAGGCGAGGACCACTTCCTCCAGGGTCGGCGCGCTGTCCTCCCAGACACCGCCGACCGGTCCGCCGGGACGGACCAGCGCGGTGGTGTACCGCTGGTCGCCGTGGATCTCCACGACCGTGTGGTGCTCCAGGCCCGCGGGCAGCCCGTCAGGGCCGGTCGGTATCCGGTCGGTGGGCGCGGTCAGGGTCCGGTGGACGCTGATGATCTCGTCCACGTCACCGGCCAGTTGCAACCCGCCCTCGGCCACCAGCAGCAGGTAGTCGCACAGCGTGTCGAGTTCGGCCACCAGGTGGCTGGAGAGCAGGACGGTGATCCCGCGTTCGGCCACCTCGCCCAGCAGCGCGGCCACAGTCTGCCTGCGCACCAGCGGGTCCAGGTCCGCAAGCGGCTCGTCCAGCAGGACGAGGTCGGGGCGCTTGCCCAGGGCCACCGCGAGGGCGACCCGGGTGCGCTGGCCACCGGACAGCCGTCCCACCTTGGCGTCGAGCGGAACGGAACCGGCCCGTACGAAGCCCTCGGCCAGCTCCTGGTCCCAGCGCGGGTTCAGCTCATGGCCCAGCCGCAGCGTCTCGGCGACCGTGAAGCGCGCGAACAGCGGCTTCTCCTGCGGCAGGAACGCGACGCGCTGCCGCGCCTGCGCTCCGCCGGCCGGTTCGCCGAAGACTCTGGCCTCGCCCGCCGACGCCTCGCGCAGTCCCGCGACGATCTCCAGCATCGTCGTCTTGCCCGCTCCGTTCGGGCCCACGAGTCCGCAGACCCGTCCGGCGGGCAGCCGGAACGTCGCGTCGCGCAGCACCCAGCGGCGCCCGTACTGCCGCCCGAGGCCGCGCACTTCCAGGGCGGTCCGCTCGGCCGCCTCTCCTGTCGACCCGCTCATCCCCGTCCCCCGTTCCGCTTGTCCGTACTGCTGCGGGCGGTGCCCGCCGCCGTCTGCTGACGCTCCTGAAGCGCCAGTTCGACCAGATCCCGTACGTCCTCTTCCAGCAGACCCGCGGCCAGCGCCCGCCCGGTCCACTCCGCCAGTTCGGCGTAGAGCGGTGACTCGGCGGCGGGCGCGTGGCTCCGGTCCGCGGCCGCGGCAGCGATGAACGTGCCCACTCCCTGCCGCAGCTCCACCACGCCGTCCCGGTCCAGCTCCCGATATGCCTTGAGCGTGGTGTTCGGGTTCACGGCGCAGGTCTCGGCCACTTCGCGGGCGGTCGGCAACCGGTCACCGGGCTTCAACGCGCCCGCTCTGACGGCCCGTTTGGTCTGCTCGACGATCTGCTGGTAGGCCGCCACGCCACGGCGTCTCTCGATGTAGTACCGCATCCACTCCACCGCTAGTCCACTAGTTAAGTAGCTGAATCTTGCAGAGGGGGACGGCCCGATGTCAAACGCGCCGACGGTCGAGCCCCCGCACGCAGGCGGCCGCCCGCCGGGCCGGGCCCAGCAGGGGCGGGACCGGCTTCACGCGCACCGTGACGGTGTGGGCAACATGAGAACCAGCGAGCGGAGTTCGACGTGCGCGGTCCGTGCCGGTCCCATCTCACCTGCGGTTTTGGACTGGGCCGACGGACACTCCGCTATGGATCACGCGGCGGGCAAAGGCGAGGGCAACCGGGATGCGAGGACCGCGAGGCGGAGGCGTACGCCGAGGGTCACACGCAGTCATCCCCCTCGGGGTATTGACGCAGGGAGGATCAGCGAGTTTGTACAACATGGCGCTGACCGTCAGGTGCCGGTGCGGTGACGGGCGGTACGCCCACGCGGGGAACTCGTCAGGCGGTTTTGACGACAGTGCCGCCCTTTTCGAGCGCTGCCACCTCGTCGGCGGGCGCCGTGGCGTCGGTGACGAGGGTGTGCAGTTGCGTGGAGGGGCCCACGTAGGCGTAGGCGGTACGGCCGAGTTTGCTGCCGTCCGTGGCGACGATGACGCGACGCGAAGAGGCGATGCTCGCCTTCTTCACCGCCGCGTCGTCGAGGTCGTAGGCGGTCAGGCCCTCGGCCGCGCTCAGGCCACAGCAGCCGATGACCGCGGTGTCGAAGCGCAGCGCCGACAGGGAGGCGAGGGCGAGGGGGCCGGTCAGGGCCCCCTCGGCGGCGCGGGGCCGTCCGCCGGGCACCATCAGCGTGGTCGGCCCCGGGTCGTCGCCGAGTAGGTGAATGGCCTGCAATGACAGGGGCATCACGGTGACCGGCCGCTGACGCAGCAGGCGGGCGACCTCCAGGCAGGTGGTGCCGCTGTCCAGCAGGACGGTCTCACCGTCGGCGATGAGCGAGGACACCTCTGCCGCGATCCGGCGCTTGGTGTCGACTGCCTCACGGGCGCGCAGCGCGAAGGGCGGCTCCTCACCCCTGAGCAGCAGGGTGCGAGCCCCGCCCCGGATGCGTTCGAGGACGCCTTGCGCGGCCAGTGTGTCGAGGTCGCGCCGGATGGTCATCTCCGAGGCACCGGTCAGCTCGGCAAGTCCCTGGACCGTGACACTGCCCGACTCCCTGACGGCCTGGGCGATCAGCCCGTGACGGTCTGCGTTGCTCATACCGCGATTGAACACCACCACAAAATGAACAAGCAAACTGTTCATTGATGGGCCTTTCAAACACAAAATATGTTCGTTACGGTGATCGGCATGGAACGCTCGCTACGATCCGCCCGTATGGCGAACTTCGTCTACTTCGTCCTGTGCGGCACCCTGATGGGCACCTGGGTGGTGCACATCCCCGCCATCGAGGAGCGTGTGGGCATCAGCCACGCGACGCTGGGGAGCCTGTTGGTGCTGCTGGGGCTCGGGGCCTTCACGGGGATGCAGATCGCCGGCCGTCTGGCCGACCGCCTCGGGGCGCGCGTCGTGCTCCCCGTCGTCGGCGTTCTGTCCAGCATGGCTGCGGTGCTGCCCGGCCTGCCCCGGGATCCCTGGACGCTGGCGGGCGCCCTGCTGGTCTTCGGCTTCTGCAACGGCTGCCTCGATGTGAGCATGAACGCCCACGCCGTGCACGTGGAGAAGGCATACAACCGGCCCGTCATGTCGGCCTTCCACGCCATGTTCTCCGTCGGCGGCGTCATCGCCTCACTCGCCGGAGCGGGCGCCGCGAGCGCCGGTATGAGCCCGGCCGCGGGCATGGGCGCCGTGGGAACCGTGGGCATCGTGACCGCACTGGCGTCGGCACGCGGTCTGCTGCCGACCGCGCCGACG
>NZ_JAHLEM010000278.1 GCF_018883605.1 Streptomyces niphimycinicus | reverse complement strand
TCGGCCTTCCACGCCATGTTCTCCGTCGGCGGCGTCATCGCCTCACTCGCCGGAGCGGGCGCCGCGAGCGCCGGTATGAGCCCGGCCGCGGGCATGGGCGCCGTGGGAACCGTGGGCATCGTGACCGCACTGGCGTCGGCACGCGGTCTGCTGCCGACCGCGCCGACGTCGGCCGCCACCGCCGACGCAGAGGGTTCGGCCGCCACCGCCGACGCAGAGGGTTCGGCCGCCACCGCCGACGCGGAGGGTGAGGGAGCCCCGGCCGGGAAGCCACGCAGCGCCCACGGGCGTATCTGGGTCCTCGCCGCCCTGGCGTTGATGGTCATGCTGAGCGAGGGAGCCGCCAACGACTGGAGCGCTCTGCACCTGAAGGACATCCTCGGCGCACCCGCGAGCACCGCCGCCGTCGGATACGGCACCTACGCGGCGGCGATGACCACCGGCCGGCTGCTCGCCGACCGCGTCTCCGGCCGGCTGGGGCCCATGGCCGTCCTGCGCTACGGCGCGGTCACGGCCGCCGTCGGGATCACGATCGTGGCCGTCTCGCCGTGGATATGGGCCGCGTTCGCGGGCTGGGCGCTGTTCGGCCTGGGACTGTCCGGCTGCGTCCCCCAGTTGTTCAGCGCGGCCGGGCGCGCCGACCCCTCCGCTGCCGGCGCCAACGTCTCCCGCGTCGCCGGGCTCGGTTACCTCGGCATGCTCTCCGGACCCGCCGTCATCGGCTGGCTGACCCATCTCGTGGCACTGAACCACGCCTTGCTGCTGCTGACTCTGCTGTGCGCCATCGCCGCTGCGGCCGCCGGAGTCCTGCGCACCGGATCCGACCGCACGCGCGAGATGGCACGCGGCAGCCACTGACCGCCTGTGCGGCACGGCCCCTGACCCCGTGCCGCACAGGCCCCTCCGCCCCCGCCGGTCGCTGGACCGGCGGGGGAGAAACCACCGCCAACAGAAGGAGCCGTCGATGCCCGAGACAGACGCCATCCCCGCCCGCGGCCGTGTCGGTGTCCTGCTCCCCCGTGATCTGCCCGTCCGGGACGTGCTGCCCTACGCCCGGCGAGCCGAAGAGCTGGGGTTCGACCAGGTGTGGGTGGTGGAGGACCTCGGCTGGCGCGGCGCACTCGCGCAGGCCGGCCCCGTCCTCGCCAGTACCACGGGCATCACCGTCGGCATCGGCATCATGCCCGCCGGTGCCCGCAACGTGTGCTTCGCCGCGATGGAACTGGCCACCCTCGCCCAGCTCTACCCCGGCCGACTGATCACCGGCATCGGTCACGGTATGCCCGACTGGATGCGTCAGGCCGGGGCCTGGCCCGCCAGTCCCCTGACGCTGATCAAGGAATACACCACCGCGCTGCGCCTGCTCATGCGCGGCGAGCCCGGTCCGGCAGGCGGCCGCTACGTGCGCTGCGAAGGCGTCGTCATCACCGAGACTCCCGACATCGTCCCGCCGGTCATCCTCGGTGTACGCGGCCCCAAGTCACAGGCCGCCGCGGGCGAGGTTGCCGACGGGCTCCTCCTGGCCGAGCCCGCGGCCCCCGCCTACATCGCCTCCTCACTGCGGCAGATGGGCAGCGCTTCGGACGCCGACGCCCTCGAAGTCGTCACCTACGACGCCGCCGCCGTCGATGACGACGAGGACGCCGCTCTCGCCGGCGTCCGCGGCGGACTGAGTGCCATCGGCGATCCGGACTGGGCCGCCCACATCGACCCCCTCCCGTTCGCCACGCATCTGCGCGAACACCGCGCCGCCTGCGCCGACGCCCGGCAATTCGCCCGGACCATGCCCGCCACCTGGGTCCGCCAACTGAGCATCGCCGGCACCCCCGACCAGGCACGCGAAGCGATCAAGGACCGCCACGCAGCGGGCGCGACCAGCGTCGTCCTCGCTCCCACCGGCCCTGACGCCCTCGCGTCCCTGGACTCGCTCGCCCGCGCCCTGGACCCCCGCCCCTGAACCGAAACCACCGGCATCCGGAGGAACCCACCACCATGTCCACCGACCGACGCATCGTGCTGTTCGACCTCTTCGGGGTCATCGCCCGCCACCAACGCCCGGGCGCCCTGGCACAGATGGCCGCCCGGTGCAACGCACCCGCAGACGCCTTCGCCGAGGCCTACTGGGCCTGCCGCCCGCCCTACGACGCCGCGCAGTGGTCCGCCCCCAAGTACTGGACGGCCGTACTGCGATGGCTGTCACGCTCCGCCGACGCCGACACGATCGAGGAGTTGCGGCTCGCCGACATCCATAGCTGGTCACGCGTCGACAAGCGCATGGTCGCGTACGCACAGTCCCTGCGGGGCGTCGCCGAGGTCGCCCTGCTGTCCAACATTCCCGCAGACCACGCGGACGCCTTCCGCACCGCACAGCCCTGGGTGCGGAACCTGGACCACACCGCCTTCTCCGGAAAGATCCATGCGGCGAAACCGAACCCGGCAGCGTTCCACCACTGCGTCGTCGCCATGCAGGCCGCGCCCGCCGACTTCCTCTTCGTCGACGACCGCGAAGAGAACGTACGCGCAGCACAGGCCACCGGTATGAACGGACACGTCTTCACCCGACTCGACGAGCTGACAGCCATCATCGACACCTGGCTGCCGACCCGATGACTGACGCCGCCCGGGCAAGGATGCCGCCTCCGCGGCGGTGGGGTCCTTCCCTACACCGCTTGCCGGTGCCGGTGCCGGTGCCGGTGCCGGTGCCGGTGCCGACCACAGCATCGACAAGGTCGACAGCGTCAGCACACGGTCAGCGACGAAGGCACCGCAGAGGGTGCGGGGAGGTCGCGCCAGCCCGGGTGGCTGTGGTCGTGGGAGTCTTCGACGGCTTCGTCCGTACGGCGGCGGTCGGGGCCTTCCCCGGTGCATCCGAGGCAGGCCCCGCGGTGGAGGTAGAGCCAGGTCTCGCCGGAGCCGTCGGGGCCGGCCGGCCCCAAGACCGGGTGAGGACCGTGGGCCGGTGGTCGGCGGTGAGCTCGGGCGGGGCGCGCTGGGAGAAGCCAGGGTGCCCCAGCGGACCCGTGAGGGCGGTTTGCCGTCGGGAGGGGCCGAGTAGTGCCCCACGCGCTCGGCGGAGAATTGACAGTTCGCTACTCGCTGCCACTGGGTTCTCTGGTACGTCTGGCCGAAACGGTCGAAACCTGACAGGGCGCACATGCCCCACGCCTCCGAATTCCGGACCGAGACGTCTTGCGCTGGAGCGCACTTCAACTCCTAGGTTCGGAAGCGTGCGATACATCAAACTCGGAAAAACCGGACTGGAAGTCTCCGCCATCACCCTCGGCTGCATGAGCTTCGGCGAGCCGGACCGGGGCGGCGAGCCCTGGTCGCTGGGCGCGGACGCCAGCCGGGACATCATCAAGCAGGCCCTCGAGAGCGGCGTCAACTTCCTCGACACGGCCAATGGGTACAGCGCCGGAAGCAGCGAGGAGATCGTCGGCCAGGCGGTCAAGGACTTCACCCGGCGCGAGGAGGTCGTTCTCTCCACCAAGGTCTGGATGCGGATGCGCCCCGGCCCGAACGGCGCCGGGCTGTCCCGCAAGGCGATCTTCGCCGAGCTCGACGCCTCCCTGAAGCGACTGGGGACCGACTACATCGACCTGTACCAGATCCACCGCTGGGACTACGACACCCCGATCGAGGAAACCCTCGAGGCGCTGCACGACGCGGTCAAGTCCGGGAAGGTCCGTTACATCGGAGCCTCTTCCATGTACGCCTGGCAGTTCACCAAGGCCCTGTACCTGGCTGACCTGAACGGCTGGACCCGGTTCGTGTCGATGCAGGACCACTACAACCTCATCCACCGAGAAGCAGAGCGGGAGATGCTCCCACTCTGCGCCGACCAGGGCATCGGCGTGATCCCGTGGAGCCCGCTGGCGCGGGGCAGGCTGACGCGGGCCCGGGACACCGCCACGGCGCGTGCCGAGACCGACGAGGGCGGCAAGATCCTCTACCGCGACGAGGACCAGGCAGTGGCCGAGCGCGTCCACGAGATCGCGGGCAAGCGGGGTCTGTCCCCGGCCCAGGTCGCCCTGGCCTGGGTCATGCGCAACCCGGCGGTGACCTCGCCCATCGTCGGGGTCACCAAGCCGGCCCAGCTAGCCGACGCGATCGCCGCGGTGGACGTCGAACTCGACGAAGACGAGGCGGCCTACTTGGAGGAGCCCTACCAGCCGCACCAGGCCGCCTACCTGGAGGAATCCTTCTACAAGGCGCGCCCTGTGGCAGGCTCCCGGTAGTCCGGGCTACCGCCGGGCCCTCGACGAGTCCCTGGCCTCGACCTTCACAGCCCTGTGATCGGCCCGGCGGTGCTTACGGGCGGCTCGCGCTCGCGCTCGTGCCCCGCAGCGGCGGCTGCACCGAGGGCAACCTCCTGGTCCTCCCGCGCGGCCACGTCGCTGACTTCACGACCGATCCCGTCGTGGCTGGCACCGTGCAGATGCGGGCCGCCGAGCTCGCCCAGAAGCTGGGCGGCCAGTGGAACTACCTCACCTCATGCGGCCCGCACGCACCCAGACCGTGTTTCACCTCCACGGCCACCTGGTCCCCCGCACCGTCGGCGACGGCCTTGCCCTCCCCTGGACCGACCCCGCTGTCGGCTTCAGATGAGGCTACGACCGCGAGGGCCTCGTGTCGTACTCGGCGGAGACGCCGTCCTGGCCCGAGGGGCACTCGGCCTTGGCGTACTGGAACCGCCAGGCGCTCGCGTGGGTGCTGCCGTCCTCGCACTTCACCCACACCTTCACGTCAACGTTGCCGGAGCACTTGGCGTGCCCACGGTAGGCGCCGCCGGGACCGGCGTAGTCGGCCCAGGTGGTGCAGGAGGCGGCGCTCGTGGGCTGCTGTGCCGTCGCTTCTCCGCCGTCGGCGGCTACGGCGACGCCTCCGCCGAGACCAACGCTCGCGAGGGCGAGCGACGCGATGCCGAGAGCGATGCGCTTATGTGTGTTCACGGAGTTCCCCTGTTTGTTGTGGATGTTTGACCTAGGTCGTCCGGAGTGGCGGCGCGGGGTGGACCACGTCGCCCGGTGCGCAAGACCGACCTTGCCCATCGGTTCAAGGGCCGTCCTCCTACTTCAGGCGGCCGGGTTCCCCCTGTGGGGCTCTTTCGAGTCGGCCCGCGCTGTCGAGTGCAGGAACGAGCCTGTCCGAATGCCGCTCCACAGGCATGGGGTGAACGCGCACTGTTGTTGGCCGAGAGCGCACTTCTGGCACCCGGCCAAAGCGGAACAGAGTGGTGTGATGTCGGTCAGCGCTCTGGAGCGGGGGGAAACATGCTGCTGACGGTGTTCGATAGCGTCGTTGTGCCGGCAGCCGACCGTGTTGAGGCCTGGACCGAGGTCACCACGACGGCACTGATGCCCACACGCATCCGCTTCGTCGGCCCCGGGAACTTCGGGGCCCGCATCCGCGCCATGCCGTTCGGGGCCGCGCACCTGTCGGCCCTGTCCTACAGTTCTCTGCTCTCGGAGCGCACACCACAACTCATCCGCCAATCCGATCCCGAGCTGTACCAACTGGCCTTGGTCACCTCCGGACAACAAGGCGTCGAGCAAGCACGGAACAACGTGCTGCTGGAGGCCGGCGGCATGGTGCTGTACGACAGCTCTCGTCCATTCACCGCGTCTGCGCAGGCGGTTGAGCGCAGGGCCGACAGCCTGGTGTTCCAGTTCCCCAAAAGACTGTTGCCGTTACCGGACCACCGCGTAGGCCGCCTCCTCGCCGCGCCGCTTCCTGCCGACAGCGGCATGAGCCGGTTGCTCGCCCAGTTCCTGACTGGTGCTGCCGAGGCGCATGCCACCTACGCGCCGTTCGGCCTGGTCCAGCTCGGCGGCATTGGCATCGATCTGGTCACGGCCGTACTGTCCCATCACCTCGACGGCGCACCGGCAGCAGCGTCTGCCACCCGACCGGGCCTGTTCTTTCTGCGGATCAGCGCCTTCATCGAGGAGCACCTCGGCGCTCCCTTGTCACCGGCCGAGATCGCCTCCGCGCACCAGATCTCCCTGCGGTACCTGCAACGCATTTTCCAGGAACAGGGAACCACCGTGAGCGACTTCGTTCGGGGCCGACGTATCAGCCACTGCTGCAAGGACCTGGCCGATCCGGCCAAGCAGGAGCTGCCCGTTCACGCCATAGGCGCCCGGTGGGGGTTTCCCCGTCCCGACGACTTCAGCCGCGTCTTCCGCAAGGCGGTTGGTATGCCTCCCGGTCAGTACCGCGCCACGCACATCACTGCCAGTCAGCCTGCATGAGTACTGCCGCAGGACCCGCCCCGACCACATCATCCAGCCCGCACGACGGTCTGCCCCGGCCGCCACCGCTTCCTCGGCGCCGACCCACAGGTGTCCCCAAGGACCGCGGCTGAGATGTGCCGCGCGCAGCCCCGCCGCATTTGGGCGGAGGTGACAGCCGCCCAGCTCTGCCTCAAACGCCCTGCCATGGTCCGAAGCCACCTCGACGCCCTCTGGCTGCGCATCTCAGCACAGATAGTGGAGGTTGCCTACCGCCAGTACGGAGAAGCGCCCAAGGCAGAGAGTGCACGGACCAACTGGCTGAGCCTGGAGAAGCGTCTGGTGGAGTTGTCCGGCCTGCCGCCCGTCCGACTGCACGACCTCCGGCACATCTCTGCCGCGCTGTCGCTGCTGGCCAAGAACGACATCAAGGTCGTGCAGGAGAGGCTGGGCCACTCCTCGCGCCAGATCACCTCGGATACCTACACCAGTGTGCTGCCCGAGATGATGCGCACCGAGGCCGAGTCGGTCATGGCCGTCGTGCCCCGCGACGTCCCCTCCGGGTCCGCACCCCACTGACGATCCCCGAAAGTGCCTGGCAGAGCGACATCGCCGTCTTCTTCGCCCACGGTGCACAGCGGTCAGGTGACACCTGGGCCGTTGGAGCGCAGACCCAACCCGGCTCCGACCTCCTCGGCGTGATCACCCTGGCCGGGCGGGGCCGGGACGACGCCGCCAACGCGGCCGTGAAGTGGATACGCGACCACTGCACCACGAACGACCTGGAGCTGGTCCGGGTCGAGAACTTCAACGATCGCTACCCTGAGGAACAGCGAGCGGACTTCTCGCTCACGCGCTTTACGATCGCCCGTTCCGATCCCCCGGGCCTGGACGGCTGGGCGCTGCCGACCGGCTTGCCGCCCACAGCGGCCCGGATCGCCCGCCGGACCTCGAAGGGGCGTCGGGAGGCGGTGTGAAGCCCCACTGTCCCCTGAACCGGCCCCGTGTCCCCTGTGTGTCCCCTGGATCTTCGTCTGAACGGATGAACGGGAGTCCCCGCATCGGCGCGGCGACTCCCGTTCCTGCGTCTGCGCAGGTCAGGATGGGTCTGCCCGCGTAGTGCCCTGGTGGGGCGGGTGGGACTCGAACCCACGGCCGACGGATTATGAGTCCGCTGCTCTAACCGGCTGAGCTACCGCCCCGTAACGGCGCGTCGTACACATCTGCGCGCGCCGTCTGCCGCAGCATAGCCGCTCATACGATCTGCTGCTTCGAAGGGCCGGTGCTGGGAGCCCCCCTGGCTTCGATCATGGCGTAGATCACGTCCGCGGGGGCCCGGAAATGAAAAAGGACCCCTCAAGGGGTCCTCCTCACTGCTCCCCCGACTGGACTCGAACCAGTAACCCTCCGGTTAACAGCCGAATGCTCTGCCAATTGAGCTACAGGGGACCGAGCTCCCCCGACTGGACTCGAACCAGTAACCTGCCGGTTAACAGCCGGCTGCTCTGCCAATTGAGCTACAGGGGATTGCTCCGTGTGCCGCGACCGTGACCCCGCCCGGGGCTTCCGGACGGCGTGCGCTCGCTGCGACACATACATTAGCGCAAGCAGGGGGGTGCTCCGCCAATCGGTTCGCCGCGTCCGCCCTCGGGCGATCCGCGGCCGTTCCAGGGATGATCTTCTACGTGATCGTGGGTGATCTGCGGCGCGGGCGGGTAGGCGCGCAGCACGACCCCGGGGTCCGGACGTGAAGGACAGCGAGAAGGGCAGGTCGATGCGCTACCGGCTGACGTTCATCACTGGGATGGCTGTGGGTTACGTGCTGGGCACGCGAGCGGGCCATGAGCGGTACGAGCAGTTGCGCGCCTGTGCGCAGAAGTTCGCGCGGAATCCGGCCGTCCGCAATACCGCCGAGTCGGCCGCGCAGGGAGGCCGACTGGCCGCCGTGCGGGCACTGGACAAGGTCCGGCCGCTGCGCGAGAAGATCGGGCAGCGCGATGCCCGCGCGGTGGGCGAGGACGACTGGGGCACCAGCAACACCTAGCCGCGGCGGTGGCATGATCTGATCCATGGGGATAGTCGCCGGGTTGGACAGTTCGTCCGAGAGCACACGAATCGTCGTCTGTGACACCGATACGGGTGCCGTGATCAAACAGGGGTACGCCCCGCACCCGGTCGGCGGCAGCGGCGATGTGGATCCGCAGGCATGGCTGATGTCCCTCGGCGAGGCCGCCGAGGGCGGGCTGCTCGAAGGGGTTCAGGCCATCGGCGTCTCGGCGCAGCAGCACGGGCTGCTGGCGCTGGACGCGGGCGGGGTGCTGGTGCGCCCCGCGCTGATGGGCAACGACAAGCGCGCACAGTCCGCGGCCGCCGACCTCACCGAGGCGCTCGGCGGCCGCACCGCGTGGGCCCAGGCGGTCGGCGCCGTGCCGACCGCCTCGCAGCCGGTGGCCAAACTGCGCTGGCTGGCGCGGAGCGAGCCGGATTCGGTGCACCGCGTGGCCGAGCTGATGCAGCCGCACGACTGGCTGGTGTGGCAGTTGCTGGGGCGGCCGGTGCGGCGTACGACCGACCGCGGCACGGCCTCCAGCAGCGGCTACTGGTCGGCGGCAAGCGGATCCTGGCGCCCCGACCTGGTCCAGTTGGCCCTCGGTCACCAGGTGCGGCTGCCCGAGGTCATCGGCCCCGCCGACGCCGCCGGGCGCACCCCCGAGGGGCTGCTGATCTCCGCCGGTACGGGCGAGACCATGGCCGCCGCCTTCGGGCTCGGGGTGGGGGTCGGCGACGCGGTGATCTCGCTCGGCGCCTCCGGCTCGGTCTTCTCCGTCCACCGCGAGGCGCTGGCCGATCCGACCGGCACGATCCTCTCGTACGCGGACGCCACCGGGATGCATCTGCCGGTGGTGCATACGCTCAACGCGGTACGGACGCTGCGCGGTACGGCGGAGCTGCTCGGTACGGATCTCGACGGGCTCTCCGCGCTCGCGATGAAGTCCACCCCGGGGTCGTCCGGGCTGGTGCTGCTGCCCTATCTGGAGGGTGAGCGGACCCCGCATCTGCCGCATACGGCCGGCACGCTGACCGGGCTGCGGCGCGAGTCGATGAAGCCCGAACATCTGGCGCGGGCCGCGTTCGAGGGGATGCTGTGCGGGCTCGCGGACGCGCTGGACGTGCTGCGCGGGCGCGGTGTCCAGGTGCGGCGCGTCTTCCTGCTCGGGCCCGCGGCCGATCTTCAGGCCGTCCGCGCGATCGCGCCCGCACTGCTGGGAGTGCAGGTCGTGGTGCCCCAGCCCGCCGACTACGCCGCCCTGGGCGCGGCCCGCCAGGCCGCGTGGGCGCTGGGCGCCTCGCAC
>NZ_JAHLEM010000277.1 GCF_018883605.1 Streptomyces niphimycinicus | reverse complement strand
CCGCACCCGCGCGGCCAGCTCCAGCGCGCCGGGTGCGTTCGGGGTGCCGGCCGCCGTCACCCACCCGCCGGGCCGGCGCGCCCGGCGCACTCCCGGACTGCGCCGCGAAGAGGTGGCCGAGCTGGCCAGGGTGTCCGTCAAGTACTACGAACGGCTGGAGCAGGGCCGCGCACCACGTCCGTCCCCGCAGGTGCTGGCCGCGCTGGGTACGGCGCTGCGGCTGACCGTCGCGGAGCGCGAGCATCTGGCGCGGCTGGCCGGGCAGGTCCCGCCCGGCACGGACGCCGACCGGGGCCCGGTGCCCGGTGCCCGGCGAAGCGCACCGGCTGCTGGACCGGATCGGGCCGATCCCCGCCTACCTGCTCGACGAGCAGCAGCCCATCGTGGCCTGGAACGACGCGGCAGTGGCGTTGATCATGGATTTCGGGCTGCTGCCCGTCGAGGAGCGCAACATCGTGCGAACCGTCCATCCGGGTGTGCGACGTCCTCTGGTCGGCGCCGGCAGGCGCGGAGGGTGAGTTCGCCCGGCAGGTCGCAGCTCAGCTCCGCGCGACCAGTGTGCGTTATCCAGCGGACCGTGCGCTCGGTGAGCTGATCAACGAGTTCGCCGCGCACAGCCCGGACTTCGCCGCCGGCCGGCGCGACCACAATGTGCGCCCCATAGCGACGCTGCGCAAGTACGTGCACCACCCCGAGCTGGGCAAGCTGGAGTTGGACTGCCAGACCCTGCTGCCCGGCACCGACCTGCGGCTGGTGATGTACACCGCGGAACCGGGCAGTCCGAGCGCCGCCGCACTCACCCGGCTCGGAGCCCGCAGCTAGTGACCCCAGCTCACCGGCGGTGGCAGGAGGCGTCCAGCGGGAAACGGCGCGAACAGCGCCGGGGCAAGGGATGTCCGTAGTGCGGAGTTGCGGACGGTCGCTTGTTTCCGGTTCTGGCGGGTGGGATAAGTGATGGGCATGCCAAGACTCGCCGTCGCGCTGCGTGCGCTCGCTCTGCCCGTTGCCGCTCTGCTGGCCGTCGCTCCGTCCGCTCCGGCGCAGGCGAAGCCGGAGCCGAAGGCTCCGAAGGAGTTTGTGGCCCTCAGTGACGTCGATCCGACGATCCTTCAGGAGATCCGCTACTTCACGCCGCATAACTTCACCGGCGATCCGGTGGATGGCTACCGTCGGCCGATGTGCGTTCTGACCCGCCCGGCCGCCGAGGCGCTGCACCGGGCGCAGCGGCAACTCCTGCGGCGGGGCTATACGTTGAAGGTGTACGACTGCTATCGGCCGCAGCGTGCGGTGAACGACTTCGTGGAGTGGGCCAAGGACCTGGGCGATCAGCGGATGAAGGGCGAGTTCTATCCGGAGGTCGACAAGACCCGGCTGTTCGAGGACGGCTATATCGCGGAGAAGTCGGGGCACAGCCGGGGCAGCACCATGGACCTGACGATTGTGCGGCTGCCCGCGCTGCCCACCCGGCCCTATGTGCCGGGCGAGAAGCTGGTGCCGTGCTACGCGGCCAAGAAGGACCGCTTCCCGGACAACTCGGTCGACATGGGGACCGGGTACGACTGCTTCGACACGCTCTCGCATACGCTCGATCCGCGGATCAAGGGCGCGCAGCGGGCCAACCGGCTGCTGCTCAAGGGGACGTTGGAGAAGCTCGGATTCGTCAATCTGGCCGAGGAGTGGTGGCACTACACCTACAAGCCGGAGCTGTTCCCGGACACCTACTTCGACTTTCCGGTCTCGCGCCGCTCGCTGACCGGCTGAGCCTCACAGCCGTCCCCCCGCGGTGTCCGAGGACAGCCGCTGGGCGATGTAGACGGGTATCACGGAGGCCAGGATGAGGAGCGCGGCGACGACGTTGACGACGGGGGCCTGGTGGGGGCGGGCCAGGTTCTCGTAGATCCAGATGGGCAGGGTGCGGGTGCCGGGCCCGGCGGTGAAGGTCGTGACGACGATCTCGTCGAAGGAGAGCGCGAAGGCCAGCAGTCCGCCCGCGAAGAGCGCCGAGCGCATGGCGGGGAAGGTGACGTACCGGAAGGTCTGCCAGGGGCGCGCCCCGAGGTCCGCGGACGCCTCGGCCAGCGAGGGCGCGATACGGCGCAGCCGGGCGCCGATGTTGTTGAAGACGATGACGACGCAGAAGGTGGCATGCCCGACGACCACCGTGAACAGGCCGAAGCCGACGCCGATCGGGTCGAGGACGGTACGGAAGGCGGCGTTGAGGGCGATGCCGCTGACGATGCCGGGCAGCGCGATCGGCAGGACGAGCAGGAAGGACACGGTCCGCCGGCCGAAGAAGCGGTGGCGGTGGACGGCGTAGGCGGCCAGGGTACCGAGCACCAGGGCGATCGCGGTGGCGGCGAGTCCGGCCTTGAGCGAGGTGAGCAGGGCCTGGCGGGCACCCTCACTGTGCAGGGCGGCCCGCCACCAGCGGCCGGTGAGGCCACTGGGCGGCCAGCCGAAGGAGCGGTCGGTGTTGACGGAGTTGAGCAGCACCAGCAGCAGCGGGACGTAGACGATCGCGAGGCCGGCCGCGGTGACACAGCCGAGGGCCACGCGGGCGGTGCGCGAGATGCGCATGGGTCCACCTCCTGGAGCGACTGAAGCGGCTGGAACGGGTCGAGCGGTTAGAGCGGCTGGAGCGGGTCGAGCGGTTAGAGCGAGTCGAGGGCGCCCGCACGGCGTACGGCGGCCAGATAGCAGACGATGAGGACCACCGGCACGGCGGAGAGCGCGGCGGCCATCGGCAGATCCAGGGTGACCTGCGAGGCGATGACATTGCCCAGCAACTGGGTCTTGCCGCCGACGATCTGCACGGTGAGGTAGTCGCCCAGGCTGAGCGAGAAGGTGAAGACGGATCCGGCGAGCACGGCGGGGCGTACGACGGGCAGGACGACGGAGCGCAGGGTGCGCCAGGCACCGGCGCCGAGGT
Organism: Streptomyces niphimycinicus; assembly: GCF_018883605.1. Classification (GTDB taxonomy): domain Bacteria; phylum Actinomycetota; class Actinomycetes; order Streptomycetales; family Streptomycetaceae; genus Streptomyces; species Streptomyces niphimycinicus. Next base: position 13,726 of record NZ_JAHLEM010000277.1, on the reverse strand, counting down.
CGGCGGAGGCTTCCAGCATCCGCTCGGGGAGCCGTTCGAGGGCCGCGTACACCGGCAGGATCATGTAGGGCAGCCAGAGGTAGGCGAGGACGATGACGACGGCGGTGGTGCCGTAGCCGGGCCCGTGCAGCCCGAACGGGGCGAGGGCGGCCCCCACCACGCCGTTCTCGCCGAGCATGACCCGCCAGGCGTACGCCTTGACCAGATAGCCGGCCCACAGCGGGGTGAGGACGGCGACCAGCAGCGGCCGCCGCCAGCGCCGGCCCGCGACCCGCGCCATGAAGAAGGCCATGGGCAGGGCGAGAAGCGCGTCGACGACGGTGACGGCGACCGCGATGGACAGGGTGCGCAGGGCGATGGTGCGGTAGACGGGGGTGGTCAGCAGCTCATGGAAGTTGTCGGTGTTCCAGGTGTGGACGACATCGGAGGTGAAGGAGTCGGTGGTCCAGAAGGCCGACAGCAGCAGGATGGCGAGCGAGCCCAGATAGGCCAGGGTCAGCCAGAGCAGGGGCGGGGCGAGGAGCGCGGTCAGCCGCAGCCGCGAGCCTGGGGTGGGCGCGGCGGGCATCTCAGCCCTTGACCTCCGTCCAGGCCCTGGTCCACTGGGCGTAGTCGGTGCAGTCGGTGTCCTTACGGCCGTCAAGGCACTGTTTGATGGGCGTGGTCCAGAAGTGGACGCGCTGGAAGTACTTCTCGTCGGCCGCGTGGAAGATCGCGCAGTGGTCGGGGGCGGCGGTCTCGGCGCACGCCTTACGGTTGGACGGAGCCTCGCCGAAGTACTCGGCGACCTGGGCGTTGACCTTGGGCGAGACGATCCAGTCGAGCCACTTGTAGGCGCAGTTGGGGTGCTCGGCCTTGGCGGAGACCATCCAGGTGTCGGACCAGCCGGTGGCGCCCTCCTTGGGGAGCACCGCCTTGACCGGGGCCTTCTCGGCCTTGGTGAGGTTGGCGATGACCTGCCAGGTGGTGCCGATGACGCTGTCGCCGCCCTTGAAGGCGGTGATCTCCTTCTGGTAGTCGCTCCAGTACTCCCCCACCGCCTGGTGCTGTTTCTTCAGCAGGGCTACGGCGGCGTCGAGTTGCTTCTGGTCGAGCGCGTAGGGGTTCTTGATGCCGAGCGAGGGCTTGGCGCTCATCAGATAGAGCGCGGCGTCGGCGATGTAGATGGGCGAGTCATAGGCGGTGACATGGCCGTCGTACCGCGCGGCGTCGTCGAAGACGGCGCGCCAGGAGTCGGGCGCGGAGGTGACCTTGTCGGTGCGGTACATCAGGAGGTTGGCGCCCCGGCCGTGCGGAATGCCGTACATCCGGCCGTCCTTGGAGTTGAACGGCTGCTGTTTGAGGGCCGGGAAGATGTCCTTGTAGTTCGGCACCAGCTTGGTGTTGACGGGGGCCGCGTCGCCGGAGGCGATGAGGCGCAGGGTGGCGTCGCCGGAGGCGGAGACCGTGTCGTACTGCCCGGTCTTCATCAGCGAGACCATCTCGTCGGAGGTCCCGGCCGTCTTGGTGTTCACCTGGCAGCCGGTCTTCTTCTCGAACGGGTGGACCCAGTCGACCTTGGGGTCGTTGGAGCCGTCCTCGGCGTAGCCGGCCCAGGCGATGATGTTGACCTTGCCCTCGCCCTTACCGAGCTTGTCGGGTGCGTGGCCGCCCTTGTCGTCGTCGTTTCCGGAGCCGCATCCGGCGGCGGTCAGCAGCAGCGCGCAGATGGCGGCCGCGGACCTCCACACAGACATTTTCCGTTTCCGCATCCGGTCCTCCTCGTCCCGCTTGGCACTTGAGGCTCGGCCAGTATCAGCCGGTCGGTATGGCCCCGCCAGGGTGCCGTCGGCAATGACAAGGTCAACTCGGTACGGGGAAGGCGTCCCGTTCGTCCCAGGAGAGCCCGATCTCGCCGTCCGGGCGGGCGGATTCGGGGAGTCCGGTGAGGTTCTGGCGGTGCACGATGAGCCGGTCGCCGTACGGAAGCATGACGGTGAAGCGGGTGTGCGCCCCGGCGTGCACGATATCGGTGATGCGCCCCGTGACGGTCCGCCGGCCGTCCGCGGACGTTTCAGCGGACGATTCGGCGGACTGCCGGGCGGACCCTTCGGCGGGCTCCCGGGCGGACGCTTCGGCGGGGTCGGTGAGCAGGATCCGCTCGGGCCGGATGGAGTAGGTGCCGGGGCGGCCCACGACGCGGACCGCGGCCTCGCCGCGCAGCAGGTTGGTGGTGCCGACGAAGCCCGCGACAAAGGCGGTGGCGGGGCGTTCGTACACCTCGACCGGCGGACCGGTCTGTTCGATGCGGCCGTCGCGGACCACGGCGATGCGGTCGCTCATGGTCAGCGCCTCGTCCTGGTCATGGGTGACCAGGAGGAAGGTGATGCCGGTGGTGCGCTGAAGTTCCTTCAGCTCGGTCTGCATCTCCTGCCGGAGCGCCAGGTCGAGCGCGCCGAGCGGTTCGTCGAGCAGCAGCACGGCGGGCCGGTCGACCAGGGCGCGGGCGAGGGCGACGCGCTGGCGCTGGCCGCCGGAGAGCTCGGCGGGGCGGCGGGCGGCGAAACCGTCCAGCCGTACGGTGGTCAGCGCCTCGTGGGCGCGGGCGAGCCGCTCGGCCTTGCGGACGCCGCGCACGGTCAGGGCGTAGGCCACGTTCTGCTCGACGCTCATCTGCGGGAAGAGCGCGTAGTCCTGGAAGACGGTGTGCACATCGCGGCGGTTGGGCGGGGTCCCGGTGACGTCGTCGCCGGCGAGTTCGATACGGCCGCCGGTGGGCTGCTCGAACCCCGCGACCAGCCGCAGCAAAGTGGTCTTCCCGGAGCCGGAGGGGCCGAGCAGGGTGAAGAACTCGCCCTCGTGGACGGTGAGGTCGACGGCGTCCACCGCGCGCACCGTGCCGAAGTCCTTGGTGACGGCCTCGAGCCGGACGGCCGGGCCGGTCCGCGTCGTGGCCCGGGCCTGCGTCTGCATCTGCGTCTCCGCCACCGACCGCTCCCCTCGCCCTTCGGCTGATCAGGACCGTGATCGCGGCCACTGTACCGGGGTTACGCGCACTGCGGTCCCCGTGCCACACTTCTGACACATCGTCAGTTACCAGATATCGGGAGGGGCCGTGTCCCCCACGCGTGTGCCCGTGGTCGACGGGTGGTTCAGCTCCGAGGGCGGGGAGTTCCGGCTGCTGGGGACGTGCTGCCGGGGCTGCGGGGCGGTGTATTTCCCGCGGGAGGACGTCTTCTGCCGGGCCCCGGGCTGCGCGGGCACCGAGCTGGCGGAGGTGCCGCTGTCCCGGCGCGGCCGGGTGTGGTCCTACACCGACGGCCGCTACCGGCCGCCCGCCCCCTACCCGTCAGGACCCGAGGGCGAGTGGCGGCCGTACACACTGCTCGCCGTGGAGCTGGCCGCCGAGCGGATGGTGGTGCTGGGGCAGGGCGCCCCCGGGCTGACCGTGGCCGATCTGGCCGTCGGGATGGAGGTCGAGGTGGTGCCCGGGGTGCTGGGCGAGGAGGGCGGGCGCACCCTCACCACCTGGCACTGGCGGCCCGTCGCCAAGGAGGCGTCATGACCGGTGAGGTGGCGGTGCTCGGCGCCGGGATGCATCCGTGGGGGAAGTGGGGCCGCAGCTTCGTGGAGTACGGCACGAAGGCGGCGCGGGCCGCGCTCGCGGACGCCGGGCTCGAATGGTCCGCGATCCAGTCCGTGGTGGGTGCCAACACCGTGCGCTGCGGCTATCCCGGGCAGGTCGCGGGCGCGACCTTCGCCCGGGCGCTGGGCTGGCAGGGCGCCCGGGTCACCAGCGTCTACGCGGCCTGTGCGTCCGGTGCGCGGGCCATCGACACCGCCCGCGCCCAGATTCTGTCCGGGATGGCGGACACGGTTCTGGTGGTGGGCTCGGACGCGGCGCCCAAGGGGTTCTTCGCCCCGGCGGGCGGTGAGCGGCCGGATGATCCGGACTGGCTGCGCTTCCGGGTGCTGGGCGCCACCAACCCCGCCTATTTCGCGCTCTGGGCCCGCCGCCGGATGGCGTTGTACGGCGATACGGCGGAGGACTTCGCGCGGGTGAAGGTGAAGAACGCGGCCGCCGGCGCCGCCAATCCGTACGCCCGCTACCGCTCCCCCGTCACCGCCGAGGAGGTCGCCGCGTCCCCGGTGGTCGCCGATCCGCTGCGGCTGCTGGACATCTGCGCGACCTCCGACGGGGCGGCGGCGCTGGTGCTCGGCAGCATGGAGACGGCGCGGCGGCTCGGGATGAGCCGCCCGGTGCGGATCCGCGCCGTCTCGTCCGTCTCCCCCACCTCTCCGCGCACCACGCTGGATCTGCCGGACATCGCCACCGACTCGGCCCCGCCGGGCACCCCCGCCTCCGATCCGTTCCGGCCCTCCATCGCCCGGGCGGCGTACGAGGAGGCGGGTCTTGGGCCGGAGGATCTGTCGCTGGCCGAGGTGTACGACCTGTCCACCGCCCTGGAGCTGGAGTGGTACGAGGACCTCGGGCTGTGCGGGCCCGGGGAGGGCGCGAAGCTGCTGCGCGAGGGGGCGACGGCACTGGGCGGGCGGATTCCGGTCAATCCGAGCGGGGGGCTGGCCTCCTTCGGGGAGGCGGTTCCGGCGCAGGCCATCGCCCAAGTGTGTGAACTGACCGAGCAGTTGCGGGGCCGGGCGGGCGAGCGGCAGGTGGCGGGGGCGAGCGCGGGAATCACCGTGAACCAGGGGCTGTTCGGGCACGGCTCGTCGGTCGTCGCGGTGCGCTGAGGGGTGCCCGAGGGCGCGCCGGTACCGGGCCAACGTCCTTACGGTTGCCACGAACACCGTTGCCGTCCATCACCTTGACGCCCCCTGACCACCGGTGAACACTCTTGCGGTGTCAGTCGGCGTCGCCGCGCGCAGGCTCTTTCGACGTTCACCCCCCATGGGCGATTCCGATGCACCCGCACGCTCGAAACGACCCAGCACGGAGGACCGGGGCCGCCCGCCCCGGGCGAGGTCCTAGGAGCCGACATGAGCAATGGGGACATCTTCACCGGTGAGGTCATCGGCACCGCGATACTGATTCTCTTCGGGGCGGGCGTATGCGCCGCCGTCACGCTGAACCACTCCAAGGCCAAGGACTCGGGGTGGATCGTCATCGCCTTCGGCTGGGGCTTCGGCGTCATGGCCGGTGCCTACACCGCGGCCCCGTTGTCCGGAGCCCATCTCAATCCGGCGGTGACCGTGGGCGTCGCCGTGGACACCGGCGACTGGGACAAGGTGCCGCTCTACATCCTCGGGCAGCTCATCGGCGCCGTGATCGGCGCGGTGCTGGCCTGGGCGCTGTACTACGCGCAGTTCGCCGCCAACGCGGACGAGAAGAACGCCCTGCCCACGCTCGGGGTCTTCGCCACCGCTCCGGAGATCAGGAATCCGGTGGCCAATCTCGTCACCGAGATCATCGCGACGGCCGCGCTGGTGCTGCCGCTGCTCGCGTTCGGCAAGGTCGACGGCATCGGGATCGGCCCGGTCGCCGACGGCGGCGGCACCGTGGTCCTCGGCTCGGGCATCTCCGTACTGCTCGTCGCGTTCCTGGTGGTCGGCATCGGCCTCTCCCTGGGCGGGCCCACCGGCTATGCCATCAACCCGGCCCGCGACCTCGGGCCCCGCCTCGCCCACGCCCTGCTGCCCATCCCCAACAAGTCCACCTCGGACTGGGGTTATGCCTGGGTCCCGGTGGTGGGCCCGCTGATCGGGGCCGTGCTGGCGGGTCTCGTCTTCAACGCAGCCTTCTGACCGAAGGAGACGCCATGCCGCAGCCGACGGACACCTACGTCGCCGCGATCGACCAGGGCACCACCTCCAGCCGCTGCATCATCTTCGACCACAACGGCGCGATCGTCGCCGTCGACCAGCGCGAGCACCGCCAGATCTTCCCCAAGCCCGGCTGGGTCGAGCACGACGCCACCGAGATCTGGGCCAAGGTGCAGGCCGTGGTGGCCGGCGCGCTGGCCAGGGCGGGGCTGCGGGCCGACCAGCTCACCGCGCTGGGCATCACCAACCAGCGCGAGACGACGGTCCTGTGGGACCGCCGCACCGGCAAACCGGTGCACAACGCGATCGTCTGGCAGGACACCCGCACCTCCGGTCTGTGCGACCAGCTCGGCGGCGAGGTGGGACAGGACCGCTTCCGGGACACCACCGGACTGCCGCTCGCCAGCTACTTCTCCGGGCCCAAGGCCGCCTGGCTGCTGGAGCAGGTCCCCGGGCTGCGCCACCGTGCCGAGCAGGGCGAGATCGCCTTCGGCACCATCGACTCCTGGCTCATCTGGAACCTCACCGGCGGCACCGACGGCGGAGTGCATGTCACCGATGTGACCAACGCCGGACGCACACTGCTGATGGATCTGCGGACCCTCCAGTGGGACAGCTCGATCCTGGCCGCCATGGGCCTGCCCGAGGCGATGCTCCCGGAGATCCGCTCCTCCGCCGAGGTGTACGGCACGGCGGTCGGGCAACTGGCCGGGGTGCCGGTGGCCTCCGCGCTCGGCGATCAGCAGGCCGCCGTCTTCGGCCAGACCTGCTACGGCGTCGGCGAGGCCAAGAACACCTATGGCACCGGCAGCTTCCTGCTGCTGAACACCGGTGACCGCCCGGTGCCGTCCAAGAGCGGGCTGCTGACCACCATGGGCTACCAACTCGGCGGTGAGCGGCCGGTCTACTGCCTGGAGGGATCGATCGCGATCACCGGGGCGCTGGTGCAGTGGTTCCGCGATCAGCTCGGCATCATCCGCTCCGCCGACGAGATCGAGCCGCTCGCCGCCAGTGTGGACGACAACGGCGGGGCGTATATCGTCCCGGCCTTCTCGGGTCTGTTCGCCCCGTACTGGCGCTCGGACGCCCGTGGCGTGATCACCGGCCTCACCCGCTATGTCACCAAGGCGCATCTGGCCCGTGCCGTCCTGGAGGCGACGAGCTGGCAGACGCGCGAGGTGGTCGACGCGATGTACCAGGACTCCGGGGTGCGGATCAGCTCGCTCAAGGTCGACGGCGGAATGACCGCGAACGGCCTGCTGATGCAGCATCAGGCCGATGTGCTGGGCGTCCCGGTGATCCGCCCGGTGGTCGCCGAGACCACCTGCCTGGGCGCGGCGTACGCGGCGGGGCTGGCCACCGGCGCCTGGCAGGACCTCGACGAGCTGCGGGCCCACTGGAAGCGGGACACCGAGTGGACCCCGGGGATGTCCGAGGAGGCCAGGACGCGCGAATACGGCAACTGGCGGATGGCGGTGGAGCGCAGCCTCGGCTGGCACCGGGAAGAGCAGCGGGCCGAGGGCTCCTGAGCCGCCTACGGTGCCCTCGCCCGCGAACGGCGGCCCGTACCCCGGACGGCGGGGTACGGGCCGTGCCGCGCGGTCAGGCCCGGGGCGCGGTGGCCAGCATCGCGTGCTCCACCACCGAGATCAGCACATGCTTGACCGACTCGCGCTCCCGGGCGTCGCACAGGACGACCGGGGTGCCCGGGTCGAGGTCCAGCGCGTCGCGCACCGAGTCCTCCGGATAGCGGTCGGCGCCCTGGAAGCAGTTGACCGCCACGGTGAAGGCGATGTCCCGCCGCTCGAAGTGGTCGATGGCGGCGAAGCAGTCCTCCAGACGGCGGGTGTCGGCCAGCACCACCGCGCCCAGCGCGCCGGTGGCCAGCTCGTCCCACAGGAACCAGAAGCGGTCCTGTCCCGGGGTGCCGAACAGATACAGCACCAGGTCCTCGCGGAGCGTGATGCGCCCGAAGTCCATGGCGACGGTGGTGGTCGTCTTGGACTCCACCCCCGCGATGTCGTCGACCGGCCGGCCCGCCTCGGTGAGCAGCTCCTCGGTGCGCAGCGGCCTGATCTCGCTGACCGCCCCCACCAGGGTCGTCTTGCCCACCCCGAAGCCGCCCGCCACCAGTATCTTCAGCGTGACCGGTTCGACGATATCTGGGCGGACCAGGTCAGAGTGCCCGTAGCCCATTGATCACCTCGCGCAGAATCCTCTCGTCCGGCAGTTCCGCCGGAGGTACGGGCCGCGACACTCGGACGAGTGCGGCGTGGAGCAGATCGCCGATGAGCACACGGATCACGCCGATCGGAAGGTCGAGCTCCGCCGCCAGTTCGGCGACGGACTGCGGACTGTCCCGGCTCAGCTCGACGATGTCGATGTGCTCCGGGGACAACATCTGGTCGGCGACGGTCCGGTGGTTCGCGCTGTCGGCGACGACGACCGCGATCAGATCCAGCTTCTCCTCCGCGGCGCTGCGGGTGCGTCCCCGCGTCATCGCATACGGTCTGACCACCGGTCCCGCCGCGTCGTCGAACCACCGGGCAACGCCTTCCGGGTCTCCGCTCATCTTCCCCCGGCCTCCGTCACCCGCTGGAGCGCGGAGCCGAGCCCAGATGCACGCCCACCCGCTTGACCAGCAGCGTCATCTCGTATGCTATCTGGCCCACATCGGAGTCGGCGTCGGCGAGGACGGCGAGACAACTGCCGTCGCCCGCCGCGGTGACGAACAGGAAGGCGTCGTCGAGTTCGACGACGGTCTGACGGACCCGGCCGACGTCGAAGTGGCGGCCGACCCCCTTGGCGAGGCTGTGGAAGCCGGAGGCCACGGCGGCCAGATGCTCACCGTCCTCCCGGGACAGATCGCGTGAGCCGCCGGTGGCGAGCCCGTCCCCGGAGAGCACCAGCGCCTTGCGGATGCTGCCCACTCTGCCGACCAGTTCATCGAGCAGCCAGCTGAGTTCGCCCGATCCGTTCGGCGAGCCGTTGGATGCTGCGGCGTTCGATGCGGTCATCGACCGTCCCCCTCATGTGTGGTTCCCGGGCTTGCGTCCGCACCGCCGGGTCCGGTGGCCGACTGCCGCCGACCGCGCTGCCAACCCCGTTGGAGCGAGGCCATGGTGGCCCTCGCCTGCTCGGCTTCGCGCTCGGGATCGATCTCGGCAGCGGTTCGGTCCGCCTCGTCCGGGGGTGCGGGGTCGTTCTTCAACTGCGGGGCCAGGCTGGCCTGCCGTACCCGCTTGGGGAGGCCGGAGGCCGCCCGCTGGGTGGGTACCGGGCTCTGCTCCGGGCCTTTGCGCTCCGGCCCCGTGCGCCGCGGGCCCTGGCTTCGGCCCTGGGCCTGGTCCTGGCCCTGGCGTTCGGAGCGGTCGGCCCAGGACGGCTGTCCCGGGCCCTGCGAACGGGTCTGCCGTCCGCCGGACGTGCCCTCGACCGGCCGGCCGTGGTCGGCGACCAGTACCGGCGGGACCCGGCGGGGCAGCGGCGCGGGGCCGCCGTTGGATGCCGGGTCCGGGCCGTCCGGAGTCTGCTGATGCTGCTCCACGGTGGACGGGGCCGGCCCGGTGCGTCCGGACTGACGCGCCTTCAGGCCGCGGGCCCGGAAGATCCCGCCCACTTCCTCGTCCTCGTCGGCGCCCTCGGAAGCCTCATGTGCGAGGGACGAGGTCAGGGAGGCGAGCTGCGAGGCCGGCTCGGCCTCGTCCACGGGCCCGAGCCGTACGTCGCCCACGCCTCGCCGCGCGGTGTCGGCGAAGCGCCCGCCGGTGTCGCGCCCGGCGGTCTCGCCCCGGCCGCCCTCGTCGGTGAGCAGATTGGCGGGGATGAGCACGATGGCCGTGGTGCCGCCGTACGGGGAGGGCTGAAGCGAGACCCGCGCCCCCTGCCGCTGGGCGAGCCGGCTGACCACGAACAGTCCGAGCCGGTCGGTGTCGGACAACTGGAACTCGGGGGTCTCGGCGAGCCGGAGGTTGGCCTCGAGCAGCGCGTCGGGCGTCATGCCGAGGCCGCGGTCGTGGATCTCCAGGGTGAAGCCCTTGGCGACCCGCTCGCCGTGCACCTGGACGGCGGTGTGCGGCGGCGAGAAGACGGTCGCGTTCTCCAGGAGTTCGGCGATCAGGTGGGTGAGGTCGCCGACGGCCGGGCCGACGGCCGCGATCCGGGGCAGCCGGCGGATCTCGATCCGCTCGTAGTCCTCCACCTCGGCGACGGCCGCACGCACGACGTCCATCAGTTGGATCGGCTTGCGCCACTGCCGGGAGGGGGCGGCGCCGGAGAGGATGACCAGGCCCTCGGCGTGCCGCCGCATACGGGTGGTCATATGGTCCAGCCGGAACAGGTCGGCGAGCTCGTCGGTGTCCTCGGTGCGCCGCTCCATGGCGTCCAGGAGGGTGAGCTGACGGTGCAGCAGCACCTGGCTGCGGCGGGCCAGGTTGACGAAGACCTCGGAGACGCCCTGGCGCAGTTCGGCCTGGTTGACGGCGGCCTCGACGGCGGCCCGCTGGAGGGTGTTGAGGGCCAGGCCCACCTGGCCCATCTCATCGGGGCCGTAGTCCAGCCGGGGCGCCTCGGTCTCCACGTCGATCTGCTCGCCCGCGCCGAGACGGCGCATCACGCTCGGCAGCCGGACGCTGGAGACCTCCTGGGCGTCCCTGCGCAGCCGGGACAGATCGCGGACCAGGCTGCGGCCGATCCGGAACGAGACGAAGATGGAGACGATGAGCGCGATCAGGCCGAGGACGCCGGCGATCCCCGCCTTGAGCAACACGCTGCTGGCCACCGGGTCGATGCGCTTCTTGAGCCGGTCGGTGGCCTCGTCGCCCAGCCGGTCGTAGTCGTTGAGGACGGGGTGGGCCGCGGCCTCCCAGTGCTCCTGGTCCAGGGCCCTGATGGCCGTGGCGGGGTCCATCGAGGAGAGGACCTTGCCCTCGGCCACGCGCAGGGCGGCGGGGGCGGCTTTGGTGCGCCGGTAGTCGGCGAAGACCTTCTGCTCGGAGTCGGGGAGGATCGGCAGGTTGATCTCGTAGAGCAGGGTGCGCTCGGCGATGAGGTCGGACATCGCCTGGAGGTCCGCCATCGTCATCTTGCGCGCCGTCAGCGCCGAGACATACAGCGCGTCCTCGCGGGAGAGCGCCTCCCGGGCGCGGATCATGGCGACCAGCGCGCGGCCCTGTTTGTCGAGGTCGGTGTCGGGCACCGCGTGGAGGGAGCTGCGGAAGGTGTAGCAGAGGTCGACGAGCTTGTTGTAATACTCATATGCCTGGGTCGAGGAAATGCCGTCGTCCTCGACCTTGCGGCGCAGGCTGTCCAGCCCGTCGGCGGCCTTGAGGATGTTGTCGAGCTGTTCCTCGGAGTCGTCGTTCAACTTGCCGTGCACCGTGCCGTCCGACTCGGCGGCCCGCAGCTTGCCGATAGCCTGGTCGGTTCTGCGCTGTAGGGAGTGGAGCACGGGCAGGGCGTCCGACTGCCGCGGATCGGCCAGCAGGATGAGCGTCTGCCGGCGTTCCTTCTGGACGGCGTGCACCGCGTCCTCGGCCGGCTGGCCCGCCTTGTCGATGATGTCGGCCGCGTCCAGCAGTTGGATCGCCTCGCGACCGGTGATCACCGTGGCGAAGGCCCATATCGCCGTCAGCGATATGAGCGGCACCAGCAACAGCGCCACGATCTTCCTGCGGATGGACTTACCGCGAAAGCGCATGGCCTCCCTAACGTCAACCCCGGATCGCGGGGGCGGTGTTCCGAGTTCCGACAACGAGCGGCGCGAGCCTACTACTGCCAGTTGGACATATCGAAGGCATGTCCACTTGATGCGGGGAACTCCTTACACTGCGTGATCAGGAGTTGTCGGGCGATTCCCCGACTTACCCCCCGCGCTCGGGGCTCTCCTCCTGGGGACCACATGCCGCCATTCGGCCGCGGTTGGCTGGTTTTCCCCTCCCCGGGGGAACCTCCGGTCGGTGCCATTCGTGATCCAAAGGGGCACACTGGGGGGGGCATACAACCCAAGTCCCGCTATCTGACTCGGCCGCACCGGGGCAGCCTTGGAAAGGGGTGGGAGCGTCATGGACGCGATGGACAAGGATCGCGACATCCCGGCACACGGGGCCCGGCCGCTGTGGACCGAGGAGCCGGCGCGCAGGCGGCGGCTGCCCGATCCCGTCCGCGCCTCGGCGGTGCGGGCGGTCATCATCATCGCCGTGACACTGGTTCAGACGATGGTCGCGCTCCTGTGCACCCTGGCGGGCTCGTGGTCCGCCTTCCCCACCGTGCTGGCCACGGTGGCGAGCACGGTGGTGGCGACCTGGGGCGTGCTGGACGTATGGGTGACCCGGCAGGTCTGGCGCCAGCGGTACGGAGTGGTGTCCCGGCCCAGCAGCACGGCCCGGGAGATGCGCCGGCAGCGCCGCCGGGCCGGTGAGGCGGAGCCGGTCACCTCCCGGCCGGCTGCGGAGCGCGGGACAGCTCGCGGCGCAGCCGCATAAAGGGCCTGGGCCGGTCGACGCCGAGGACGGCGGTGGTGATCCCGTCACGTTCGTAGACGGCGAGGAAGCCGCCGCCGTCGGCCGGGTCGCCCTCGGCGATCCGGACGGTGTCACCGGGTGCGCGCCGCCCGGCGTACTGGATACGGGCGCCGTACTGGTCGGACCAGAAGTAGGGCAGCGCCTCGAAGGGTTCGACGGTGGACCCGGCGAGCAGGTTGCGGGCGGCTACGGCGCCCTGAAGCATTCCGCTGGTCCAGTGCTCGGCCCGGACGGTGCGCGCGGTGCCCGGCCGGGCCAGCCGGGCCACGTCCCCGACGGCCACGACATTGGGCAGCGCGGTGACACAGCCCGCGTCGCACCGCACCCCGTCGTCCAGGGCCAGACCGGAGCCTTCCAGCCACCCGGTGACCGGACGCACTCCGACGCCGACGACCACCACATCGGCGGGCAGCACCCGCCCGTCGGTGAGTTCCACGCCGGTGACCCGGCCGCTGCCGCGCAAGCCCTCGACGCCGGCGCCGCACAGCAGAGTGGCCCCGCCCCGCGCATGCAGCCCGGCGCACACCCGGGCCATCTCCTCGCCCAGTTGGGGCACCAGCGGCAGCGGCGCGGCCTCCACCACGGTGACATCGAGGCCGAGGGCGGCACAGGAGGAGGCCACTTCGGCGCCGATGAAGCCCGCGCCGATCACCACCACCCGTGCGGCGCCCGCGCGCAGCGCGGCGCGCAGCCGGGTCGCGTCGTCGAGGGTGCGCAGGGTGTGCACCCCGTCCAGCCGTGGCAGGGGCAGCGTCCTCGGGGTGGCCCCGGTGGCGATGACGACGCCGTCGGTGCGCAGGGCGCGGCCGCCGGTGAGACGGATCTGACCGGCGGCGGTGTCCAGCGCCTCGGCCCGGATGCCGAGCAGCCATTCGGCGTCGAGTTCGGCCTCTTCCTCGGGGTCGGTCAGGGCGAGGCGGCCCGGCCCGTCGCCGGGGTCGCCGTCCCCGGTCAGGAACTCCTTGGACAGCGGCGGGCGGTCGTAGGGGCGGTGGCGCTCCTCCCCCACAACGACCAGCCGCCCGTCGTATCCCAGGGAGCGCAGGCCCCGCGCAGCGTGCAGTCCCGCGAGCGAGGCCCCGACCACCGTGACCGTGGTGAGCGCCTGGGCCGTCGTCATGCGACGGCTTCTTCCGGTGCCGCGTGCACGGGCTCGCCGGGAACGGTGCGCACCGCGGGGTGGACATACAGCATTCCGTCCACGACCGTGACAGCGTGGGTCCGTACGGGCTTGCGGGCGGGCAGACACGTCGGCTCGCCGGACCGCAGATCGAACAGCGCGGCATGCAGCGGGCATTCGACGTAGCAGCCTTCCAGCCACCCTTCGGAGAGGGAGGCGTCCTGGTGGCTGCACGTGTCATCGATGGCGTAGAACGCTCCGTCGGTGTGGAACACCGCGATCGCCGCGGTGGCGTCGCCGGCCTGGACACGCAGCGACTCACCCT
>NZ_JAHLEM010000276.1 GCF_018883605.1 Streptomyces niphimycinicus | reverse complement strand
CCACCCTTCGGAGAGGGAGGCGTCCTGGTGGCTGCACGTGTCATCGATGGCGTAGAACGCTCCGTCGGTGTGGAACACCGCGATCGCCGCGGTGGCGTCGCCGGCCTGGACACGCAGCGACTCACCCTCCGGCAAGTCCTCGATACGGCAGACGGGAATCATTGGCCCCCCTCACGTTGATCGGTATCATGCGTTGTGGATAGTGCACTGAAAAGCGCGATGCGCAACAGAATCCAGATCGGGAAGGCAGCCGTCAAGAGTTCCCCGGACCGAGGGGCCCCACGCAGAGCCACCGGATGGTGAGATCAGAACCATGACGAACACGACCGAGGATCGGGCCGAGGAGAAGCGGGGGGCCGCCGGGGCAGTGCAGTCGGTGGACAGGGCGGTGAGCGTCCTGGAGATCCTTGCCAGGCTCGGCGAGGCCGGAGTGACCGAGATCGCCGACGAGCTGGGGGTCCACAAGTCGACCGCCTTCCGGCTGCTCGGCGTTCTGGAGAACCGCGGACTCGTCGGGCAGGAACGCGACCGGGGGAAGTATTACCTGGGCGCCGGGGTGCTCAGACTCGCCGGCGCCGCCGCCATCCGCCTGGACATCTCGCAGGAGGGCGCCCCGGTGTGCCGGGCGCTGGCCGACGAGACCGGCGAGACGGCCAATATCGCCGTCCTGGACGGGGACGCGGCGGTCAACATCATGCAGGCGCGCGGCGCCGCGGCGGTGACCGCCTTCAACTGGCTGGGGCGGCGCACCGCGCTGCACGCGACCGCGAGCGGCAAGGTGCTGCTCGCACATCTGTCGGGCGAGCGCCGGGAGCGGCTGGTGACGCGGAAGCTCCCACGGTTCACCGAGCACACCATCACCACCTCCGCCGAGCTGCGGCAGCAGCTCGAGACGGCGGCCGAGCGCGGCTACGCCTACTCCTGCGAGGAGTTGGAGATCGGGCTGAACGCGGTGGCGGCGCCGGTGCGCGGCCATGACGGCGCGCTCATCGGGGCGATCGGCGTCTCGGGTCCGGCGTACCGGATGGCGCAGAGCCGGCTGCCCGATCTGGCCGAGTACGCCGTGAAGACCGCCGAGGAGCTGTCCCGGCGGATGGGCTTCCCCGGCTGAGCCGCCACATCACCCCACCCACCCGACGAGGGGGCCGGACGACTCCGGCCCCCTCGTCGCGTCCGCGGCCCGGACCCAGGGGCGTATGGCCGACGCGAAACCCCCAGTCAGCGCCGGTTTGCAGGCGGTTTTCGCGAACCCCTTGACCGCACGGGGCGACGACTTTCAGGATGTCTCTCATCGCGCAACATGCCGCGCTATACGCAACTGGGTGGTAACCGGCGGCCGTTGAAACGGCCTCGGCCTCACCCTCCATCGAGGCAGTCATGCCAGCTCCCGTGCACCGGTCCCTGCGATCGCAGGAGAACAGAGGAGTGAGCCATGCCGCAAGAAGCCCGCGCCGTCGTCGCGGTCAAAAAGGGCGCCCCCGTGGAGGTGCTGCCCGTTCTCGTGCCCGACCCCGGCCCCGGTGAGGTGCTGGTGGGAGTCCAGGCGTGCGGCGTGTGCCACACCGACTTGCACTACCGGGACGGCGCGATCGGTGACGAATTCCCGTATCTGCTCGGGCACGAGGCCGCCGGAATGGTCGAGGCCGTGGGCCCCGGCGTCACCGGACTCGCACCCGGTGACTATGTGGTCCTGGCCTGGCGGGCGCCGTGCGGCGGCTGCCGCTCCTGCCGCCGGGGCCGCCCGTGGTACTGCTTCGACAGCCGCAATGCCGCCCAGCCGATGACCCTGACCGACGGCACCCCGCTCAGCCCGGCGCTTGGCATCGGCGCGTTCGCCGAGAAGACGCTGGTCGCGGCGGGGCAGGCGGTGAAGATCGACCCCTCGGCCCGCCCCGAGGCGGCGGGCCTGATCGGCTGTGGGGTGATGGCCGGCTACGGCGCGGCCGTGCACACCGGCGGGGTGTCCAACGGCGACACGGTCGCGGTCATCGGCTGCGGCGGCGTCGGCAACGCCGCGATCGCCGGGGCCTCGCTGTCCGGGGCGCGCCGGGTGATCGCGGTGGACATCGACGACGCCAAGCTGGACGCGGCCACCCGCTTCGGCGCCACCGACACCGTCAACTCCCGTGGTACGGACCCGGTCGAGGCGGTGCGCGAGCTGACCGGGGGCTTCGGCGCCAATGTGGTGATCGACGCGGTGGGCCGCCCCGAGACCTACTCCCAGGGCTTCTACATGCGCGACCTGGCCGGGGTGCTGGTGCAGGTCGGGGTGCCGGATCCGGAGATGCGCATCGATCTGCCACTGATCGATCTGTTCTCGCGGGGCGGTGCGCTCAAGTCGTCCTGGTACGGCGACTGCCTGCCCAGCCGCGACTTCCCGGTCCTGGTCGACCTCCATCTCAGCCGCAAGCTGGATCTGGACGCGTTCGTCAGCGAGACGATCACGCTGGACGAGGTCGAGACGGCGTTCGCCAAGATGCAGCGCGGCGAGGTGCTGCGGTCGGTGGTGGTCCTGTGAGCACGCGAAGCAGCCGTGTTGTGATCGTCGGTGCCGGGATCGTCGGCTGCTCGCTCGCCGATGAGCTGACCGCCCGCGGCTGGCGGGACGTCACCGTCCTGGAGCAGGGCCCGCTGCTCGCCCCCGGCGGCTCGACCTCGCACGCCCCCGGCCTGGTCTTCCGGACCAGCCCCTCCAAGACCCTGACCGACTTCGCCGTCTACACCGTCGAGAAGTTCTCCTCCCTCGAGGTCGAGGGGCTGTCCTGTTTCAACCCGGTGGGCGGCCTGGAGATCGCCACCAGCGAGGAGCGCTGGGCCGAGTTGCACCGCAAGGCCGGGCTGGCGGCCTCCTGGGGCGTACGGGGCGAGCTGCTCGGCCCGGCCCGGTGCGCCGAACTGTGGCCGCTGCTGGACCCGGACCGGATCCTGGGCGGTTTCCACACCCCGGACGACGGGCTGGCCCGGGCGCTGCTCGCCTCCCGCGCCCAGATGGAGCGGGCCACCGCGCACGGCGCCCGCTTCCTGGACCGGCACACCGTCACCGCCATCGAGCGGGCGGACGGCCGGGTCACCGCCGTCGTCACCGACCGGGGCACCTTCCCCGCCGACATCGTGGTCTCCGCCGCCGGCTTCTGGGGCCCGCTGATCGGCGCGATGGCGGGGGTTCCCGTCCCCCTTCAGCCGCTGGCCCACCAGTACGCCAGGACCGGTCCGCTGCCGGAACTCGCCGGGGTCAACGACCCCCGTACGGAGGCGAGCCGGCCGATCCTGCGCTTCCAGGACCGCGATCTCTACTTCCGCGAGCACACCGACCGCATCGGCATCGGCAGCTACGCCCACCGCCCGCTCCCCGTCGACCCGGCGCGACTGCCCGCGTACGACGAGGCCCCGGTGATGCCGTCCTCGCTGCCGTTCACCGCCGAGGATTTCGCCCCGAGCTGGGAGGACAGCGTCGAACTGCTCCCCGCGCTCGGCGCGAGCCGGGTCGAGGAGGGCTTCAACGGCGTCTTCTCCTTCACCCCCGACGGGATGCCGGTCATCGGCGAGTCCCGCGAGGTGCGCGGCTTCTGGCTGGCCGAGGCGGTGTGGGTGACCCACTCCGCGGGCGTCGCCCGGGCCGTGGCCGAGTGGCTGACGGACGGGCGGCCGGGCATGGACGTCCATGAATGCGATCTGTACCGCTTCGAGGACGCGCAAGCCTCCCCCGCCTACGTCGCCGAGCGCGGGGCCCAGAACTTCGTCGAGGTCTATGACGTCGTCCATCCGCTCCAGCCGATGGAGCAGCCCCGTCCGCTGCGGGTCAGCCCCTTCCACATCCGGCAGCGGGAGCTGGGCGGGTACTTCCTGGAGGCCGCGGGCTGGGAGCGGCCGCACTGGTACGAGGCGAACGCCCCGCTCGCCGAGTCGATCGACCTGCCCCCGCGCGACGCCTGGTCGGCCCGGTACTGGTCGCCCATCGCCGCCGCCGAGGCCAGGGCCACCCGGGAGCGGGTCGCGCTGTACGACATGACCCCGCTCAAGCGGCTGGCGGTCAGCGGGCCCGGGGCGCTGGACTTCCTCCAGCGCATGACCACCAATCAGTTGGCGAAGAAGCCCGGTGCGGTCACCTACACCCTGCTGCTGGACGAGGCCGGGGGCATCCGCAGCGACCTCACCGTCGCCCGGCTGTCGGAGCGCCACTTCCAGGTCGGCGCCAACGGCGGACTGGACCTGGACTGGCTGCTGCGCCATGCGCCCGATGACGTCCATATCGCCGACATCACGCCGGGCACCTGCTGTATCGGCGTCTGGGGCCCGCTGGCCCGGGAGCTGGTCCAGCCGCTGACCCGGGACGACTTCTCGCATGAGGCGTTCGGCTACTTCAAGGCCCGGCAGACCTATATCGGCCATGTCCCGGTGACCGCGATGCGGCTGTCCTACGTCGGCGAGCTCGGCTGGGAGCTGTACACCACCGCCGATATGGGGCTGCGGCTGTGGGACACGCTGTGGGAGGCGGGAGCGCGCCACGGCGTGATCGCCGCCGGGCGCTCGGCCTTCAACAGCCTGCGGCTGGAGAAGGGCTATCGCGCCTGGGGCCATGACATGACCACCGAGCACGATCCCTACGAGGCCGGGGTCGGCTTCGCCGTCCGGATGAACAAGGGCGACTTCATCGGGCGTGCGGCGCTCGAGGGCCGCGGCCAGGAGACGGCGGCGCGCAGGCTGACCTGTCTCACCCTGGACGACCCGGCCGCGGTCGTCATGGGCAAGGAGCCGGTGTACGCCGATGGCGTCCCGGCCGGCTATGTGACCAGCGCGTCCTACGGCTACACCATCGGCCGGACCGTGGCCTACGCCTGGCTGCCCGCCGCGGCAGCCGTGCCCGGCACCGCGGTCCACATCGAGTACTTCGGCGAGAAGGTCCCCGCGACCGTCGCCGCCGAGCCCCTCTTCGACCCGCGCATGGAGCGCATCCGCCGCTGACGCGAGCGCGTGCCGAGAGCACGTGCCCAGACCGCCGCCACGAAGCGTCCGCGAGTGCGGGAATCGACCGCTTGGAGGACCCCTGATGGCCCCCGGCCACGCTGTGATCGTCCCGGGCCCCGGCGGCATGGGCCCGGCCGCCGCCCACCCCCTCGAACTCTTCGACCCCCGCCGGCTGTTCGCCGCGCCCGCCTGAGGAGAACCCCATGACTGTGGCTCCCGAATCCCCCGCCGCCACGACCCCCAGTCTGCTCGCCACTCTCCCCGGCCACTGGTACACCGCTCCCGGGATCTTCCGGCGGGAGCAGGAGCACCTGTTCGAGGCCATGTGGTTCTGCGCGGTGCGCGGGGCCGACCTGGACCGGCCGGGTGCGTTCCGCACCGTGCGGATCGGCCGGGAGAGCGTGCTGATCACCCGCAACCGGCGGGGTGAGCTGCGGGCGTTCCTCAACATCTGCCGTCACCGCGGCGCCCGGCTGTGCACCGAGGAGTCCGGGACGGTGCGGCGCTCGTTGCAGTGCCCGTACCACGCCTGGACCTACGATCTGGACGGCAGGCTCACCGCCGCCCCCAACCTATCGAAGATGCCCGATATCGACCGGGTCGAGCGCGGACTGGTGCCGGTACGGCTTCGCGAATGGCTCGGCTATGTCTGGCTCTGCCTGGCCGAGGAGCCACCATCGTTCGAGGAGACGGTCATCGGGGCGGTGGCCGACCGGCTCGGCGACGCGGCGTCCGTCGAGCGCTACGGCGTGGCGGGGCTGGCGTTGGGCCGCCGGATCTCCTATGACGTCCGGGCCAACTGGAAGCTGATCGTCGAGAACTTCATGGAGTGCTACCACTGCGCGACGATCCATCCCGAACTCACCGAGGTGCTGCCGGAGTTCGCCGATGGCCTCGCGGCGCAGTACTTCGTCGGGCACGGCGCCGAATTCGCCGAGGAGGCCCGCGGGTTCACGGTGGACGGCAGCGAAGGGTTCGGCCGCATCGCGGGGATCGCCGAGGAACAGGACCGCCGGTACTACGCGATCACGGTACGGCCGCAGGTCTTCCTCAATCTGGTCCCCGACCACGTGATCATGCACCGGATGTTTCCGCTCGCCCCCGATCGCACACTGGTCGAATGCGACTGGCTCTACGCACCCGAAGTGGTGGCGTCCGAGCGGGATCTGTCGAAGTCGGTGGAGCTGTTCCACCGGGTCAACGCCCAGGACTTCGACGCCTGTGAGCGCACCCAGCCCGCCATGGACTCCCGCGCCTACCGCGACGGCGGGGTCCTCGTCCCCAGCGAGCACCACATCGGCACCTTTCACCGATGGGTGACCGACCATGTCCCGAGCCCCGACGCGGAGGAGTGCCCGTGACGGACCTCTTCATCGGTGGTCAGTGGACCGAAGCGATCGACGAACGCACCCGGGAGATCCGCTGCCCCGCCGACGGATCGCTGGTGGCGGTCGTCGACGAGGGCGGCGGCAAGGACGCGGCCGAGGCGGTGGCCGCCGCCCGGCAGGCGTTCGACCAGGGGCCCTGGCCCCGAACCCCGGTCGGGGCGCGCGGCGATCTGCTGCTGCGCGTCGCCGGTCTGGTGGAGCGGGACAAGGCCGGGCTCGCCCGGGCGGAATCGCTGGACACCGGGAAGCGACTGGCCGAGAGCGAGCTGGACATCGACGGGGTGGTGGCGTGCTTCCGCTACTACGGGCAACTGGTGCGCACCGAGACGGACCGGGTCGTGGACACCGGCACCGAGCACACCGTCAGCCGGGTGGTCCATGAACCGGTCGGGGTCTGCGCGCTGATCACCCCATGGAACTATCCGCTGCTCCAGACCTCGTGGAAGGTCGCGCCCGCGCTCGCCGCGGGCAACACCTTCGTGCTGAAGCCCAGTGAACTGACCCCCAGCACGGCGATCGCATTGATGCGGCTGCTGACGGAGGCCGGGCTGCCGGACGGGGTGGCCAATCTGGTGCTCGGCCCGGGCGCCGAGGCCGGGGCCCCGCTCACCGACAACCCCGATGTGGACATGGTGTCCTTCACCGGGGGCCTGCGCACCGGGCGCCGGATCATGGCCGCCGCCTCGGGCACGGTCAAGCGGACCTCGCTGGAGCTGGGCGGCAAGAACCCCAATATCGTCTTCGCCGACGCGGACTTCGAAACGGCCGTGGACTACGCGCTCACCGCGGTCTTCCTCCACTCCGGGCAGGTCTGCTCGGCCGGGGCCCGGCTGCTGGTGGAGGATTCCGTGCACGACGCCTTCGTCGAGGAGGTGGTGCGCCGCGCCCGCGGGATCCGGCTGGGCGGGCCGTTCGACGAGCGGGCCCAGACCGGCCCGCTGATCTCCGCCGCGCACCGGGCCAAGGTCGAGGCGTATGTGGCGACGGGGCTCGCGGAGGGCGCCCGGCTGCGCTGCGGCGGCGCCCGTCCGGACGATCCGGCCCTGGCCGACGGCTACTACTTTCTGCCGACCGTGCTCGACCGCTGCCACAGCGGTATGTCGGTGCTGGCCGACGAGTCCTTCGGGCCGGTGCTCACGGTGGAACGTTTCGCCGGTGAGGACGAGGCGGTACGGCTGGCCAACGACACCGTGTACGGGCTCGCCGGGGCCGTATGGTCCGGCGACGAGGGGCGGGCGGAGCGGGTGGCCTCCCTGCTGCGGCTGGGCACCGTATGGATCAACGACTACCACCCCTATCTGCCGCAGGCGGAGTGGGGCGGGTTCAAACAGTCGGGGAGCGGACGGGAGCTGGGGCCGTGCGGGCTCGCGGAGTACCGGGAGGCCAAGCACATCTGGCGCAATACCCGGCCCCGTCCGCAGGGCTGGTTCGCCTGACGGGGCATCCGCCCGGGCCCGCCTGACGGGGCATCCGCCCGGGCCCGGGGCGGCACGGCGGGGCGGCGGGGCGGCGAGGGCCGCGCTGCGCCATTCGGGTGAGTCTCCGGTCAAGGACATTGCCCGCGCCCCACCGGAATGGGTTACTGAATCCGTCCGATTCCGGTGGGCTGCCCATCCTTTCCGGTGGAGTGGAAGACGCCTTGCCAGATCGGAGCCGTCATGCCCTGTCGCCCGCATGGACTCATCCTCGTCACCGATCCCGGTGAGAACTGCATCGCCGTCGTCGACCCCGAGTCCCGCAGGCTCGTCCCGACGCTCAGCGCACCGATCCCGCTCCCGGCGCGGCGCATGCCCGACCGTCTGGTGGTGCACACCGCGCTCGACGGCCTCGACGCGCTGGCCGCCTTCCACCGCGGCACCTGCTGGACAGCCTCCCCGGCGCCCCGGACGGGCCGGACATCACCGTGGTGGGGCCGGGTGAGTGGCCCGGTATCGAAGTCGCCCGTCCCCTGGGCACATTCGAGCTCTTCAACCAGTTCTCCGGGATCTTCCCCGACCAGGGCCCCTACAGCGGCGGGACCTTGGTGACCATCATCGGCAGCCACTTCTCGGGCGCCACGGCCGTCTTCTTCGGGCCCCGCCGGGCGGCGAGCTTCTCCGTCCTCGACGACCAGACCATCATCGCGGTGAGCCCCTCCGGGACCGGAGCGGTCCCGGTCAAGGTCACCACTCCGGGCGGTACGACCCCCATCGGCTACTTCTACTACGTCGCCTGGCCCACCCTGACCGGGCTGCTGCCCATCGCCGGCCCGATCGGCGGCGGCAATATCGTCGAGCTCACCGGCGTCAATCTGAGCACCGCGCGGCTGGTGCTCTTCGGCACCGCCATCGCCTCCCCCACGGCCGTCTCCGACCAGCATCTGCTCGTGACCGCTCCCCCGGCCTCGGGGCCCGGCACGGTCTCGCTGTACGTCATCTCCGTGGGCGGAGTGAGCAACCGGCTGCTCTACACCTACGCACCCGTGCCGGTCGTCACCGATGTCAGCCCGTCCACCGGGTCGGTCGCGGGCGGCGAGACCATCATCCTGACGGGCACCGGGCTCACCTTTGTCACCGGCGTCACCATCGGCGGAGTGCCCGCGGCGTCCTTCGAGTCGTACTCCGACACCCTGCTCGCCGTGGTGACGCCCCCGGGCGTCCCCGGCCCCGCCGACATCACCGTCACCACCGCCGGGGGCAGTGTGACGGTGCCGGGCGGCTTCACCTACACGGCCGCGACCACGACGGCGGTCACCTCCGCGCCCGATCCCTCCGTCGTCGGCCAGCCGGTGACCTTCACCACCGTGGTGACGGCCGTGCCGTCCACGGCGGGCACCCCCACCGGCACCGGCACCGTCGACTTCGGCGACGGCACCCCGAGTGTGAACGTCTCCCTCACCGCCGGCACGGCCACGGTCAGCCATGTCTACACCGCGCCGTCGGCCACCCCGTACGCCGTCACCGCCCAGTACGGCGGCGACCCGTACTTCACGGCCTCCACCGGGACGGACACCCAGACCGTCCAGGCGGCGGCGACCACCACCACGGTGGTCTCCACCCCCGATCCGTCCGTGCCCGGACAGTCCGTCACCTTCGTGGCCCAGGTGGCCCCCGCGCCACCGGGGGCCGGTGCGCCGACCGGGACGGTGACCTTCGACTTCGGCGACGGCACCCCGACCGTCACCCTGCCGCTGGCGAACGGGACCGCGACGGTGGCCCACGCCTACCCGGACGTCCCCGGGAGCCCGTACGCGGTCAGCGCCACCTATAACGGCGACACCAACTTCACCGCCTCCGTGGGAACGGACAGCCAGACCGTCGTGCAGGGCGGGACGGCCACCTCCGTGACCTCCGCGCCCGACCCCTCGACAGTGGGCCGGCCGGTGACCGTCGCCACCACGGTCACGGCGATCTCCCCGGGAACGGGCACCCCGACGGGCACCGTCACCCTCGACTTCGGCGACGGCACCCCGCCCGTCACCGCACCCCTCACCGGCGGCACGGCGACCGCCGCCCACACCTACACCGGCGCCACCGGCAGCCCGTACAGCATCACCGCCACCTACAGCGGCGACAGCAACTTCTCGGCTTCCACGGGGACCGACCTCCAGTCGGTGGGGCAGTCCTCGACCACGACCGCCGTGGCCTCCGCCCCCGACCCCTCGGCGACGGGCCAGCCGGTCACCGTCACCACCACGGTCACGGCGGTCTCCCCCGGAGCGGGAACACCGACGGGCACCGTGACCGTCGACTTCGGCGACGGCACTCCGCCCGTCACGGCGCCCCTGTCCGGGGGCCAGGCGGCGGCCACGCACACCTACACCTCCGCCGCGGGCAGTCCGTACCCCATCAGCGCCACCTACAGCGGTGACGCGGACTTCCGGACGTCTCTCGGCACCGACTCGCAGACCGTCCAGCCGGCCGCCACCGCGACGGCCCTGACCACCGCGCCCGACCCCTCGGCGGTGGGCGATCCGGTGACCTTCACCGCCACGGTCACGGCCGTTCCGCCCGGCGCGGGCGCCCCCACCGGCACGGTCACCTTCGACCCCGGGGACGGCACCCCGCCCATCACCGCGGCCCTCAGCGGCGACACGGCGACCGCCACCCACACCTACACCTACACCGCCAAGACCGGCAGCCCCTTCCCCATCACGGCCACCTACAACGGGGATACCAACTTCAACACGTCCAGCGGCACCGACACCCAGACCCTCAACGCCAAGGCCGCGACCACCACCACGGTGACTTCGTCCCCGGACCCCTCGGTGGTGGGTCAGCCGGTGACCATCAGGGCGACGGTCTCATCCGCGTCCGGCACCCCGGTCGGGGCGGTCACCTTCTCCTTCGGAGACGGCACCAACACCGCCGTGGGAGTCCTGTCCGGCGGTATCGCGACCGTCATCCACACCTACACGACCACCACCGGGAGCCCGTTCACCATCACGGCCACCTACAACGGGACCGAGAACTTCGCCACCTCCAGCGGTACGGACACCCAGACCGTCAACAAGGCGGCCACCAGGACGTCCGTGACCTCCTCCCCGAACCCCTCCTTGGTGAGCGATCCGGTGACGGTTACCGCGACCGTATCCGCCGTCGCCCCCGGCGCGGGGACACCCACCGGAACGGTCACGATCGCCTTCACCGGGCGCAACCCGCTGACCGTGCCGCTCGTGGCCGGCACGGCCACCGCGACGTTCAACCCGCTGCCGAAGGGGACGTACACCGTCACCGCCAACTACAACGGCGACGTCAACTTCGCGACCTCCTCGGGGACCACCACACAGACGGTGAACACCGGATCGGGGTAGCCCACCGGGCTCACGGCCCTTCCGCCGCCTCGACGGGCGCATCCGCGCCTGCCTCGGGGCGGCGGTACATCCGGGTGGCGGTGATCTGGCCGTGCACCTGCTGCTCCTCCTCCGGCTCCCGGACCGGCAGGCCCGGCCGCAGATGCTCCTCGACGCTGATGTACTTCAGCCCGGCCCGCAGATCCGCGTCATTGCGCAACCGGATCACCAGCGGGAACTCGGCCAGCGCCGTGGTGTCGAACAGCCCCGTCGTATAGAGGAGCTGGACCCCGAGCGCGTCCGCCACCGCCCGCTGAAGCTCCAGCAGATAGGTGGCGTTGGCCCGGCCGATGGGGTTGTCGAGGAAGAGGGTGCCCGCATGGCGGTGCTTGTCGCGGCCCCGGTCGTTGCTGCGCAGAGCCGCCATCGTGCAGTACAGCGCGATGGCTGCGGTGAGCAACTGGCCACCGGAGAACACATCGCCCATCTGTCCCACCGGCACCCGCTCGGCCCGCAGCACCGCGTCCGGTTTGAGGATCTCGACGGCCACCCCGCGCGGCTGGAGCGCGGCCTGGACCCCGCGCAGCAGCAGCGACATGCCGTCCCGCCGCAGATCCGAGTTCTTCCGGACGGCGGAGCGGGTGGCCTCGTCGATGACCTCGCCGAGCCGCTCGGCGAGCGTGGCCTGATCGGGGTCCTCGAAGCGGATCCGCAGGAACTCCTGCCCCGACCACTCGCCGAGCCCCTCCGGGAGCCGGGAGAGCCGCTGCGCCGAGCGCAGGGTGGCCAGGCAGGACTCGACCAGGCCGCGCAGCCGGTCCACGATGGAGTCGCGGTTGCGCTCCAGTTGCTCCAGCTCGTCGGTGAGCACGCGCAGCCGGGGGGCGAACGCGTCGGCCCAGGCGGCGGCGTGCTCGGGCAGCGCGGCCGCGGGCAGTTCGCGGATCTGCTGGCGGGCAGGGGTGCGCACCTGCTCATAGCGGGTGGAGTTGGCGTGCCGTACGAGGACGTCGCTCGCCTCCCGCACCGAGGAGTCGGCCGCCGACAGATCGGCGGCGCAGCCGCGCAGTGAGCGGCGGGTCTCGGCGGCGGCCTGCCGGGCCTCGGCGAGATCGCCGGCGTACGGCTCGGGCCGCTCGCCGTCGTCCTCCGCGCCGGGGCCCTCCCGCAGCAGATCCCGCAGCAGGGCGGCGGTCTCGTCGAAGCCGCCCGCCGCGTCCTCGGCGGAGCGGTGGGCGCGCACCAGGTCGGCGTGGGCGGTACGGGCGGTGTCCAACGCGTCCGTACGGGCAGCCAGTTCGCCGTTGGCGGTGCGCAGCAGCTCCTTCGCCTGCTCGGCGTCGGCCGGGACCGTCTCCTCCGGTAGCTCGGTGTGGGCGTCGCCGTCGGCGGGGGCGAGCCGCTCGGCCTCGCCGCGCAGCCGACCGAGCTGCTCGCTCGCCGCCGACGCCCGGCCCTCCAGCATCTGGACCAGCGATTCGGCGCGGGCGGCGGCGGCCTGCCGGGAGGGTCCGTCGGCGCCGTCGGTGCCCTCCAGGAGCTGGGCGGCGCGGGTGCGGACCTTGTTGGTGAGCCGGTCGAGGGAGGCGAGGGCGGCGCTCTCGTCGCTTTCGGCGCGGGCCTGTTCGGCGCGCAGATCGGCGCCGACGCCGACCTTCTCGTAGACCTGGGAGGCGGCGCGGTACGCCTCGCGGAGCGCGGGCAGCGAGGTGGTGGGCGGCTCGGTGTCCTCGCCGAGGTCGTCGGGGGCGCCCGCGATCTCCGCGCGCTCGGCGCGCAGGGC
>NZ_JAHLEM010000275.1 GCF_018883605.1 Streptomyces niphimycinicus | reverse complement strand
CGGGCGTGACGGCCGCCGTGGCCGGTTCGGCCGCCGCCGTCGTCAAGCTCACCGCGCGCCATTGGCCCGCCGCCCACCGCCAGGCCGCGTTGCGCAACCAGCCCGGCGGGCCCGAGCAGTTGCGGCTCCAGTGGCTCACGGCGGTCGAGGTGCGGGGCATCCGGCCGTTCATCGACCAGCACCGGATGACCTCGGCCGCCACCCGTCAGGGCGGCGGTTCGGCCAAGCGCTCCGCCTCCTCCGCCACCGGTCAGGTGCCGAGGCTGCGCGGGGCGGACCGCAGCCAGGCGGCCCGCAGGCGCACCGTGCTGGAGCAGTCCTTCGCCCATCTCCCCGAGGCGGAGGGCCCGTTCGCCGGGCGCCGGGCGCAGCTCACCCAGATCGCGCAGTGGGTGCATCAGGCCCGCGCGTCCATCGAGACCCAGCCCACGGTGGTGCTGCTGGAGGGCCCGCCGGGCTCCGGCCGCACGATGCTGGCCGTGCGGGCGGCCCACCATCTGCGCGATCAGTTCCGCGGTGCGTGCCTGGTCGATCTGCGCGGCGACAGCCCCGAGCAGGCCCCGCTGCCCACCCGTGACGCGCTGCTGCATCTGCTGAACCGGCTCGGCGCACCCCGCGACCAGTTGCTCTTCCGGGAGCGGTCCTCGCAGGACCAGCACATCAGACGGCTCACCGAGCTGTATCACCAGTATCTGACCGGGCTGCCGGTCACCATCGTGCTGGACGACGCCCATGACGCCGAGCAGGTGCGCACGCTGATCCCGGAGCGGTCCGACAGCCTGGTCCTGATCACCTCGCGCACTCCGCTCGATCTGCCGACCGACCTCGCCGCCCGGGTGCACCGGATGGAGGTGGGCCCGCTGGACGAGCCGGGCGCCGAGGAGCTGCTGCGGACCTCAGCCGAGGAGCCCACCGGCGCGGGCCCCTACGACGGGCAGTCCGTGGAGCGGATCGCCGAGCTGTGCGGGCGGCTGCCGCTGGCGCTGCGGATCGCGGGCTCCTCGCTCGGCCCCCGCACCCCCGCCGCCCTGGTCACCGAGCTGGAGGCGTACGGCCCGGTGGGCGCGGTCGAGCGCGCCCTGTGGCTGCGCTACACCGACCAGCAGGACGGCGCCCGGCGGCTGCTGCGCCGGCTGGCACTGGCCGGGCGGGCCAGCCTGGGCGGAGCGGCGGCCGCGGCGCTGCTGGACACCGATGAGCAGGAGGCCGGCCGCCATCTGGAGGCGCTCGGCCGGGCCGGGCTGGTCCAGCATGTGCGCGGCAGCCGCTACCGCCTCCATGACCTGGTGCGCTCCTTCGCCCATGCCCGGCTGCTCGACGAGGAGCAGCCGGAGCAGCGCACCGCCGCGCAGGAGCGGCTGATCCGCAGCTATGCCGAGCTCGCCGACTCGGTGATCCGGCTGGTCGACGGCAAGACGTCCACCCGTGCCGACATGCTCGGCAAGGGCGCGGCGGGCGGCCATGGCTTCACCTCGCTGGACGCGGCGCTGCGCTGGCTGGACGACGAATCGAGCTTCATCACCGCCGCACTGCGCCATGCGGAGGGCGTGGACCAGTCCGCGGTGCTGCATCTGCTGGGCGCCCTGTGCGACTACTGCCTGCTGCGCGGCGATCTCTACCGGCTGGGCGAGATCAGCGAGCTCACCCAGGCCGTGGACCAGGGGCTGCTGATGCGGTCCGTGCAGTGGCGCACCGGTATCGCGGCCCGCCAGCTCGGCGAGCTGGATCAGGCGCGCACCAGGCTGTCCTCGGTGGTGGACCTGTATTTCGAGGCGCAGCACCAGGCGGG
Organism: Streptomyces niphimycinicus; assembly: GCF_018883605.1. Classification (GTDB taxonomy): domain Bacteria; phylum Actinomycetota; class Actinomycetes; order Streptomycetales; family Streptomycetaceae; genus Streptomyces; species Streptomyces niphimycinicus. Next base: position 18,814 of record NZ_JAHLEM010000275.1, on the reverse strand, counting down.
TGCGGCCCGTGCCCTGTGCAGTCTCGGCATCACCCTGCATCACCAGGGCAATCTCGGGGAGGCCGCGGCCAAGCTGCGCGAGGCGCTGGAGCTCCAGCAGGCCGAGGAGCTGCGCGGTGACCGGGGCTGGACGATGCACGCCCTGGCGGCGGTGGAGCGCGACCGCGGCGGGCTGGCCGAGGCGCTGGAGCTGCTGGACGCGGCCCTGGAGCTGCATCAGGAGAGCGAGAGCCTGCACGGCCAGGCGTGGGCACACTTCCAGCTCGGCCAGGCATGTCTGCGGATGGGCGATGTGCCGCGCGCCGAGGCCGAGCTGCGGGGCGCGCTGGACGCCTACAGCCGCACCCATGACCAGCGCGGTGAGGCATGGGCGCTCACCCAGCTCGCCCGGGCCCGGCTGGTGGCCGGGGAGGCGTCGGCGGCCGTCGACCAGTTGCGCCAGGCCCTCTCCCGCCACCGGGAGAACGAGGACGCGCGCGGTGAGGCATGGACGCTGTACTACCTGGGCCAGGCGCTGGAGGAGCGCGGCGACCACGATTCGGCGCTGCGCGAGCTGGAGCGGGCCCGGCTGATGTTCAACCGGATGCGGGATGTGTACGGGCTGGCGTGTTCCCGTCATCACTCGGCGCGGGTCACCCGTGATCTGCGGGCGGCGCAGACGGGCTCGCTGCGCAACAGCGGCTTCGCCCGGCAGTTGCTCCAGGACGCGCGGAATGACTTCCGGCGGGTGGGCGTGGCCCATGGCGAGGCATGGTCCTGTGTCGAGCTGGCGGTGATCGACGCGGGAAACGGCAAGGCGGCGCAGGCGCTGGAGCTGGTGGACGAGGCGGCCGGGCTGTTCGCGGGGTACGGGGACCGGCGCGGCCGCTCCTGGGCCCGGTTCCTGCGCTGCACCCTGCTGCCGTTCGCCTCCGCGGGCGGTTCGGTGATCGGCACGGCGGTGGCCCAGGAGGAGCTGGCGGAGCTGGCCCGGGAGATGCGCGAGGAGGGCACGGCGGGGGATTCCCGGCTGGAGGGGTGCGCGGAGGCGTTCGCGCTGGTGCTGGAGCGCGGCGTCGAGCCGGAAACGGGGTGGCAGGCATGGCAGCTCGGCATGGTGCCGAGCCGCCACTCGCGCGAGGTCATGGCCGTGCTGCCGGAGCCTCGCGGCTAGGGCCTTCCGGCGGATCTCCGTGGACAGGGCCTGGTCACGAAGAGCGCGGAGCGGGGCCGGGAGATGCGAGATCCCGTCGGCCGGGCCGTGAGGCCCCGCTCACGCGGGGCACGCGGTCGGGCCCGGCCAGGGTTCAGGCCGTGCGCTCCTCGCCCTTGGTGGCTTCGGCGGAGGCCGTCGCCGGAGCCTTGCCGGGCTCCGGCCCCTCCTCGAAGTCCACCCGCTTCATGTGCTTGTTCATGGACTTCATCAGGAACCACACCGCCGCGCCGATCACGGCGAAGACGATGAAACCGAGGACGCCCGGGGTCACCTTGTTCTCGTCCAGGTCCTTGGCGAGCGGGACGAGGTGCGTCATGGCGAGGGTGCTGGTGGCGCTCATCATGGACTCAATTGTTGCGGATGCCCGCGAAGAGGTCGTCCTCGGGGAGGGAGGTGTCCACAAGCGACTTGGCGAGCTCGTACTCCTCGGTGGGCCACACCTCCCGCTGGACGTCCATGGGAACCCGGAACCAGCCGCCATCGGGATCGATCTGCGTACGGTGCGCGGTCAGCGCCTTGTCGCGGATCTCGAAGAAGTCGGCGCAGGGCACATAGGTGGTCAGGGTGCGCTCGGGCCGGTTGAAGGTCTTCCAGCGCTCCAGCCACTCCTCGTACGGCGAGTCCAGCCCGCGGGCCAGCAGCGCCTCATGCAGGGCGACGGTGCGCGCCCGGCTGAAGCCCTGGTTGTAGTAGAGCTTCTGCGGCTGCCAGGGCTCCCCCGCCTCCGGGTACTTCTCGGGGTCACCGGCCGCCTCGAAGGCCACCATCGAGATCTTGTGGGTCATGATGTGGTCGGGGTGGGGATAGCCGCCGTTCTCGTCATAGGTGGTGATCACCTGCGGCTTGAACGAGCGGATCAGCCGCACCAGGGGCTCCGCCGCTGCCTCGACGTCCTGCAAGGCGAAGCAGCCCTCGGGCAGTGGCGGCAGCGGATCGCCCTCGGGCAGTCCGGAGTCCACGAAGCCCAGCCACTCCTGCTTGACGCCGAGGATCTCGCGCGCCTCGTCCATCTCCTTGGCGCGGACCTCGTGGATGTTCTCCTCGATGTAGGGATCACCCTGGAGCTTGGGGTTGAGGATGGAGCCGCGCTCTCCACCTGTGCAGGTCGCGACCAGCACGTCCACCCCCTCAGACACGTACTTGGCCATGGTGGCCGCGCCCTTGCTCGACTCGTCATCGGGGTGCGCATGCACGGCCATCAAACGAAGCTGCTCAGTCAAGTTCGATCCTCAGTGATTCGTCGTGGAAGACGGCTTCTATAGTGACCTAAACCAGGGACAAATAATTCCGATGTCTCTCCCAGCAGGAGGAACGCCCATGGCCGCCGTGCGCGAGGGTCTCCCCGACGGGCGTTACGGCCGGTCCGCGGACGCGCGCGCCGACCGCACGCTGAAGATCGTCGGCGCGGTGCTGGGTGCCGGGCTGCTGGCCCTGATCACGTGGTTCGGATACGACTACATCGCCGGTCAGGACGTCAGCGGCCGGCTGACCGGTTTCAAGGTGGTCGCCGACGACGCGGTCGACGTCCGGCTGGAGATCACCAAGGACAAGGACGCCACCGGTGTCTGCACCGTGCGTACCCTGGATGAGTACCACGACGAGGTGGGCCGGAAGGACTTCACCTTCGACCAGCGCGAGAGCGACCTGGTCAAGGTGGTGACCGTGCGCACCACGGCCCGGGCGACCAGCGCCGAGCTGATCGGCTGCGAGCCCGGACGATAGCCGGATCGGACGTGTCGGCGGCTGCCCCGATCTGACCAGCACTGACGCCTTTCCTGCGCATTGCGCCCAGTTCCCTCCTCCCCGTTTCTTGCCGGAATTGTTAGGCTCGTGGTTTCGCCCCGCTTTGAAGGCGCACCCTTCTGAGTAGGGCGTTCATTTGTATTCCCAGCACCGACGAGGAGCACCTGTGACCCAGACCAGCGAGAACGTCACCTGGCTGACCCAGGAGGCGTACGACCAGCTCAAGGCAGAGCTGGAGTACCTGTCGGGTCCCGCACGTGTCGAGATCGCGAAGAAGATCGAGGCTGCCCGGGAGGAAGGTGACCTCCGGGAGAACGGGGGGTACCACGCCGCCAAGGAGGAGCAGGGCAAGCAAGAACTCCGAGTGCGTCAGCTCACGCAGCTCCTCCAGCAGGCGAAGGTCGGCGAGGCCCCGGCGGACACCGGCGTGGTCGCCCCCGGCATGGTGGTCACCATCGCGTTCGACGGCGATCCGGACGACACCCTGACCTTCCTGCTCGCCTCTCGTGAGTACGCGAGCGCGGACATCGAGACCTACTCGCCGCAGTCCCCGCTGGGCTCGGGTGTGAACGGCAAGAAGGTCGGCCAGGACGCGGAATACGAGCTGCCCAATGGCCGCACCGCCTCAGTGCGGATCCTGGAGGCCAAGCCGTACCAGGGCTGAGCGCCCGGTGTGGAGCCCCGGCCGGGCGGCCGGGGCTCCTCCACGATCACCACACCCCAAAGGGCCCCCAGCGGGGCCCAGCGGGGCCGCTCCCGATCTCCGTGATCCCCCGGCCGGGCCGCTCAGGCGGTCGCCGAGCGGTATTTGCGCACCGCCAGCGTCCGGAAGAGCACGATGATCAGCAGCGACCAGAGGACCGACGCCAGCGCGGGGTGCTGCATCGGCCAGGCATCCGAGACCACGCCCTCCGGATTGCCGAAGAGCTGCCGGGACGCCTGCACCGTCGCGCTGAAGGGGTTCCAGTCGGCGATATGGCCCAGCACGGCGGGCATCTTGCTGGACGGCACGAAGGCGTTCGAGATGAACGTCAGCGGGAAGAGCCAGATCAGCCCGCCCGAGGTGGCCGCCTCCGGCGTCCGTACCGACAGGCCGATCAGCGCGCCGATCCACGAGAAGGCATAGCCGAGCAGAAGCAGCAGCCCGAACGCGCCCAGTGCCTTCAGGGCGCCGTCATGGATCCGCCAGCCCACGAGCACCGCGACGATCGCCAGCACCACCAGCGTCAGCGCCGTCTGCACGAGATCCGCGAGCGTACGGCCGGTGAGCACCGCGCCACGCGCCATCGGCAGTGACCGGAAGCGGTCGATCAGTCCCTTGTTCATATCGTCGGCGATCCCCGCCCCCGCGCCCGCCGTGGCGAACGTCACGGTCTGCGCGAAGATCCCGGCCATCAGGAACTCGCGATACACCGTGGCATCCGCGCTGGCCTGCCCCGGAACCATGATCGCGCCACCGAACACATAGCTGAACAGCACCACGAACATGATCGGCTGCACCAGGCCGAACACCACCATCTCCGGGATGCGCATCATCCGCAGGAGATTGCGCTTGGCGACCACCAGCGAGTCCCGGACGGAGCGCAGCGGTCCGCCGCGCGGCCGGGGGGCCGCCGCGACGGTGGCACCGGTCTCCTCGACGTCGGCCATCACTCGACTCCCTTGCTCTCGGTCTCGCCGTCGCCCTGGAGTCCGTCCTCGGTCCCATGGCCGGTGAGGGAGATGAACACGTCGTCCAGGGTCGGGCGGCGCAGCCCGATGTCGTCGATCTCCACACCGCGGGTGTCCAGTTCCCGGATGACCTCGGCGAGCAGCTTGGCGCCGCCCACCACCGGGACGGTGACCTGACGGGTGTGCTCCTGCACGGTCGTCTCGCCCTTGCCCAGGACCCGCAGGACCTCCTGGGCGACCGCGATGTGCTCGCGCTCATGCACCACGACCTCCACCCGCTCCCCGCCCGTATGGGCCTTGAGCTGGTCGGAGGTGCCGCGGGCGATGACCCGGCCGCGGTCGATCACGCAGATGTCGTGCGCCAGATGGTCCGCCTCCTCCAGATACTGCGTGGTCAGCAGCAGCGTCGTGCCACCGGCCACCAGCTCCTGGATGACCTCCCACAGCGCCTGCCGGTTGCGCGGGTCCAGACCGGTGGTCGGCTCGTCCATGAACATCACGGGCGGGCTGACCACCAGGGCCGCGGCGAGGTCCAGCCTCCGGCGCATCCCGCCGGAGTACGTCTTGGCCGTGCGGTCGGCCGCCTCGGCGAGGCTGAACCGCTCCAGCAGCTCACTCGCGCGGGCCTTGGCCGCCCGCGCTCCCATCTGGTAGAGCTGGCCGACCATCTGGAGGTTCTCACGGCCGGTCAGATACTCGTCCACGGCGGCGAACTGGCCGGACAGCCCGATGGAGCGGCGGACCTCGTCGGGGTTCTTCAGTACGTCCACCCCCGCGACCACCGCCGTTCCGCTGTCCGGGCGCAGCAGCGTGGTGAGCACGCGCACCGCGGTGGTCTTGCCGGCGCCATTGGGGCCGAGCAGTCCGAGCACGGTTCCTTCCGGTACGTCGAGATCGACGCCGTCCAGAGCCCTTACGTCGCCGAAGGTCTTCACCAGACCCTCGGCGTGAATAGCGCCTGGCATGTTGGCACTCCCGGGGTTGGGGCCGTTCCACACTCAATCAAGGCATAAGTCCGCCCATATGGGCAGCGCTCGACAGCAACTGGACGGCAATGGTACCGGGGACGCGATACATCGCGACATACGCGAGGCAAAAAAATAAGACCGGGGGCACGGCCCCCGGTCAGCCAGGCATCAGCCCCGCCGCGGGGGCGGGCCGTCTCCCGTCGTCAGGCGTCCGGCATCAGGTGCCAGGCGCCAGATGCCAGACGTCAGGCATCAGGCATCAGGCATCAGGCATCAGGCCATCACCGTGTATCCGGCCCCGCGCAGCGCCTCCCGGACCTCCTCGCAGTGGTCCGTCCCCTTCGTCTCCAAGTGCAGCTCCACCTCGGCCTCGCTCAGCCCGAGCCGCGGATTGGTGCGTACATGGCTGACGTCGAGCACATTGGCGTCCAGCGTCGACAGCACCCCCAGCAGCGTGGCCAGAGCCCCCGGCCGGTCGGTGAGCCGCAGCCGCAGCGACAGATAGCGCCCCGCCGCGGCCATGCCGTGCCGCAGGATGCGCTGCATCAGCAGCGGATCGACATTGCCGCCCGAGAGCACCGCGACCACCGGCCCCTCGAAGGACTCCGGCGCCGACAGCAGCGCGGCCACCGGGCTCGCGCCCGCAGGCTCCACCACCAGCTTCGCCCGCTCCAGGCAGAGCAGCAGCGCGCTGGACAACTCGTCCTCGGTGACCGTACGGACCTCGTCGACGAGCTCGTCGATGATCTGGAACGGCACATCGCCCGGCCGCCCCACCTTGATGCCGTCCGCCATCGTCACCGGCGCCTCGATCGAGACCGGCCGCCCGGCCGCCAGCGACGGCGGATACGCCGCGGCGCCCTCCGCCTGCACCCCGACCACCCGCACATCCGGCCGCAGCGCCTTCACCGCCACCGCGATCCCGGCCGCCAGCCCGCCCCCGCCGATGCCGACCACGACGGTGCGCACCTCGGGGCACTGCTCCAGGATCTCCAGCCCCACCGTGCCCTGCCCCGCGATGATGTCGGGGTGGTCGAAGGGGTGGATGAAGACCGCGCCCGTGCGCTCGGCGTACTCCTGCGCCGCCCGCATCGTCTCGTCCACGATCTGGCCGCGCAGCCGCACCTCGGCGCCGTAGTCCCGGGTGGCCGCTATCTTCGGCAGCGGGGCGCCCTCGGGCATGAAGACCGTCGAACGCACCCCCAGCAGCGAGGCCGCGAGGGCGACGCCCTGCGCATGGTTCCCGGCGCTCGCCGCGACCACCCCGGCCGCCCGCTCCTCGGCGCTGAGCCCGGAGATCCGCACATAGCCGCCGCGCAGCTTGAACGACCCGGTGCGCTGGAGGTTCTCGCATTTGAGGTGGACCGGCGAGCCGACCAGACCGGACAGATAGCGGCTGCCCTCCAGCGCGGTGAGCCGGGAGATCCCCGACAGCGTCTTCTGCGCCCCGCGGATGTCGTCGAGAGTGATCGTCTCGGGTACCTCGGAGGCGGAAGCGGAAGCAGAGCCCCCGGAAGCGGGGCCGGAGGCGAGGCCGGGCCCCGCGGAACCCGTAGACGCGGAGGCAGAAGCGGAGGAGGTGGGGTGCGAGGCCGGGCCGGACCCGGAGCCGGGCCCGTCCTCGTCGCCGTGTCGTGCAGCCATGGTCCCCAGTCTGGCAGCTCACCCCCAGCAGGCCCCCGCGGCCCGGGCCGGGGGACCTGCTGGGGGTGAGCCGGGGTCGGGGCCGGGCCGGGGCCGGGGCCGAGGCCAGGCGAGTGCCGGTCGGGTACCGGGCCAAGGCCCACCGGCGGGCCACGGCGACGGAGAACGGCTCAGAACGGCAGGTTGTGGCTCGGAGGTCGTCAGGTTTTTGCAGCCCCCGTACGGGCAGGGCCCCAGCCGCGTACTCTGTGCCACATCCCACAGACCACCGCATGAAGTGAGCCCTAGGCCATGCCCACCCAATCGGACATGACGACTCAACTCGACACCGGCGTACTGGACACGCTCCAGCATCAGGTCGCCGTCTTCGCCCGCCGTGCGGAACAGACCCGGCTCGGCGGCGTCGGCCAGGCCCGCAACTCCATGGACCGAGCCGCGTATCTGCTGCTCAACCGGCTCGACCAGGAAGGCCCGATGGGAGTCAAGGCGCTCGCGGGGAGCATGGGCATCGACTCGTCCACCGTGACCCGCCAGGTCGCCCCGCTGGTCGACTCCGGCATGGTCAAGCGCACCTCGCACCCCGAGGACGGCCGTGCGGTCGTGCTCCAGCTCTCCCCGCGCGGCAAGGCCCGCCTGGAGGAGGTGCGCTCCTCACGGCGCGACCTCATGGCCCGCGTGACCGATGACTGGACGGCGGAGGAGCGCGATCTCTTCTGCGATCTGCTGACCCGGTTCAACATCGCCCTCTCCGCCGCACACGGCACGGTGCCCCAGGCGACGCCCGCCACCTGACCCCGGCGCGCGCCCGCGCGACGTCGCAGACCTCGCAGACCTCTTGACCGGGTGCCCGTGCCTGCCGTGTCCTAAAGGAACGGGAGGCGGAGGACGTGGTGCGAGAGCGGCGGGCAGCACGGGATGGCCGCCGGGCCCGGGAGTTCGAGGTATTCGTCGCGGGCGCGGGTGGCCGCCTGCTGCATGCGGCCGCGCTGCTCACGGGGGAGCCGACGGGGGACACCGAAGCCGCCGAGCGCCTGCTGACCGCCGCGCTCGCGCGCACGTACGCCCGCTGGGACCGGCTGCGCGGCGAAGATCCGTACGACCACACCCGCCGGACGCTGGCCGCCCTCTTCGCCCACCGAGGCCACCGCTACCGCCACCCGCGTGGCGGCCTCCTGGCCCGGCTCACCCCGCAGGAGCGGCTGGTGCTGGTGCTGCGGCTGTACGAGGGGATCGCGGAGGAGCAGACGGCGGCGGCGCTCGGCCTCCCGGTCGAGCGGGTCCGGGCGATCTGCACCCGCGCGGTGACGGCGATGCGCAGCGCGACGCCGCGACGCGGTGCCGCCGGAAGGCCCCCGTCCGCCAGAAGGCCCCCGTCCGCCGGAACGTCCCCGTCCACCGGAACGCCCGCGTCCGCGGGGGCCAGGACGGGAGCCGGAACCGGAGCTGGAACCGGGACCGGAGCCGGGGCCGGGGCCGGGACCGGAGCCGGGGCCGGGACCGGAGCTGGGACCGGGGTGGTGCCATGAGCTTTCCGGACCGTAAGGAGACCGAGGTCCGCCGGATGCTGGAGGGCCCGCATCCGGTGCTGCCGCCGGATCTGGCGGGCCGGGCGACCGAACGGGGGCGGCGGATGCTCCGCCGCCACCAGGCCGTACGCACCATCGGCTGGCTGCTGCTGTTCGCCGCGGTCGTCGCCTTCGCCGTCTGGGCGGCGATCGTCGAACCGTGGACCGCACCGCCGCCCACCGACACCACCCCACCCCTCGAAGGATGGTGACAACCGGAAGAGGGCGGTGACCGCCTAACGACGGTGACCGCCCTCAAAACCCGGAGGCCCGGGCCGCGGGCGATCAGGCCGCCCAGACAGCCACCCGCCCCCAGACCGCCCAGGCGGCCACCCGCCCCAGGCGGCCACCCGCCCCAGCCGTCAGCCCAGAGCCTGGCTCAGATCCATGAGCAGATCGTCGACCGACTCGATGCCCACCGACAGCCGTACGAGATCCGCCGGCACCTCGAGCGCCGAGCCCGCCGCCGAGGCGTGCGTCATCCGCCCCGGGTGCTCGATCAGCGACTCGACGCCGCCGAGCGACTCCCCGAGCGTGAACAGCCGCGCCCGGTCGCACACCTCGACCGCCGCCTCCTCGCCGCCCGCGACCTGGAACGACACCATGCCGCCGAAGGCCCGCATCTGCTTGGCCGCGATCTCGTGCCCCGCGTGCTCCGGCAGCCCCGGGTAGTAGACCTTGGTCACCTTGGGGTGCGCGACGAGCATCTCCGCGATCCGCGTGGCGTTGGCGCTGTGCCGGTCCATGCGGACGGCGAGGGTCTTGATGCCGCGCATCACCAGCCAGGCGTCGAAGGGCCCGGCGATGGCGCCCATCGCGTTCTGGTGGAAGGCGAGTTCGTCCCCGAGGCCGGTGTCGGAGACGACCAGCGCACCACCGACGACGTCCGAGTGCCCGCCCATGTACTTGGTGGTGGAGTGCACCACGACGTCCGCGCCGAGCGCGAGCGGCTGCTGGAGGTAGGGGCTGGCGAAGGTGTTGTCCACCACCAGCCGGGCCCCCGCGGTGCGGGCGATGTCGGCGACGGCGGCGATGTCGGTGATGCCGAGCAGCGGGTTGCTCGGGGTCTCGACCCAGATCACCTTCGTACGGGGGCGGAGCGCGGCCCGTACGGCCGCCGGGTCGGAGGTGTCGGCGACCGACCACTCCACGCCCCAGCGCTCCACGACCTTGGCGAACAGGCGGAACGTACCGCCGTACGCGTCGTCCGGGATGACGACATGGTCGCCCGGCACCAGAAGCGTGCGCAGCAGGCAGTCCTCGGCGGCGAGACCGGAAGCGAAGGCGAGGCCGCGGCGGCCACCCTCCAGCGCCGCCAGGTTCTCCTCGAGGGCGCTGCGGGTGGGGTTGGCGGAACGGCTGTACTCATAGCCGCCCCGCAGACCGCCCACGCCGTCCTGCTTGTAGGTGGAGACCTGGTAGATCGGGGGGACGACGGCGCCGGTGAGCGAGTCGGCCTCCTGGCCCGCGTGGATGGCGAGCGTCTCGAAACTCTGAGGGTGCCCCTCGGGGTGCTGGTGGCTCATGAGCCCGAGCGTAACGCCCGACGCGCCCATGCTGGATTCAACGACAGCCGAGGCGCATAGGCTGGACCACAAGCCGTTCTTGGCCACCAGCCGTTACGGACCACCAGCCGTTCTGGTCCACCAGCCGTTACGGAACTTCACACGGGGACACCTCATGGAGCTTCTGATCTTCCTCATCGCCATCGTCATGATCGGCGGGCTGATCGTCTTGCCGGCCCTGCGGCGGCGGCGCGGGGGCCGCGAGGCCATGCGGGGCGCGATGCGCGCCCCGGATCCGCAGGAGTACGGCTTCGTACCGCGCGAGCGGCTGGACGTACGGCTGCCCGGCCCGGACCGGCAGCTCATCGACGCCCTGGAGGAGGTCCAGGCCCGGCAGGACTGGCAGCCGGCCGCCCGCCTGCTCGCACTCACCGAGGCCACCTCGGAGCTGCGCTGGCAGCGGGTGCAGACGCTGGCCGGGGCGGCGGCCTTCGAGCTCGCCCAGGCCCCCGGCCAGGGCGGGATGTGGCTGCGCACCTGGCGGGTGGCGGCCCCCGAGGACCCGGGCGCGGCGGCGGTGCAGGCGGAGTTCCTGGTCCGCCAGGCGCTGCTCGACCCGTCCTCGGTCGACTTCCGGATGATCCTGGAGGAGGCCCGGGACGTCTGCCACGAGGCGGCCCGGCTGGCCCCGGACGACCCGGTGCCGCACATCATCGAACTCGGCGTCGCCCGCGGTATGGCCTACCGGCAGGCCGACTTCGAGGAGCTGTGGTCCAAGGTCACCAAGCTCGCCCCGCACCATATGGGCGCCCACCTCGCCGCCCTCCACTACTGGTGCGAGAAGTGGCACGGCTCCCAGGACCGCGCCGACGCCTTCACCCACGCGGCCGCCGCCTCGGCCCCGGAGAAGAGCCTCCTCCCCGCCCTCCCCCTCTTCGGCGTCTTCGAGCACCTGCCGGAGGCCAACCTCGTGCGCACGCTCTACCGCAGCGAGGTGATCGTGAAGGCGATCGAGGGCGCGCTCTTCGCCGTCCGCCACGCCCCCGCCGACCACCCGGTACTGCCGCACGTCCGCCATCTGCTGGTCTTCTTCCTGGTCCGGGCGGAGCGGTACGCGGAGGCCCTGGAGCAGTTGCGCCACGTGGACGGCCATGTGGGCGCGGTCCCGTGGTCGTACGGGGCGGACCCGGCGGCCGAGTACACGGTCTACCGGGCGCTCGCGGTGGCGGGCTGGGAGAGCGAAGGCGGCTCCCCGGCGACGCTGCCGCGCTGAACGCTGCCGCGGCGAGGGGGACCGTGAGCGGGCCGGAATTCCCGCCGCCCCGTATCCGTTGTTCCCATAGCGCCGCGCACCCGTATACGACGAATGCCGCAGCCGCCGTACCCGTTACGCGAGGAGCCCGAAGATGCTGTTCAGCCGCCACAAGAACCACCTCCCCACCCCCGAGGAGGCGCTGAAGGGCCGCGCCGAACCGGGCTTCGGCGTCCCCGACCGCCACACGGTCCTCGGCAACCCGCTGGCCGGCCCGTACCCCGAGGGCCTGGTCGTCGCCGACTTCGGCCTGGGCTGCTTCTGGGGCGCGGAGCGGAAGTTCTGGCAGGCCCCGGGCGTCTGGACCACCCTCGTCGGCTACCAGGGCGGCCACACCGAGAACCCCACCTACGAGGAGGTGTGCAGCGGCCTCACCGGCCACACCGAGGCCGTCCGCGTCGTCTTCGACCCGACCGTCACCTCCTATGCCGCCCTCCTGAAGCTCTTCTGGGAGTCCCACGACCCCACCCAGGGCTTCCGCCAGGGCAACGACGTCGGCACCCAGTACCGCTCGGCGATCTACGCCCACTCCCCCGAGCAGCAGTCCGAGGCCGAGTCCTCCCGTGCCGCCTACCAGTCCGTCCTGACGGGCTCCGGCTACGGCGAGATCACCACCGAAATCCTCCCGGCGGGCCCCTTCTACCCGGCCGAGGCATATCACCAGCAATACTTGGACAAGAACCCGGCCGGTTACTGCGGCATCGGCGGCACGGGCGTCTCCTGCCCGATCGGGGTGGCCCCGGCGGAGGGCTGACGTCCGCTCTCGCGGTCAGCCCCTTGGCCTCCCCGGCCCTCCAGGGACACCAGCCTTCCAGGGACACCCCCGACGCACCCATGCGGCAACCACACCGGACAAACAGAATGGAGGGTGGGGAAACCCGGGCATTATGGGCGCGGCAGCGCCATGCGCAAGAGGCGGTGGCCGATGACGGACGACAGCGGCGGCGGGGGCGCATGGGGCTGTGTCCCGGGGCGGCTGGGTGAGCTGCTGGATCTTGTGGACGAGGCCGTCGTCATCTGTGACCGGGTCGACGGGCCCGTCCGCGGGTTCAACCGCGCCGCCGCCGACCTCTTCCCCCGACTGCGGCGGGGCAGGCCGGTGAGCATGTCGGCGGCCGCGCCTCTCGCCCGTGCCGCCGCCCGGCGGGCGGAGCGTTTCTCCGCCTCGTACGAGGGCCATGGGCTCACCGGTCGCCTGCACACCGCCGGTGGGCTCACGGTGTGGCTGGTCCATCAGGTCAGCAGCGCCCAGGAGGCCGAGGCCGCGCTCGCCCACGAGCGCGAGAAGTCGGCGTTTCTGGAGGAGACCACCCGGCGCCTGGGCGCCTCGCTCCACCACGGCCGTACGGTCCGTGCGCTGGTCGAGATCGTGATCCCGAAGCTGGCGGACGCGGCCATGGTCGTCCTGCCCGTGAGCGGGCGGCGTACCCGCTGGCACCGGGCGGGTCCTGGCGACGCCCGGCGCTCCGGGGAGGTGTCGGTCGAGACGCTGGAACGGGTGCCCAAGGTCGCGGACGCGCTGTACGGGCTCCAACCGCGCCCCACTGTCGTACGCCCCCGGGAGCTGGCCGCGGCCCTCGAGGACGTCATGCCCGGCGAGTTCGGTCAGGGCGGCCAGGGCGGCCAGGGCCGTCAGGACGGTGAGGGCGGGGCGGGCGGCCAGGGCGGTCCGGGCGGCCAGGGCGAGGACGCGCTGGTGGTGCAGCTCGCCGCGGGGGGCGTCCCGGCCGGTGCGCTGATCATGCTGCGCGGCCCGGAGCGCGCCCGCTTCGACGACACGGACATCGAGCTGGCGCATCGGTTCGCCATACGGGCCGGGCTCGCGCTGGCCACGGCGGCGCTCTACTCGCAGCAGGCCCACACCATCGCCGTCCTGCAAGCCAGCATGGCTCCGGAGCCGCTGCCCTCGGCCGACGGCCTCAGGCTCGGCGCCGCCTACCGACCGGCCGCGGAGGCTCTGCGCATCAGCGGCGACTTCTACCATGTGGCCCCTTCCGCCGCGGGCGGGGTCACGTTCTTCTTCGGTGACGTGTCCGGCAAGGGCGCGGAGGCCGCGGTGGTGGCGGGCCAGGTGCGGCAGAGCATGCGCACCCTGGCCATGGTCCGGACGGAGCCCGAGCCCCTGCGTGACCTGCGGCTGCTCAACGACCTCGTCATAAGTGCGGGCCACCGCTTCACGACCCTGGTCACGGGTGCCGCCCGCCCCTGCGACGACGGCTCGGTGCGGGTCGAGATCGCCAGCGGCGGCCACCTCTCCCCGCTCGTCCTGCGCGACGATGGAAAGGTGACGGAAATCGTCTGCGAGGGCATGCTCCTGGGGGCAGTGCCCGATCCCAGTTTCGGCCGTACCGAGTGCCGTCTCGAACCCGGTGAGCTGATGCTGCTCTACAGCGACGGGGTCACCGAGGCACGCGGTGGTGCGAGCGGGCGGGAGATCTACGGCGAGGAACGCCTTGTCGACGCGCTGGCAAGCTGCGGCGGCATGCAGGCGCCGTCGGTCGCCGAGCGGCTGGAACTCCTCACGACCGAATGGCTCGCCGGCCGCCCGCACGACGACATCTCCCTGCTGACGCTTCAGGCACCGCCCCGCCGTGGCGCACCACCGCACCGTCCGCCGGAGAGCCGCGGCGGGTCCGGAGGTGCCAGGAAGTCCGAGAACCCATGAGCGGCACCGGGATGAGCGGCACCGGGATCAGCGACACCGTCCGGGCGGACTTCGACGCCTGCCTGGCGGGTCCGGACGAGGACGGAGCGCTGGAGCTGGCCACCGGTCTGGTGACGGGCGGCGTGAACGCGGAGGACGTACTGCTCGGCCTGGTGGCACCCGCCCAGGTGAGGGTCGGTGAGCGGTGGGAGTCCGGCGAGTGGACGGTGGCGCAGGAGCACGCGGCCACCCATGTGAGCCGACTGGCAGTGGACGCGATCGCGTCCGCCGCCCGCACCGGCGGCACCGCACGCACACCTGCGGGGGCCGACCCACTCCGCCATGTGCTGGTGGCGTGCAGCGACGGCGAATGGCACGTGCTGCCCTCCCACATCCTCACCGAGGTGCTGCGACTGCGCGGCTTCGAGGTGCGCTCACTCGGCGGCTCGGTCTCCCCGCACGAGCTGCTCTCGGACGTCCATCAGAACGGCCCCGACGTGGTCGCTCTCTCATGCACCCTCTCCTGGAACCTTCCGCTCGCCCACCGGCAGATCGAGACCTGTAGATGCGCCGGTGTTCCCGTCATGACGGGCGGGCCGGGGTTCGGCCCCGAGGGCACCTGGGCGTACGCCCTGGGCGCGGACCTGTACGCGGCCGACGCCCGCGGCGCCGCGGAAGCACTCCTCCACCGCTGGCCCCCGGTGACATGCGGGGAGTCGTCGGTCCAGGCCGCCGCCGTGGAGGCGTACGCCGCACTCGTCCGGCAACGCCCCGAGCTGCTCGCTCATGTGACCCACGCGCTGCATGACGTACTCCCCGGCTTGCGGAGCCGCTCGGGCATGGCACACGAGGAGGCCGCCGATTTCCTCGGCCGGCTGCTGGATTCCCTGGCCGCGGCCGTATTCGTGGCCGACGACCGCGTCTTCACCGGCCACCTCGCCTTCGCCGCGACCTACCTCTCCGCCCGCTCGGTGCACCCCCGCTGTCTCCTCGTCCTGACAGACGCCCTGACCGACCACCTGCGCGCCTCCCCCCGCGCCCTCACCGCACTCGCGGCGGGGCACCGATACCTCACCGAGCAGGCGGCGGACTCCCGCCCTGGCGAATGAACGGGCGGGACGGCGCGACGGTCACATCGGACTGATTCGCGCCACAAGAAATTCGGTCGAAAGGGCTGAACTCCGTCGCTAGGGTATGGCGGATGGAAATCCGGGCGTTCGAGGAGCGGGACTGGTCGCAGGTCTGGCCGATCGTCGAGCAGATCGTCCGCAAGGGAGACACCTTCTGCTACGACCCCCACCAGACCGAGGCGCAGGCACACGAGATGTGGGTGGTGCCGCCCCCGGGACATGTCGTGGTGGCCGTGGAGGGCGAGCGGGTGCTCGGCACGTCGAATATGTACCCCAATCGGCCCGGTCCCGGTGCCCATATCGCCAGTGGCAACTTCATGGTGGCCCCCGAGGCGCGCGGCCAGGGTGTCGGTCGGGCGCTGGGCGAGTATCTGCTCAACTGGGCCTCGACCAGCGGCTTCGCCGGTGTGCAGTTCAACGCGGTCGCGGCTTCGAACGCGCCTGCTGTCGGGCTGTACGAGCGGCTCGGGTTCACCCTCATCGGCACCGTCCCGGGCGCGTTTCGGCATCCGGAGCTGGGGCCGGTCGGCCTGCACGTCATGTATCACGGGCTGGGTGCCTGACCCTGGTCATGCGGGTGCCGCCCGGTTGGTCACGCGGCAGTTCGCGTCGCGGTGATCACCACCGTCGCGTACGGCATCGTGAAGCTGCCGCCCATCGCGTCGATGGCCGCCCCAACGCCCTCCAGCACCTCCGCCAGCTTGGCCGGGGGGAGCCGGGTGAAGGCGCCCTGGGTGGGGATCTGGTCCAGCCACGCGTCGCGGGTGTAGGTCCGCTCCCAGTCGAACCGCCACTGCTCCGGTTCGCCGAACGCGCCCGACTCTCGCATCCCGTCGGCGGCCTTGGTGAGTATCGCCTGGTTGGCGTCCAGGCCGCCCCGCGTCATCGCCCGGAAGTCGAACGGGGCGTCGGGTACGGCCCGTTGGCAGATCGTGGCGACGGCTTCCGCCAGGTCGGGCGGGAGCTGGAAGACGTTCCAGAACGCGGCCAGTGGGGCATGGGGCCGCAGGACCTGAGCGGCCTTGGCCGCCCCAGCGACCGGGTCGATCCAGTGCCATGCCTGGCCCGCGATCACGGCGTCGAATTGCCGACCGGCCGGGTCCCAGGCTTCGAACGTCGCGACCTCGACCTCCGTCCCGAGCCGCCGCGCCACCTCGGCCATCCGCGCGTCCGGCTCGACCCCGAGCACCGTGTGGCCCGCCTTCTGGAACTGCCGGGCCGCGATACCGGTGCCACAGCCGACGTCGAGGATGCCGGGGGCGCCGGGTACGTCGGAGGCGCCGGGGACGCCGAGGGCGGGGCTTCCGGCGCCGATCCGGTCCACCATGGCTTGGGGATAGCGGGGCCGGGCCTGGTCGTAGCGTTCGGCATCCGAGCCGAACGACTCCGCCATCAGTCGGTGTTGATGAGGCTCGTTCCCGGAAAACGGTAGAGTGGGCATGTGCCCACTATGAGTGGGCGCGCGCCCACTCGTCAATGGAGCGGGCCCGATGAGCGAGGAGGGACGCACGGTGCCGACAGGGGTGGCCATGCGTGACGTACGCGAGCAGTTGTTCCACGCCGCCGAGCGAATCCTGCTCCGGGACGGGCCGAGCGCGCTGACCAGTCGGGCGGTCACCACGGAGGCGGGCTGCGCCAAGGGCGTCCTGCACCGGCACTTCGCCGACTTCGACGCCTTCCTCGCCGAGCTCATCCTGGATCGCATCGCCCGGCTCGACCACCAGTCCGCCACCCTGCGCGACTCCGCCGGGACCGGCGCCGTCGCCGACCACCTCGCCGACGCGCTGACGACCCTGTTCGAGTCGGTCGCCGTGGCCCTCGTCAGCCTCGTCACCTCGCGCGACGAGCTACGCGCCCGGCTCCGCGAAACCACCCCCACCGGCGTGCCGCTCCTCACGGAGGCCACGGCCATGATCGCCTCCTATCTCGCCGCCGAGCGGGACCGGGGCCGTATCGCGGCCGACGCCGACATCGACGCGCTCGCGCCCACGTTGATCGGAACCGGCCACCTGCTCTTCGCGGACCGCGAAGCCGGGCCACCGGATGCCGTGGCCCTCCGCAAGGTGGTGACCACCGTCATCGCCGAGGCCGTGCGGGATGCGCGGCCCTGACACGACGATCTCGGCCAGGAAGCCGCGATTCGGCGGACAGCACCCGGCGTACGGGCCGACTCGTCCGCCCCGCCACCACCGCCACTGCCGCCGCTTCGGGCCTGTGCGCGTGCCCATGGACGGCGTGAACGCACATCACGGAAGATCTGGATCTACGCCTGACCGAGCTGCCCTATGCAGCACGCCCGTTCACCCATGGACCGGAGGCCAGACCATGACCGCTGCCACCCGTGATCTGTTCGAGCGCTACCACGCGTGCTGGGAGTCGCGCGACCCCGACCGGATCGCCGGACTCCACACGGCCGACTCGGTATTCCATCTGCACTCCGGCCAGGACCCCGTGCGCGGGCAGGCCGCCGTCCGGGAGGCGGCGGCCGGGATGTTCGAGCTGGTCCCCGACCTGGCGTTCACCTTGGTCTCGCTCCGCGTGGGCGAGGACTTCTGGATCGTCCAGTGGAAGCTGAGCGGCACGTCCGCGGCCGGGGGCGCGGTCGACATCGACCTCGCGGACTTCGTCCTGGTCGAGAACGGGGCGGTGAAGGAGAAGCATTCGTACGTCGACGGGGTGGCAATGCAGGCGGCGCTGGCGCCCACCGGGGCCGCCTCATGATGGAGTTCATCGGTTGGGAGACAATCACCGGCTATGACCATCGACTACCGCAAGCCCCCTAAGACGCCCGCCCCCGCGATCAGTCTGGAAAAGGTCGCCGCCCAGGCTCCGGGGCTGGTCAGCCTCTACAAGACGGCTGCGGTGTCGCTGGCCAAGCACGGCGCCGACGGGCAGCGCGCCGCGGTGTATCTGGTTCTGGACCGCTCCGGGAGCATGCGCCCGTACTACCGTGACGGCTCCGTACAGCACTTGGCGGAACAGACGCTGGCCCTCGCGGCGAACCTCGATGACGACGGGATCGTGCCGGTCGTCTTCTTCTCCACGGAGATCGACGGGACGGCTGAGATCAGCCTCGATGCCTACCGGGACCGGATCAACCCCCTGCACGACTCGATGGGGCACATGGGCCGCACCAACTACCACGTCGCCATGCAGGCCGTCATCGACCACTACCAGTCGTCCGGAGCCGACGACCCGGCATTCGTCGTCTTCCAGACCGACGGCTCCCCCACATCCAAGGCGGCGGCAGAGCATGTGCTGTGCACGGCCGCGAAGCTGCCCATCTTCTGGCAGTTCATCGGGTTCGGCGACGACGAGTTCCGCTTCCTGCGCAGACTCGACGACCTGTCGGTGCCGAAGCGGCGCATCGTCGACAACGCCGGATTCTTCGCCGCCGGACCGACACCGAAGAGCCTCTCCGACGCCGCGCTCTACGA
>NZ_JAHLEM010000274.1 GCF_018883605.1 Streptomyces niphimycinicus | reverse complement strand
ACTCGACGACCTGTCGGTGCCGAAGCGGCGCATCGTCGACAACGCCGGATTCTTCGCCGCCGGACCGACACCGAAGAGCCTCTCCGACGCCGCGCTCTACGATCAGTTGCTCCATGAGTTTCCGCAGTGGCTCGCCGCCGCCCGCTCCGCCGGTGTCCTGAAGGACTGAGGGCTGCCGGGCCGAGAGCATGGGCATCCCAGAACACATGGCTACGCTCACGGCGGCCACCTCGCCCGGCTCGATCATGGGCGGGCCCCGCTCCCGACCAGCCGGAGGACACACCGGATGCGCCCAGATGACCTCACCGGCCCGGAACTCCGGCTCTGGGAGGCATTCGCCGCGGGGAGCGAAGTCGACCTGCGTCCGCGCGGCGCGGTCGGCGGAGCGGTGATGGACGGCGGCAGTTGGGGGCCGGAGCGGCAGGTGCGGGCCTCGGTGGTCCGCTCGTTGCTGCTGGGCGGTGCCGATGCGATCAGCGGTGAAACTCCGATGGTCCACCTGGTGGGTGCCCGGATATCGGGGAAGCTGCGCCTGGTCTTCGCCGAGGTGTGCTGCGTACTGTGGCTGGAGGAGTGCTGGTTCGAGGAGGCACCGCAGTTGTACGGGGCCACACTTCGGGTGACCAGTTTCGGCGGCTCGTGCCTACCGGGGCTTGGGATGGGCGCCACGACGGTTGACGGGAACCTCGAACTGATGAACTGTCGCGTTCACGGCAGGGCCGATGTGCATGACGCGCATATCAGCGGGAGCCTGCTCCTCCAGGGCGCGCACCTCTCCCATGCCGGCGACGTGGCCCTGGACGGCGCACGCCTGGAGGCGAAGGGCGTCGTCGGGACCGGCGGATTGCGCGCCGACGGGGAGCTGCGGCTGATTCAGGCGCGCCTCGGTGACGGTCTGCATCTGCGCGGGGCCGCGCTGCGCCAACCTGGCGGTGAGGCCCTGTCCGCCTCCGGTATCCAGGTCC
Organism: Streptomyces niphimycinicus; assembly: GCF_018883605.1. Taxonomy (GTDB): domain Bacteria; phylum Actinomycetota; class Actinomycetes; order Streptomycetales; family Streptomycetaceae; genus Streptomyces; species Streptomyces niphimycinicus. The sequence continues at coordinate 8,173 of NZ_JAHLEM010000274.1, read as the reverse complement.
CCACGACCATCGATTGCGGCGAGGGCTTCCGCGCCGACGGCGCCGTCACGCTGACCGGCGCCACCGTCGGCGGGTCGGTCAGCTTCGATACGGCGTCCCTCACCCCCATCCGGGGAAACGCCCTCTCCTGCGCTCACCTCCAGGCCGGGGAACTGCTCCTGCGACCCGCGCGGGCCACGGGTGGCATGGACCTGCGCCACGCGGCCATCGGTGTACTCCGGCTCCATGACGACGGTCCCGAGCGGCCGCCGCTGCGACTCGACGGGCTGGTCTACCGGTCGCTGGAACCGCACCTGGCCGTCAACGATCGCCTCGAGCTGCTGAGCCGCGATCCCGACGGGTACCGGCCCCAGCCGTACCAACAGCTCGCCACCGTCTACCAGTCCATCGGCCAGGACCGCGATGCCCGGACCGTGCTCCTGACCCGCCAGCGTCACCGCCGTACGACCCTCCCCTGGTACGCCCGGGCTTGGGGGTATGCGCAGGATGCCACCGTCGGGTACGGCTACTCGCCGGAACGTGCCGCGGTGTGGCTGCTGGCCCTGCTCGCCACCGGAACCACGATCTTCGCCCTGCACCGGCCCCACCCGCTCAGTGGTACGCCCCATCCGGTGTTCAACCCCGTGATGTACAGCCTGGACCTGCTCCTTCCTGTGATCGACTTCGGCCAGGAGCGGGCGTTCCAGCCGACGGGGCCGACCCAGTGGATCGCCTGGCTCCTGATCGGCGCGGGCTGGCTGCTGGCCACGGCCCTCGCCGCAGGCGTCACCCGGGTCCTCTCCCGCCAATAGTCAGGGGTGATCAGGCACGGGTGCCGCCAAAGCCGCCAAAGGCCGCCAGGCGGCTCAGCGCTCGCATGGCCGCGTGCTCTATGCGGGAAAGGTCCTGGAGGATGGCGCCGGCCTGTGCGAGGCATTGGGTATCGCCTGACGCACCGGCGTGGGTGATGAGTGCGGCGGCTTCCGTCCATAGGGTGGCTGCCTCGGTGTACAGCCCGTGGCCGGTGCGCAGGTGGTCGCTGTCGAGCAGTTGGGCGCATTCGGCGAGGAAGTCGCGGTAGAGGTTGCGGAACAGGGCTCCGCCGGTGCCGGCCTGCTCCATCAGGAGGGCGGCCTGAGGTAGGTCCCGCTGCGGGTTGTCGGTCCGCTGGAGCCATGTGCGTACCTGCTTGGCGGCCTTTTCGATGCCTCGGTGGCCGAGGTTGGCGATGGGCGGGTTGAGGAAGGCGTCGGCGCAGGCGGTGATGGCGGGAATGATGTGGGCCTGGAGGGAGGGCGGGTTGCTCGGGGCGGTGAGGGTGAAGGACCGGTGCTTGGCGGTCATCGGGCCGCGCGCGGCCCTGGCCCGGGCGAGGCTGGTCAGGCTGGTGGCTACCGTTCCGCCTTGCTGCTCGGTGTCCACCAGGTAGGCGTCGTGGTCGTCGTAGCCGTACATGGCGACGACATGGCCGCCGAAGTGCACCTTCGATCCGAAGTAGTCCAGGTGGTAGCTGTCGAGCTGTAGTCCGACGGGGCGGTCGGCCTCGATGAGGGTCGCCACGTTCTCCCATGCCCGGCGGGGGGAGGTGGTCTCCTGGACCAGGAGGTCCAGCCCGAGCGCGGTGGCCAGGTTCCTGGTCAGCTCGAAGGGCTTGACCCGCCCCCCGAGGAAGGGGAAGCCCATGCTCTTGCTGTCCCAGTAGATGAAGGACAGACCGGAGCCGAGACCGAAGAGCATGGGCTCGGAGAGATCGAGTCCCTGGTGCCGCAGCAGGACTCCCAGAGCCGACGTCTCGCAGTGCTGCGTGGCGCGGGCGTCAAGGTCGATCACCGTGGTCATGCCGGGCTTTCCTGGACGGGGATGATCAGCCGGGTCGTCCATTCCTCCTGCGGTGCCTGTGTCGGCCCGACGAGATAGACCTCACGTACGGGCGCTTGCGGACGCAGTCCGCGTTCGTGGACGGCGGCGAAGAGCGCGTTGTAGGCCAGGGGGAGCTGGGCGTAGGGCCCGATGTGTACGGTCTCGGCGACGGGGCCGCCGGGCAGCGTCCGGAACTCCAGGCCGGGCGTCCCCTCCCCCTGCGAGGTCCGCGCTCCGGCGGCGATCTCCATCCGCTCTTCCAGATCCAGCGGATACAGCCCCCACAGCGGCGGCTCCCATGCGATCCCCTCCTCGCCGAGCACGGGCAGCAGCCGCCCCACGCATTCCCCGAACGTCTCTCCGATCTCCTCGAAGGCGCAGACCGCCCGCACCACCGCCAGCCGCCGCTCCGGCTCGCTGCCCATCGTCACCTCATAGCCGGGCAACCCGCCCTCGGCCAGCCGCCCCAGCATCTCCAGCCGCGCCTGATCCCTGCTGATCCGCTCGGCCAGCCGGTCCCGTTCGGCGCGCAGGATCCGGGCCCTGGATTCGGGCTCGGCGGCCAGCGCCTGGGCGATCACGGCCAGGGGGAGATCCATCTCGCGGAGCAGGGCGACGGTCAGGGCATCACGTGCCTGTTCGGGCGCGTAATAGCGGTAGCCGGAGTTGGCGTCCACATGGACCGGGGCCAGGAGCCCCGTCTCGTCGTAGTGCCGTAGCTGCTTGATGCTGAGCCGGCACAGGCGGGCGAAGCGCCCGATGGTGAGGAGTTCTTCGTGCATGCCGCCATGGTGGACTCTCCGACGGTGGGAGAGTCCAGGGCAGGTCGCGGCCTCGTCGGTACGATCAATGCGGACGGGAATTGGTCCCACGGAGGTGCAGGTCATGTCCGAGTCGGGCAAGTCCAGGGTCGAGGGCGGGGCCACGTCGGGCCGGAGTGATTCGCCTGCCGTTGGGTTGGGGCCCACCGCCGTCGTTCTTGGTGTCTTCTCCGCTGTTGGCGCATGGGTGCCCGCGCTCGCGATTGTCACCCTTCCGTTGACGATCATCGGCGGAGCACTCGCCGCGGTCCTCGGTGGCATGGGTATCCACCACGCGCGCCGCGGCGTCGGGCGACTGTGGACCGCCGTCGCCGGGGCGGCCCTCGGTGTGGCGGGGTTCGTCGGCGACACCGCTCTCATTTGGAGCGTTGGCGCCTAGGGCCGTGGCCGGGAAGGTGTGAGTGAGGCCAGTGCGGTGGGCCGCACCGCGGTGGCGGCGGTTGAGCCGAGGAGTAGGTCGGCCAGGTTGTGGGGCTGTGCCTGCTCGTCGGTGGGGGTCGCCGCTGTGATCCGGTCCAGGCGGAAGCCTCGGCCCGCGCGGCGGGTGCGGCACCAGGCGATGAGGTACCAGCGGCCTTCGGCGGTGAGCAGTCCGGCCGGTTCCACGATGCGGTTGCTTTCGTGTCCTGCCGCGTCGGTGTAGGACAGCCGCAGCGCCAGGTTGTTGGTGAGGGCTTGTTCCACCGCGGTGCGGACCTCGGAGTCGGATCGCGTCGGCAGCGTAACGATGCGTGCGGCGAGCGTCCGGGCCGCCGTCGAGGCGGGGCCGGTCATCGAGGCCGCGATCTTCTGGGCAGCGGTGCGGGCCGCACTGGCGTAGGGGGTGGAGGCGTCGGCCGTGGCGAGCGCGGCGGTCAGTGCCGAGGCTTCATCGGTGGTGAAGTGGATCGGGGGCAGGGTCATCTCCGGGGCGATCGACCAGCCCCCGCCCCGTCCGGGTGTGGTGCGCACCGGGACGCCCGTCTGTATCAGAGCCTGAAGGTCGCGCTGCACCGTGCGGGTGCTGATCTCGAATCGCGCGGCGAGCGCCGCGACCGTCAGCGGTCGCGGCGCGGCCGCGCGCAACTCCTCCACCAGCGCGTAGAGCCGGGCCGTGCGGTTCATGAGGCCGACGCTACCGTCACGCGGTGGCCAGGAAGTCCCGCTCGCGCCGCTGTTCCCGCTCGGTGACGGTCAGCGGGAAGAGGGTGAAGCCGTGCATCGCGCCGGCGACGACGTCGAGTTGCACGGGCGCGCCTGCCGCCTGCCAGCGCCCGGCCAGGAACAGGGAGTCGTCCAGCAGCGGATCCTCGGTGCCGACGACGATGCGGGCGGGCGGCAGACCGGCCAGGTTCGCGAACAGGGGTGAGAGCTCGGGGTCGCGGCGCTGCTCCCCGTCCATCCCTGGGGTGAAGAGCTCGTAGATGCCGCGAAGTGAGTCGGTGTTGATCAGTAGCCGTCTGGGGCCGAATGACCGCTGGCTCGGTGTCATCGACAGGTCATAAAGGCCGAAGAGCAGGTGGGCCGCCCGGAACGCGCCGGTGATGCCGTGCCGGTCGCGTAGGCGTAGCAGCGTCATGACACTCAGGTGGGCACCGGCCGATTCACCACCGATCAGCAGCCGTTCGGTGCCGAACTCGGTCGCGGCGTGCTCCACCAGCCACCGGGCGGCCGCTTCGCAGTCGTCGGGCCCGGCGGGGAACGGGTGTTCCGGCGCCAGGCGGTACTCCACGCTCACCACGGCCAACCGCGCCTGCACGGCAAGCCGCCAGAGCCGTTCATCCTGCCCGTCCGACGAGCCGAATGCCCAGCCGCCTCCGTGGATGTGCAGGTACACGCCGTCAACGCGGTCCGGTACGAACGTCCGGAGCTTCACCCCGCCCTCGACGACGCGGTCTTGGGCGTGCGGCAGCCTCACCGGTGGGGTGTCGCCGCCGAGCCGGTTGCGCCGCAGGAGCGCCGGCGTGGCCGCGCTCGGGACCGGCCCACGGGCCGGACGGTTCGCAGCGGCAGCCTCGAATTGCTCGTTGAAGGCAAGGGTCTCGGCGAGGCAGTCCTCATCTGTGATCATCATGCGCCGACAGTCGCAGCTCCCCGCGACACCACCCTGTCACCCTTTATTTGTGAGCTACGTCACGATCCTGGCGCGCTGCTCGCTACCACACCACGGGGACCTGTTCGAAGCTGTCCGTGAGGACTCCCTCGCGCCGTGCCAGTTCGGCTGACGGGACCGCCAGGTCGAGACCGGGCAGGCGCTCCAGCAGGATTTCCAGGGCGACTTGGAGTTCGGTACGGGCCAGGGCCTGGCCGATGCAGGAGTGGGCGCCGGCGCCGAAGGCGAGGTGGCGGTTGGGGGAACGGGTCAGGTCCAGTTGGTCCGGGTCGGGGAACATCCGCTCGTCGCGGTTGGCGGAGGCCACGACCGAGAGGGTCGTACTGCCCTTGGGGATCACCTCGCCGCCCAGTTCGATGTCCTCGGTGAGGTAACGCGGCATGCCCGGGCCCCGGTTGACGTCGAAGCGGAGCAGCTCCTCGACGGCCGGGCGGATCAGCGAACGGTCGTCCAGCAGGCGCTGCCAGCGGGAACGGTCGTCGAGCAGGACCGGCACCAGCTTCCCGATCACGCTGGACGTCGTCTCGTGCCCGGCGTGCATCAGCCCCTGCATGATCTGGACGAAGACCGCCTCGGGCAGGCGGCGGTCGGCGGCGTCGGTGATCTCGATCAGCTTGCTGAGCAGGTCGTCACCCGGTTCGCGCCGTTTGCGGGCGATGTGCTCGCGCAGATACGTCAGGAGTTCCTCGCGGGCGGTGCGGGTCTCCCGCTCACCGTAGCGGTCCCGGCTGAACAGGGCGCCGGACCAGTACGCGAACCGGTCCCAGTCCTGCTCCGGGACGCCCAGCAGGGCGCCGACGACCCGAACCGGAAACGGATACGCGAAACCCACCCAGAGATCCGCGGGCTTCGGCCCGGCCTCCATGGTGTCCACCAGGGCATGCGCGATGGCGACGATCCGGGGGCGGAGCGCGGCGACCCGCTTGGCGGTGAGCGTCTGGCCCACCAACCGCCGCCAGCGCTGGTGCCGTTCGCCCGTGCCGGTCCCGTCCGGGCCCGCCTCGCTCATGTCCCGTGGGAAGCGGGGATCGGACAGCATCGTGTGCACATCCGCGTACCGTGTCAGCACGCGCACCGGCTCCCCGCTCGACCGCAGCGTCAGCTCCGGCACCGGGCAGCCCTCCGCCCGCAGCGCCGCCCACTCCTTCGGGGGCTCCAGGGGGTGCTCCGCCACGAACGGGAAGTCGCCCAGGGGGCAGCGTGCATCCGCGCCGCCCTCCGCATTCGGGCCGCCTCCCGCATTCGGGCCGCCTCCCGCTTTCGTCTCGCCTGCCACTTCCGCTTCGGCCATGGAGCGCCTCCAGAGACGTACGACGTGCGGCGAACAGTTACTCACCCCTCATGGGCGAAGTCAAAGCGGCCGTGTGTCAGGCCGGGTTGGCGGCTTGGGCGCGGGTGAGGGCCACGTCGAGGACGACCAGGAGGGCGTCGCGGACCGAACGCGTCTCGCGGGCGTCGAAGACGACCAGGGGGACGTGCTCGGAGATGTCCAGGGCCCAGCGGACCTCGTCCAGATCGTGCTGGACCTCGCCGTCGAAGGCGTTGATGGCGACGGCGAACGGGACGTCCTTGTGCTCGAAGTAGTCCACCGCCGCGTAACAGTCGTCCAGGCGGCGGGTGTCCACGATCACCAGACCGCCGAGGGCGCCCTCGACCACGTCGTCCCACATGAAACCGAAGCGGTCCTGGCCCGGCGTGCCGAACAGGTAGAGCTTCAGCTTCGGGTCGATCGTGATGACACCGAAGTCCATGGCGACCGTGGTGGTGGTCTTGCCGGGGGTGTGGGTGAGGTCGTCCACGCCCGCCGCCACCTCCGTGATCAGCGCCTCCGTGGTCAGCGGCCGGATCTCGGAGATCGCCCCCACGGCCGTGGTCTTGCCGACCCCGAAGCCACCGGCGATGACCAGTTTGACCGGCAGTGGCGGTTCAACTGCTGTCGCGGAGTGAGCCCCGTGAGTCGGGGACGGCACGGAGACCATCGATAACCCTTCGCAGTACGGAGATGTCGTGGACGGTCCCGGTGTTCGGGACATGGACCGCCAGATGTCCCGCGGCGCGCAGGTCCTCCGCGAGGACCCGGACCACGTTGAGATGCAGATGCAGCCGGGCGGCCAGCTCCGCCACCGACTGGGGGCGCCGGCAGGCGGCGACGATGTCGCGGCGTTCGAAGGTGAGCGAGCGCAGGGCGGACAGCCCGTCCGGCGTCGTCACGATCTGGGTCTCGACGGGGAGCGGCGGCCCGGTGCCGCTCCCCGCCACCCGACCGGCGGTCAGCAGGAACGGCCGGATGGCGGAGGCACGGCCCACGGGCTCGGCCGGTTCGACGGGCTCGGCCGGTTCGACGGACTCGGCCGATTCGACGGGTTCCGTCGGCACCTCGGACTCCGTCGGCTCCGGGACGTCCCGTGCGCTGTCCTCCGCGGTCCTCTCGCGGGCTGCCGCGTTGTGCGGTACCGGTTCACCGGCGACCATCTCGCCCCTCCTCCGTGCGCCGTGCGATCCGTCAGCCGACGGACCCGGCGCTCTTCTTCAGCTCCATGACGAGCTGCGGGGTGAGCGCGGCTCCGGCCCGGTTGGCGAAGAGGGTCATCTCGTACGCGATGTTCCCCAGCTTCGCCTCCTTCGTCGTCACCACCCCGAGCACGGCACCGCAGCCGATGGACGACACCAGCACATGGCCGCCCTCCAGATCGATGATGACCTTGTTGAGCTCGCCGAGGCCGTAGTTGCCGGAGGCACCGGCGGCGAGGCTGGTGACCCCGGAGACGATCGCGGCGAGCCGCTCGGAGTCGGCCTGTTCCCGCAGTTGGGAGACGGCGATCAGCAGACCGTCGGAGGACACCGCGATGGCGTCGACGACACCCGCGGTCTCGGTCGCGAACCGGTCGAGCAGCCAGGTGAAGTCGGCCGCGGCGGCTCGCAGATCGGTGGTCTCCGGCTCAGCGGAACCGCTCTTATCTGTCGGCGTGGTCACTTCCCGACTCCTTCCGGGGGTGCTGATGTGTCGATGGTGTGGCTTCGGCCGGGGAACCGGCGGCGCTGTCCCGCTCCGCCCTGCGTACGGCGGCCTCGAACTCGTCGAGTTCGGAACGGACCGCGGCGGCGTCGGCGGGCCGGCGCGTGGCCGGGATCGCCCGGTCGGGCGGTGGGATGGTCTTGTCGAGCGTCGCGCCCCGGACGCGGCGGCGCAGCGGGCGGGATGCGGGGACGGAGGCCGAAGCGGGGGCGGCCGGAGTGACCGACCGCTCCTTGCCGGTGGACGGCTCGTGCGCCGCTTTCGGCTCGTTCGCCGCCTTCGTTGTTTCGTGCGCGGGGCGAGCCGACTCCGCGTTCGTACGGGACACCGCCGGGACGCGCCGTGGCAGACCGGACTCCGTCGCGGGCGCCGCCGCGCGCCGCTCGGGCGCAGGCGTGGCAACGG
>NZ_JAHLEM010000273.1 GCF_018883605.1 Streptomyces niphimycinicus | reverse complement strand
CCGCGGCCGCGGGCCCGGCTGCGGGCCCGGCTGCGGGCCCGGACGCGGGGCGCTGCCCTTCGCGGTCCTGCCGTGGCTCGTCGGACGGCTCATCACCGGGCGGCGGGGCGTCCGCCTCCGGTGTCCCCGGGAGGGGTCCCGGGTCCGGCCGTCCCGGGCCCGGGTCCGTCTCGGCCTTGCAGACCGCCAGCCACAGGGCGTCGGCGAGCTGCCGCCAGTCGAGGTCCCGAGGGCCGGGCCCGGCGGACCGGCCGCCTGGGTGATGTGTCATGTCGAGCCCGCTGCGCTGTCCAGCCGGTGCCAGACGGCCGCCAGTAGCTCCTCCCACTCGGGCCCCGGTACATGTGACTGGGCCGTCACCAGATACACCGCGTTGAGCAACTGGTCGGCGGCGAGGCCGCCTTCGCGCTCGCTGCGCTCGAGGAACATCTGGATCAGCTCCCGCGCGCGTGGATCGTCGGCCCGTCCCAGATGCGCGGCCACGATCGCGGCGAGCCGGTCCGCGTCCGGGTCGGGCAGCCGGAGCTGGAGACAGCGCCGCAGGAACGCGGGCGGGAAGTCCCGTTCGCCGTTGCTGGTGATGACGACGACGGGGAAGGCGCTGCACCGCACCCGTCCCGAGGCGATGACGGTACTGCGCTCCGGATCGTCGGTGAGGACCGATACGGCCGGGCGGCGTCGGCGGATGCGCACCAGCTCGGGAATGGAGTACTCGCCGGCCTCGAAGATGTCGAGCAGATCATTGGGCAGATCGATATCGCTCTTGTCGAATTCGTCGATGAGCAGGACGCGCGGCAGACGGTGCGGGAGCATCGCGGTGCCCAGCGGCCCGAGTTGGAGGAAGTCGCCGATGTCCTCCGGTCCGGGTTCGTGCGTGTCCCCCTCCGACGCCTGGCCGGCCGCGGCGGCGTGCACACGGCCGACGGCATCGTAGCCGTAAAGCCCGGCCCGCAGGGTGGATCGCGTCGTGATCGGCCAGCGCAGCACCCGGCCCAGGCCCAGCTCCCGGCTGATGCGGTACGCCAGCGTCGACTTGCCGGTGCCCGGGCGGCCCGTCACCAGAAGGGGACGTCTGAGGATCAGCGCCGCGTTGACGAGATCGGCCTCCTCGGGGTCCGAGCGCACGCCCAGGGGTGCCGTGCCCAGCCGCCGGGCGGTGTCCTGCTCGTCCTCCGGCGGCGCCGGGGGCTCGGTCGGAGGGTCGTCCCGATCCGATAACGCGCCGGGCCGGCCCTCGCCGTCGGACGGGCAGGCCGAGACCCCGCCGAAGGTGCGCCACGGGGGCGGCGGCGGAAGGATCTCCTCCAGGCTTACGTCGTGGAGCGGGCGCCCGGTGCCCTGGTAGATCCACCAGGGGCGCGGTATCCCGGACGGCAGGGCACCGGAAGCGGACCCCGAGTCCTGCTGGACCCGTCCGTTGTGCCGCCGCGCAGGCTCTCCGTCGCTCATCGACCACCTACCCCGTCGTCCGGCCCCGTCATGCGCCCAAGAGGTTCCACCGGTCGGGTTGGGTCGTCCCAAACGAGCACCACATGTTGCCCGAGGTGATGCTCCCCCTCCGCGGAGCCGATCGTATGGGCGTCCAGACGTAACTTTGTCACGGCTTCGCGGAGCCGTGCCAGGTTCCCGGTCGGCTCGGCCTGTTTTTGTCTCAGTTGCTGGACGAAGCGGGGGTCACGGGGCATCCGGCCGTCCCAGGCGACCACCGGGATCCCGGCCCGCCAGGCGGTCAGCACCTCCGAGTTTCCCTCGGGGGTGGCCCCCGGGGGCGAGTTGAGGATCAGGGCGACGACCTGGGGGTCGGCCTTGAGCCGGGCGAGCAGGGCGGTGGTGTCGCCGGAGCGCGGGCTGTCCGGGTCCTCGCCGTCCACGACGAGCTGCTTGGCGCGCTCGGGCTGCTGGTCGAAGACGTTCCAGCGCTGCTTCCACTCGCGGTGCCAGCGTCTGGTCCGGCTTCGCTCCAGGCTCCGTACGACCACCGGATAGCCCCCCATGTACAGCGGGATGGGGGACTCGCTGTCGAGTTCCAGACGCCAGCGGTGGACCGGCAGATTCAGGTCATCCGAGTCGAGCATGAACTCGACATGGATCGCCCCGGCGTCGTCCCACTCCTCCGTGGCCTCGTACACCAGCGTCTGGACCGCCCGTTCCGCGGTCTCCGAGGTGACCTGGGTGACCGGACCGCGGGCCGGATGCCAACCGGACGGGTCGTACTGATGCCAGGACGAGAGCTCGTAGCACCCGGCCTCCTCCTGCGGCAGCAGCCGGATCACCAGATAGGCGTCCACCGGCCCGGCCGGGGCGGCATGCCCCACCTGCTGCCGCAGCGACCGCAACTGTGGCGTCAGGCCCAGCTCCCGGGCCTGCTCATCGGCCCATTCGCGCAGCGCGTCGGCCCGCTCGAGCGGACGCGCCGCCGCCGCGAGGTACTCCACGAGGGCGAGCCCCGGCGGCAGCCCGCCCGGCTGCGCGTTCATCCGGCTCAGCACCTCGAAGGCGTGCCAGGGGCTGGTGACCGCGGGGATGTCCTGGAGCGGGCCCGCCGCCGTACGGCACAACTGGCCCAACTGCTCGATCTCCAGCTCCTCCAGCAGCGACCGCAGCTTCGCGGCGGCGGTCTCGGGCAGCGCCGGACGGGCCGTCATCTGCTCCATGACCGAGTCGAGCCGCATCATGGCGTCCTCGTCGGCCGCCGCCATCACCGCGAGGGACGCGCGTAGCGCGTGCATGATCCGCACGTTTTCCAGGCATTCGCGGGCCAGTTCCACCAGGAAGTAGTCGGTCACCCGGTGGACGCGCACGGGAACGCTGGTCATCTCCAGCTCCATGGCGACCAGATCCAGACACAGCGTGCGCAGATCCGGATCCGTCAGACAGCGGAACTCCTTCAACGCCGTGACGAGGTTGCCAACCGATTTCAGGCCACCTTCCCCCATGGCCGCCATGCTGTGCCCTCCCCCGAGGCCGCATCACCGGTCCCCGCCGCCGATGATCCCGCCGGAGACCCTGCCACACGCGGGCGCCAACCGCTCGGACTCCGGGACAAGTTGTTTTCCCCGCGTGTTCCGCCTGACACCCCCTGGGTGATTATGTCCAGGGCACGGTCCCCGACCCGGGCGGGCCGCGCCGCGGCGGGGACAGGTCCCGGTGGTGGACCGGGGGAGCCTGCGCCCGTAAGGCGGAGGGCGCGCCTCCCCAGGGGGCCACCTGGACGATTCCGGCGACGTGGCGTGCGGGACGGCCTTCCGCCGTGGCCCGGGGAGGGTGCGGGCCCCGCGCGCGGGCGGCCCGGGGTCCGGCACCCGCCGGGCCGGGAGGGTGAGGAGGGTCACTGTCCGGGCTGACCTCCCCATCCGAGCTCCTCGACCCGCCGGGCGAATTCGGCGGCCGCCGGATCGTCCGGGGCGAGCACCGCGACCACCTCCACCAGCTCGCCCATCGCCTGCCGCGCCTCGCAGGTGCGCAGCAGGGACAGGGCCTCCGCGCGGCTCGCCGACTGACGGCCCACCGCGGTGCCCACGGTGGGCAGCTCGTCGAGCAACTGCTGCCAGCGGGCGGGAGCGGTCATCCCGGACACGGCCAGCAGGATGTCCGCGAGACCGCCGAGGTCACGGATCGTCAGCTTGCGCGGCCGGGAGGTCTCGGGCCGCGTTCCGGCGGCGGGGGACCGTGTACTGGTGGCGAGTGACGGCGTACCTGGGGCAAGAGACCGCGTATCGGCGTCGAGGGATTGCGTGTCGGCGGCGAGCGGGCGGGCTGTCGCGGCGTCCGCCGCCGGGGCGTCCGCCGCCGCCCGGGCCTCCACGGCCACCGGGATCCGGCCGATCAGTTCGAAGGCGAAGGCGGCCGCGTGCCGGGAGGCCACCGGCTGCCAGCGCTCGTCATGCGCCTCGCCCTTGTCCCCGAGCAGATCCGAGATGCCGCGGATCACCAGCGCGTCCAACTGCTGATTGACATACGCGCCCGCGAGAAAGCCGAAGCCCTCCATGTCCACCGCGAGCGCGTCCCCCGCACTGGCCGCGAGCCTCAGCCCGGCATCCGAGCGATGGTGCGCCACCACCCGGCCCCCCGCCGCGAGCGGCTTCACATGGGCGCGGGGGCGTGGCACGTCGTCCCCCGGGCGGATCCGCCGCTGCCATGCGTCGCCCGCCGCCACCAGCCGGGCCAACTGCACCAGCCCGTAAGCGGACTGATGGGTCTTCTGCCGGGGCAGAAACCCCGACTCGGTGTCCTTACCGGTCTCGTAGTCGTAGACCGCGTCGGCGGCCACCACATCGCCCAGCGCGACGTCCTTGACGCCGCCCGCGACCCCCACGAACAGCACCGCCCGGGGCGCGAAGAGCGCCGCGGCCCGCTCGACCGAGGCCGCCGCGCCCGGATTCCCCGGACCCGTCATATGGATGGCGACCGTCCATTCGCCGGACCCGTCGCCGAACACGCCCAGTTCGAAGAGCGCGCCCCGTTCCGCGTCGACCGGGCGCGGGTCCTCCAGATGGGCCCGGACCGCCCGGTACTCGACCTCCAGCGCGGTCAGGACCACCACATCGGCCCGCACCGTCCCGCCCTTGCCCGCAGCGCCCATGGATCCCCCCTAGGACAGCTTCCGTCGACACCTTACGGATGCGATGCACCCTATGGGCCTCATGCGTCAGGGGCGGCGCAGATCCGCGTACAGCACGATCTGCACCCCCAGGACGCTGATCAGCGCCACCTCCGCCACCGACACCATCAGCAGCACCGCCCGCACCGGCTCCGAGGCCCAGTACACGACGAGGGCGGCCATCGGCGCCACCGTGAACAGCAGCAGATCGGCCGCCAGTTGCAGCCGCTTGCGGGAGATCCGGCGGCCGTCGTCGCGGTGGGCCCGCTCCCAGCCGAACACCGGCGGCCGGCCCGGCACCAGCGCCGCCAGCCGGGGCCCCAGATCCTCCCGGACATACCGCCCGATGGCCGATATCTTCTCGTCGTTGACCAGATACGCCCAGCCCAGCAGGGCCGACGCCGGGGGCAGCAGCAACAGCAGCTCCGGACGTCCATGGCTCTGGAGGGAGAAGGTGATGATGGCCGCCATCGCGGCGAGTGTCGCGTAGAGCAGATTGTCGCGGAAGCCGATCCGCGCCCGCTGCTCCTCCTTCACCTGCTCGTACTCCAGGATCAGCAGCCTGCCCGTGACCGCCTCGCCCTCGGCGCTGTTGTCTCGCGTCACCGTTGCCCCCTCCGTGACCGATGACCGGCTCCCCTGTGACCGGCCCCCCTGGTGACTGTTTCCGCCCCTACGCCTGGTCCATTCCCGTACGCCTGGTCCATTCCCCTACGCCTGGTCCATTCCGTACGCGCGCAACTTCCGGTACAGCGTGGCCCGGCCGATGCCCAGGGACTCGGCGGCCCGCACCTTGTTGTCCCCATGGCGGCGCAGCGCCTCCAGGATCGCCGTGCGCTCCGCCCGTTCCATGCCACTCAGTCGGCGGGTGGCCGGTGGCACCCGCAGTCCGTACGGCAACTCCTCGCGCCGCACCGGCCCGGTGGCGCGGCGGCGCTCGGCCACCTCCCGTACGACATGGGCGAGTTCGGCCACATTGCCCGGCCAGATGTGCTGCTCAAGCGCCCGGCGCGCGTCCAGGCTCCAGGTCAGCGGGGGACGTCCGGGGGAGGGGCGCCGGGCGAGGCCCGCCAGCAGCGCCGGGATGTCCTCGACCCGCTCGCGCAGCGGCGGCAGCGTCACCGAGCGGGCCGAGAGGACGTCCAGCAGCCGGCTCAGACACGGACCGGTCGGCGCACCCGGGGTGTGCGTCGCCACCAACGGCACCGCGGGACGCTCCTCCAGCAGCGAGAGCAGCGCGGCCACATCGGACTGGCCCAGCCGCTCGGCGTGGCGCAGGAGCAGCGGCGGCGCCCCGCCGTCCCCCTCCGCGAGCGCGCGGCACCAGCCCGGGACCTCACCGGCCACCTGCTCGGCGGCGTCGACCAGACGTGGTGCCGCCGCGCCCCGGCGGTCGAGCAGGGCGCGGGCCAGCGCGGTCTTGCCCACGCCCGGCTCGCCGATCAGCAACAGGGGCTCGGCGGCCCGCGCCAGCTCCGTCGCCCGGGAGACGGCCACCCGCCAGGGCGTGGACGTGCCGACGAGCCCCGGGAGCCGGTCATGGCCCCCCGGCCGTTCCGCCGCCCCCGCCCACCGGGCCGCCGGGCACACGGTGGCGACCGCCCCGATGACCTCGCCCCCGTGCACCACGCGCGTCATCCTTACGGTGAGCCCGGGGACGTCCGGTACGGCGATCTCCTCCGGTGTCCCGGAGCGTGCGCCCTCCGGTGTCCCGGAGCGTGCGCCCTCCGGTGTCCCGGAGCGTGCGCCCTCCGGTGTCCCGGAGCGTGCGCCCTCCGGTGTCCCGGAGCGTGCGCCCTCCGGTGTCCCGGAGCGTGCGCCCTCCGGTGTCCCGGAGCGTGCGCCCTCCGGTGTCCCGGAGCGTGCGCCTTCCGGTCCGGCGTCCGTGCCTTCCGGTCCGGCGTCCGCGTCCTCCGGTCCGGCGTCCGCGTCCCTGCGGAGGGCCGTAGCGTGCCGTTCCAGCCGCGCCAGCGTCTCGTGCGACAGCAGCCGCGCGGCCTCCGGGCTGATGAGGCGGCTGCTGCCGTCGAGCGCCGCCACGGCCGCCCCGTCGGCCCGCCGACGCAGATACGCGTCGAGCAGCACCCGCTCCGGCGGGCGCGCCCGGCCCAGCAACTCCGTCTCGACGGCGTGCGCGGTGGCCTCGGCGACCGCCGCGGCCGGATGGCCGATGCGGCCCTCGCCCAGCGGGGTCACCACGGTGATGGTGCCTGCCGGGCGGCCCGCCGTCGGCTCGTACAGCGGAACGCTGACCGCCGACACCTCCTGCCACAGGTCGAGGAAGTGCTCCGGGCCGTGGACCTCGGCCCGGCGCCCGGTGCGCAGCGCGAGCGCGGCGCTGTTGTGCCCGACCGCCTGCTCCGACAGATCGAGACCGGCCACATCGGGGGACGTGCCGGTGTCACGGCCGCCGGCCGACCACAGCGCGCGACAGCGGGAGTCGACCAGCACCAGCCCCATCTCACCGCCCAGCGTGGGCGCCACGCGGTCCAGCGCGGGGCGCGCCGCGGCCAGCAGCGGTGAGTCCTCGGGCGGCCGGACCCTGGGCGGGGCCACCAGATCGCGCGGTACGCCGAAGAACCGCGCCCGCCGCCAGGCTTCGGCGAGGTCCTCGGGGACCCCGTCGCCCGGCGGCCGTCCGCTGAGGAACCGGTCGCGCGCCCGGCGCAGCGCCGAGAGGGCCGAGTCGGCGGGGGTGTCGTCGATGGTCGTCACAGCCACGCCACCGTATACGTCGCCGGTGTTTCGAAATGAGACACCTCGGGGCCCGGGTTCTGGAACAAGATCACCAATGGTCGATCGCCGGTCGTGAGCGGGCCGCAGGTCGTCAAGGCCGATCCCTGTTGGCCGGTCGCCGGTCGCTGTTGGCCGGTCGCCGGTCGCCGTCGCCGGGAGACCGCCGATCGTCAGGAGACCGCCCATCACCCGGAGAGGAGCCCTTCAGCAGTGGAGACCGTCGAAACCGACGTCCTGGTCGTGGGCAGTGGCCCCGCCGGAGCCGCGACGGCGCTCGCCTTGAGCACCTACGGCGTGCCCAACGTCATGGTCACCCGGTACGGAAGCCTGGCGGACACGCCCCGCGCGCACATCACCAACCAGCGCACCATGGAGGTGCTGCGTGACCTCGGCGTCGAGGACCAGGTCACCGCCCAGGCCACGCCGCAGCCGCTGATGGGCAACACCGTCTTCTGCACCAGCCTCGCGGGCGAGGAGCTGGGACGGCTGCGCTCCTGGGGCAACGATCCACTCGTCCAGGCCGCCCATGAACTGGCCAGCCCCAGCCGGATGTGCGACCTGCCCCAGCACCTGATGGAGCCGGTGCTGGTGAACGCCGCGGTCTCCCGGGGCACCGCGCTGCGCTTCCACACCGAGTACCTCTCCCATGAGCAGTCGGACGACGGCGTGACCGCGCTGGTCGAGGACCGGCTGCGCGGGGACACCTACCGCGTCCGGGCCCGCTATCTGGTCGGCGCGGACGGCGGACGCAGCCGTGTCGTGGAGAACGCCGGGCTGCCCACGGTCGGCCGGATGGGCGTCGCGGGCAGCCTCAACATCGTCTTCGAGGCGGATCTCACCGAGCTGACCGCCCATCGCCCCTCCACCCTCTACTGGGTGCTGGCCCCCGGCGCGACGGTGGGCGGCATCGGCGCGGGCCTGGTGCGCTGTGTACGCCCCTGGACCGAGTGGATGGTGGTGTGGGGCTACGACCTCGAGGCGGGCCCGCCGGACCTCACCGAGGAGTTCGCGCGGTCCGTGGTGCACCGGCTGCTCGGCGACGACACGATCCCCGTGCGCATCACCTCGACCTCCGCATGGACCGTCAACCATCTGTACGCCGAGACCTACGCCGACCGGCGGGTGCTGTGCGCGGGCGACGCCGTCCACCGCCATCCGCCGTCCAACGGGCTGGGCTCCAACACCTCCATCCAGGACGCGTACAACCTCGCCTGGAAGCTCAAACTGGTCCTCGACGGCACCGCCGCCCCCGCCCTTCTGGACACCTACTCCGCCGAACGGGCCCCGGTGGGGCGGCAGATCGTCGAGCGGGCCAATCGGAGCATCGGTGAGACCGCGCCGGTATTCGAGGCGCTGGGTGTGCTCGCCACCTCCGACACCGAGCAGATGTGGCGCAATGTCGACGCCCGTAAGGCCGCCACGCCCGAGGGCGCGAAGCAACGGCAGGGGCTGCGCGAGGCCATCGCGGCCAAGGTGTACGAGTTCAACGCGCACGGTGTGGAGATGAACCAGCGGTACGTCTCGGACGCCATCGTCCCCGACGGCACCCCCGACCCCGGTTTCGGCCGCGACCCGGAGCTGTACCACCAGCCCAGCACCCGCCCCGGCGCCAAGCTGCCGCATGCGTGGGTCGTCCGGGGCCGTGAGCGGCTGTCCACCCTCGACCTCGGTGGCCACGGCCGGTTCACCCTCTTCACCGGCATCGGCGGGGACTGCTGGGAGGAGGCCGCCGCGGCGGCCCGTAAGGAACTCGGCATCCAGCTCCGCACCGTCTCCATCGGCCCCGGTCAGGAGTACGAGGACCCGTACGGCGACTGGGCCCGACTGCGCGAGATCGGCGACTGCGGGGCCCTGCTGACCCGCCCCGACAACCACATCGGCTTCCGACACCCCGAAATGTCCCCGCGCGCGGGGAAGTTGCTGATCGGGGCGGTGCGGAAGATCCTCGGCCACGGCTGACACCCACCCCCCGGGCGCAGCGAGCCCGACCCGGGGCCCCATCATGGACGCGCCCACATCCCCAAAGAAACCGTTAGTGAGATGACTGCAATGCCCCTCGCACTGCTCCGGCGCATGCGCACCAAGCGTCCGGACCGCGGACCAGGACTCAGGATCCCCCTGCCCGTGGGTGCAGGAGCCTTTAGCTGCGAGGTCCTGGACCCCGTCGGCCAGGCCCTGGGCGGCGTGGAGGTCACCGTCACCGAGACGCGTGGCGCCGCCCGTACGGTGGCCAAGGCCACCACCGATCCACACGGCCTGTTCCTCGCCACGCTCGAGCCGGGGCAGTACACCGTGCTGCTCACCGGAAGCGGGTTGCAACCCAACCGCCTCACCGTCGACATCGCTTACGGCCAGAGCGAACCGCCCCGCCGGGTGCAGATGGAACCCTCCCAGCAACTGGAACTCCCCCCGCCGGGCACCTGGCTCTTCGACCCGCCGCACACCGCGATCCGCTTCATCGCCCGCCACGTCGGCATGGCCAATGTGCACGGCCGCTTCACCCGCTTCCGGGGCGGCATCCATATCGCCGAACGGATGGAGGACTCCCGCGTCGAGGTCGTCATCGACGCCTCCAGCATCAACACCGGCAACAACACCCGCGACAACCACCTGCGCTCGGCCGACTTCCTCGACGTCGAGAACTTCCCGGAGATCCACTTCGCCAGCAACCGCTTCACCTGGCGCAGCGGACCCAAGTGGACCCTCCAGGGCCCCCTCACCATGCACGGCGTCAGCCGCTCGGTGACCCTGGACACCACCTACCTCGGCGCCGTGAACGGCGGCTACGACCAGGAACTGCGCTGCGCCGCCCTCGCCACGGCGGAACTGCACCGCGAGGACTACACGCTGAACTGGCGCAACATGCTCGCCCGCGGCATCGCCGTGGTCGGCCCCACGGTCAAGCTGGAGCTGGACATCCAGGCGATGTACCGCAGCCACGACACGCCGACGCCGCCCGAGTAAGCCGTCACCCGGCGTCACCCGGCAGGCGATGGGGCGGGCTTTGCGGCCCGCCCCATCGCCGTGTCGGATCACCTGTGGAAGACGGCGACGCCACGGTGGGGGTCGGTTCGGCGGTGTCCTTCACCCGGACGGGTTGCCGGGCGTCACGGGCCCGTGAGCGCATAGATTTGGGCTCACCCACCGAACGACGAAGGCGGTTGATCCCATGAGCCTGTACGACATTCCCCTGCACACCCTTACCGGCGAGCCGACCTCTCTCGATGCGCATCGGGGCGCGGCGCTGCTGGTGGTCAATGTGGCGTCCAAGTGCGGTCTCACCCCGCAGTACGAGGGGCTCGAGCGGCTCCAGCAGCGCTATGCCGAGCGCGGATTCACCGTGCTGGGGGTTCCGTGCAATCAGTTCGCCGGGCAGGAGCCGGGGACGAGCGAGGAGATCCAGACGTTCTGCTCGACGACCTACGGCGTGTCCTTCCCGCTGCTGGAGAAGATCGACGTCAACGGCGAGCAGCGGCATCCGCTCTACGCCGAGCTGACGCGGACGCCCGACGCGCAGGGCGAGGCGGGGGATGTGCAGTGGAACTTCGAGAAGTTCCTGATCTCGCCGGAGGGTGAGGTCGTGGGCCGGTTCCGGCCGCGCACCGAGCCGGAGGCGGACGATGTCGTCGCCGCGATCGAGGCGCAGTTGCCCCGGTGAACACGACGGCGGGCGAGGGGCCGGTGGCCCCTCGCCCGCCGGGCCGATCGGGTACCCGGGCTCAGCCGCGTTCCGCGGCGAACGCGGTCAGCCACGCCAGCGGCGCGTTCCAGTTGATCGCCACCTCATTGGTGGAGTACGAGCCGATGTCGTCGATGTAGCACGCCGCGGGCGCGCAGCCCGGGAGCTTCTCCTGCGCCACCGGGTCCTCCAGCCCCGCGTTGGCGCCGCCCGCGATCGATCCGGCGGGCGGGTTCGGCAGCGAGGCGTCGTACTGATGCGCCCAGAAGCGGTGGTGCTGGTTCTGTGCGGCGTGCTCGCCGTAGCCGGTGACATACGACTGGCCGAGTGCGTTGCGGCCGAGCAGATAGTCCAGCGTCTCCAGCGCCCCGGTGCGGTAGCGCCGCTGCTCGGTGAGCTCGTAGGCGACGGCCATGACGGTCCCGTTGTTGGCCACCTGGCCGTTGGAGCCCCACACATAGCCGTCCGCCGGCAGCGGCACCCCATAGCCCTGGCCGGCCATCGTGCTCAGTTGCCCATCGGCGGCGGAGACCACGGAGGCGCGGACGCGGGCGAGGTCGGTGGCGGGCAGGCCGCCTGGCACGGTGGCCAGGACGATCCGGCCGAGGGGCGCGGTGTCCTGCCAGCCGAAGCCGAACGGGGTGAACACATCGCTCGCGGTGTGGTACGGCGAGGAGGTGACCGCGTCCCGGTACCGCGCCTCCCCGGTGGTCGCGTACAGCTCCGCGGCCGCCCAGTAGAACTCGTCACCCACCTCGCCGTCGTCGTACGCCCCGCCGCCGGTGGAGTCGGAGCCCGGCGCCAGCACATCGGGGTTCGCCCGCGCGGCGGCCCAGGCGCGGCGCGCGGAGTCCAGGCAGCGGGCGGCGAAGGCGGCGTCGTACGGTGCGTAGACCCGGGCGCACTGCGCCGCCGCGGCGGCCAGATTGAGGGTGGCGGCGGTGGACGGCGCGTGCAGCTCACGCGGCTCGGCGTCCTGCTCCGGACGGGTGGGCAGACCGGTCCAGGCGGCGTCATGGACCTTGTGGAAGGCCATCCCCGCCCGTGGCTTGCCCTCCGGGATCTGCATGCGCATCAGGAACTCCAGCTCCCAGCGCGACTCGTCGAGCACATCGGGGATCCCGTTGCCGCGCTCGGGGACGCGCAGCGTGGCGTCCCCGAGCGCCGCCGCATGCCCCGCGCGCTTCGCGCGCTCGAAGGAGTTGACGAGCTGCCAGACCGCGAGCCCGCCGTTGACCACGTATTTGCCCTGGTCACCGGCGTCGTACCAGCCGCCGCGCACATCCCGGACGTAGTCGCACACCCCGCTGACGCAGGGCACGGCGGTGTCGCCCCGGTTGGGGGCGACCCCCAGATGGCCCGCCGGGCGCGCGTAGGCCGCACCGGCCAGTGAGGCCTCGATGGGGATACCGCTGCGCTGCTGGTAGAAGAAGGACATGGCGTCCGTGCGCAGCCCGTCGTAGAGGTTGGCGCGGATGTCGAAGGGATGGCTGGTCCGGCCGTCCACGGTGAGCGTGTAGCCGGTGCCCGTCCCCTGGTACGAGGAGAAGTCCACCAGATGGACCGACTGCCCGGAGGCGGCGTCCGCGCCCCGTACGGTGGTGCTGCCCGAGGCGGCGGTGCGGCCCGCGGCGTCGCGCAGTTGCCAGGGCAGGGCGGTGGCGCTCGCGCTCACGACGGTGGCGCGTTTGGGGCCGTCCGGCAGATACCCGAGCTGATTGACCTGGACGGCGGACGGCGCGGCGGAGGCAGCGGTCGGGGGCGCGGGCGCCGCGGAGGAGTCCGCCCCCGCGGGCGCGGACTGGGCGGCGATCAGCAGCAGTGCGCCGGTCAGCAGCGCGGTGGCGGCGCGCGCACCGCACGGACGGGGTAACAGGGACACGGGCATGACGGATCCTCCTCGGGACGACGTGGACGACGTGGACGACGTGGACGACGTGGGGAGATGTGGGGAGATGTGGGAGACGTAGGAGACGTGGGAGCGCTCCCAATTTATGTAATGATGTGATCGCAGTGCGTCAAGGGACTGGACGGGTGCACGGGCCCGCAGAAAACATTCCGTCCCCCTCCGTCACATCGCACCCGGCCCATCCGTCAGCACGGTGTGGCCCGCGCCGGTGCGGTCCGCGACAAGGGGATGTGACCGATGAACGAGAACCACCTTCTGGCGGAGGGCTTCGAGGCCCACCGCGGCCATCTGCGGGCGGTGGCCTACCGCATGCTCGGCTCGCTGAGCGAGGCGGACGACGCCGTCCAGGAGGCATGGCTGAGGCTCAGCCGCTCCGACACCGCCGCGGTGCAGAACCTGGGCGGCTGGCTGACCACCGTCGTCGGGCGCGTCTGCCTGGACATGCTGCGCTCGCGCACCGCGCGGCGCGAGGAGCCGCTGGGGGTGCACCTCCCCGACCCGGTCATCAGCGGCGAGACCGGGCCGGGCCCCGAGGACCAGGCGCTGCTCGCCGACTCGGTCGGCCTCGCCCTGCTGGTCGTCCTGGAGACGCTGGCCCCCGCCGAACGGCTGGCCTTCGTACTGCACGATCTGTTCGCCGTACCGTTCGACGAGATCGCCCCCATCGTCGACCGCACCCCGGCCGCCGCCCGTCAGCTCGCCAGCCGCGCCCGCCGCCGGGTGCGGGGAGCGGCTCCGGTCCCCGACGCGGACCTGGCCCGGCAGCGCGAGGTCGTGGGCGCCTTCCTCGCCGCCGCGCGCGACGGCGACTTCGAGGGGCTGATCTCCGTACTCGACCCGGATGTCGTGCTGCGCGCCGACTACGGCCCCACGCCCGCCCCCGCCCCGCGCGAGGTGCACGGCGCGGCGGCCGTGGCGGACCAGGCCCTCACCTTCTCCCGCCTCGGCGGCAAGGGCCTCCTCGCCCGTCCCGCGCTCGTCAACGGGGCGGTGGGCGTGGTCAGCTCCCGGGACGGGCGGCCGTTCTCGGTGCTGGCCTTCACGGTCACGGACGGCAGGATCGTGGCGATCGACATCCTGGCCGACCCCCAGCGGCTGAGCGGGCTGGATCTGACGGTCCTGGACTGACGGTCCTGGACTGGGGAAACAGCAAAGCCAGGAAGGTACTCCTCCCTGCCACTGTCAACCTATGGCGCACCGGGGGGCTTGCGGCAAGGCCCCCGGTGCGCCTCAGGATGGTCGGCCGAGGCCGGAACCTGGGTAAATGGGGGATTCGCGATATGCGTGTGGTGTTGTCGACATGGGGATCGCGCGGGGACGTCGAACCGCTGGCGGGACTCGCGGTGGGAGCGCCTGCCGAGGAGGACGGCGGAGGGAAGATCGCCGAGGTCGAGCCAGGCGTCTTCCTGGGGTCCTCCGACATCGGCAACGTCAGCACCAGGGTTCCCACCATCCACCCCTTTCTCCGCATCCTTCCGCCCGACCACTGTGATCACACACCGCAGTTCGCCCTGGCGGCGGGCGATGAGCGGGGCAGGTCAGCGATGCTGGCCGCGGCGGAAGCGCTGGCGTGCACGGCGTACGACGTGCTCAGTGACCCCGCCCTCGGACGCCGAGGGTGGTCGGCGTTCCAGGCCCAGGAGTCCTCGGGCGGCTGAGACTTGGGGGAGCGTCCGGCTGCACGGCTTCCTGTAGCGGCATCAGCAAACTGAATGCACGGCCACGCGCCGCAGGAAGGCGTCAGCGCATCGGGCAGGGGATCGTCGGGCGGATGCGGTTCGAGCTGCATGCGACCACCTGCACCTAGGGATTTCAGGGGATGCGGACGGGTGAGGAGGCGTCCGGCACCCGCAGGGACGGGGTGCCGGAGCCGTCCGCCGGGACCGTCCAGACGTCGGAGGTCCGGCCGTCGCGCCCCGGGAGCGCGTAGGCGAGGGTGTGGTCGTCCAGCCAGGCTGCCTGGTCGTCGACGCTGCGGGTCTCGGCGAGCGGGTGTTCGCGCAGGGTCCGCAGATCGAGGACGTACAGCCGCCAGGGGTCGGTGGCGCCCTCGCGTACCCGCTTCTTGAAGGCGAGGCGGGTGTTGTCCGGGGAGAGCGAGGGGCACTCCACGTTCTCGCGGATCGTGTGCGCCGCCCATCTGCGCATATCGCCCTGGACGAGGTAGGTCTTCCCCCGAGTCGAGACGGTGGCGTAGAAGCGGTTGTCGTCGCGGGCGAAGGTGACGCCCCAGTAATTCACGTCGGGGGAGTGGTAGCGGCGGCCGTCGAGGGTGAGCGGGATCTCCTCCATGTTCTTGATGAGGTAGCCGGTGCGGGTGTCCAGGATCGAGGTGCGGGTGGAGAACGCGGTGGTGGCGTAGGAGTCGCCGGTGGCGAACATCGTCCAGGACAGCATCCGCCCGGAGGCGGACACCCGGGCCCGGTTGGGGATGCCGGTGAGCGCGATCCGCCGCTTCTCACGCAGCCGCCGGTCCAGGACCACGGCGTACGACCTGGGCGGGATGCCGGGGCGATGCTGGAGGCACAGCCCCGTGCTCGCTGCCGCGTAGAAGCGGTCGCAGGCCGGGCCGCCGGTGGTGCGGCGGTCGGATGGGCGATCCGAGGCCGGGGCGGCGGTGCCCGGTCGGGCGGCCGGTGCGGGGAGGTGGGCCACCCGGCCGGTTCCGGCGCCGGAGCTGCGGAAGTACAGCCGGGCGTGGTCGAGGCCGAACGCCGAGGCGGTGTCGGTGGGTTGGGTCTGCCGGGTAGCTCCGAGCGTGTAGACGACGGCGACGGTGGCCAGCAGCGCGGTGGCGGTCACGACCGCGATGACCCGAGCCCGGAGGGAGAGCGCGGCGAGCCGGGAGGAGAGGGAGAAGCGGGAGGTGGGGGGTGGATTCATGTGCGGGACGGCTGCCTTTCCGGGGGGTCCGGGAAGTCGGGGCGATCCGGGGTGCCCGGGCGGTCCGGGGTGCCCGGGCGGTCCGGGGAGGCCAGAGGACCAGGGGAACCTGGCGAGGCCACGGGACCGGTGGAGTCCGGGCGATCCGGCCGTGCCGGAGGCTCCGGACGGGGGAGCAGAACGGCGGCCGCGGCCAGCGCCGTGGCCAGCGCGAGGACGGCGGCGATCAGCGCGGGGCGGATGCCCCAGAGCGTCCAGGCCGCGCCGAACCCGGCGGCCGCCAACAGCCGGCAGAGCGCCTGCCCCGTCTGAAGCAGCGCCATCCCGCTGGCACGGCGGGTGGCCGGCAGCACCGGCCCGGCGAGCGCCATCAGCACCCCGTCGGTGGCGGCGTAGAACACCCCGAGCAACAGCAGCACGCCGACCAGCAGCACCGGTCCGGCACCGGACGTCAGCAGCAGGAGATAGCCGGCGAGCAGCGCCGTATGCCCGCAGAGGAACGGCACCCGCCGACCAATGCGGTCGCCGAGCCGCCCGGCCGGCACCGCGAGCAGCAGATAGACCGCCGCCGCGCCCAGCGGCAGCAGCGGAAACCAGCTCACCGCGAAGTCCAGCCGACGCTGCAACAGCAGATAGAGGAACGAGTCACCGATGGTCGCCGCGCCGAGCAGCGCCGCCGCGACGAAGATGCGCCGGAAGGCGGGGTCGAGGAGCGGCAACAGGACCCGTGCGCGGGGGAGGGGTGCGGTGGATCCCGGTCGGTGGCCTTCGCGCCGGGGCAGCTCGGCCTGCCCCGGCACGAAGGCCACCAGCACCAGCACGCCCACCACCCCGACGCAAGCGCTCACGACGAACACCGCGTCATACGCGTCGGCGGTGGCCCACAGCAGCGCGAACGCCGCGAGCGGCCCCAGCAGGGCGCCGGTGGTGTCCATCGCCCGGTGCACGCCGAAGGCCCGGCCGAGCGCGTCCGGCGGGGCGCTGAGCGAGATCAGAGCGTCGCGCGGAGCGGTGCGTACGCCCTTGCCGATCCGGTCGGCGGCGAGGGAGGCACCGATGCCGAGTGTGCCGCCCCCGGCGAGCAGCAGTCCGAGCCGGGACAGCGCGGAGAGCGCATAGCCGCATCCGGCGACGAGCTTGTGCCGTCCGCCGCGGTCCGCCGCATGCCCGCCCCACAGACGCACCAGCGCGGTCACACCGTTGTAGAGGCCGTCGAGGAAGCCGAAGTGGAGGGGCGAGAGCCCCAGTTGGAGTACGAAGTAGAGCGGCAGCACGGCGGTGACCATCTCGGAGGAGATATCGGTGACCAGGCTGACCGCGCCGAGGGCCAGGACCGGCCCGCCGACGCGGCCGCGCGTCACCTTGGTCGCCGTCGCGGCCGCGTCCGTGGTCGCGAGATACATCAATCAGGCCGTCCGTGGGTGCGGTTGCCGAACGGCGGTCAGTGGCACTGGTAGGTCGGGCTGCTGTCCTTCGTCTTCTCGTCCGTGCCCACCAGATCCCATGAGAAGCCGGTGTCGGTGAAGTTCAGCTTCACCACGCCGAAGGCCTTGGTGAGCCGCTTCTCGCTGTTCGGCTGGACCTCTTCGATCTTGTACGGGTTGGCCCCGCCCATTCCGCCGAGGAGTTCGACGATCCCGTTCTTGTCGGCCTTGCCGTTCGGGTCCTGCGGTGCGAAGCGCTCGTAGTGGTGATCGTGGCCGTTGAGGACCAGTTCGGCCTTGGCGTCGTAGAGCAGCTTCCAGAGCGGTCGGCTGACCGGGTCGTTGCCGTGCTCGCCGGAGGAGAAGAGCGGGTGGTGCCAGTAAGCGGCCACACACTTCTTGGAGTTGGCGGCGAGGTCGGCCTTGAGCCAGTCGGTCTGCGCGCGGTCCAGGCTGTTGGAGTCCAGAGCGATGAAGTGCCAGTTGTCCTGGTCGTAGCTGTAGTAGCTCTTGCCCTTCGGGTAGGCGACGGACCCGAAGTAGTCCTTGTACCCGGCCAGTTCGCCGTCCGGGTCGTAGGTCTCGTGATTGCCGGCGACGGGGTGCGTCTTGCTCTTGAAGGCGCCCCACGTCTTGTCGTAGTACTTCTTGAAGTCCTTGAGCCGGGCGTCGTCGTACTGGTTGTCGCCCATGGTCATCACGAACGCCGGGTTGATCTTCTTCACCAGCGCGGCGGTCTTGGGATGTTCGCAGTCGCTGTCGCTCGCCGTGCACTGCTCGGCGATATCACCGGCGGCAACGGCCGTGAACCCGGCGGCGGCGCGCGGTGTGCGGTCGGGGGCGGCGGACGCGATTCCTGCGGGCGACCACAGCGCCACGCCGCCGACCAGCGCGAGCGCTGCGCCGGCGGCGACGGATATTCCCAGGCGGGGGTTCTTGACCAGGGGCCGCAGCGGCTTCAGCGGCTGCACGGGCTTCTTGGCGCGGGGGGCGGACGTCATCTGCGTCGTCTCCTCGGTCGGCGTGGGGGCCGTTCCCGAGGCATCCTGGCTGCGCCTCCATGTACGCGTCAAGGATTCGGACGCATTATTGTTAGGAAAGTTTCCTACCGCCGAAGAAAATCGGCCGCTACCGGACCGCGCGAAGTCGCGCGCCCTGCCCTCCAGGCGCTCCATGCACGAGTCACAGGCGTGCAGCGACGTCTCGTGTCCCGCGCTCTCCACAGTGCCGAGGCACGGCGTCGGCAGGTCGATGCGCCCGCACAGCCAACCGTCGGCGCGGCCCAAGGTTCCTTCGGCGGCATGCTTGACCAGGGCCGACGGGGAGGGGTGAGACCAGTTACGGCTGCTCCTCTCCCATGCCGGCCTCCAGCTCGGACCAGACCCGTTTTCCCCAAGGCAGCGGGTCGACGCCCCAAGCAGCAGAGAAGGCGTCGACGACGGCAAGGCCGCGACCGCGCTCCTCACTGGGAATGGGCGCCTTGCGCACTGGTTCGTCGTGGCTCTTGTCGATGACCGCGAGGCGCACACGGTATTCGCCGGCGCGGGTCACGGTGAGGCGCATACATCGGCCGCGTGCGTGGTCCACGGCGTTGGCGACCAGCTCAGATGTGACCAGTGCCGCGTCGTCGGCGAGTTGGGGCAGGTGCCAGGTGTCCAGCACGGTCCGCACCATCCGCCGGGCGAGTGCGGCGGCCTCCGGCTCACGGGGGAGGACTTGCGAGTAGGCCGGTGCCCCGACGGCGGAGGGCCGGGCGGTGGCGGTCATGACGCTCCGCCCAGCTCGAGGTGGGCCTTCGGCTCCACCGAGTTACCGGGGAGGTGGCTGTCGTGCCGGGTCACGAAAGAGGGGCCCTGCGGCGCCGAGTTGTGGATCTCGATGGTCGCCTGAGCCAGGGCCTCGTGCAGGCGCTGCGTGTTGGTCAGGTACCGGCCGGGGCCGAGGGGCACGTGCCAGTACGGGTCATGGCCATCGGTCCAAGTGGTAGGGGGTACGCCGAGGAGGACGGTCTCGTCCGCGAGTCCGGTGCGGACGCGGACGTGGCGGAGGCACCAGCTACGGGCGGTATCTACCCACCGTCACATCCTGTCGACCAGGGAAGGCCCGTGCGTTCACAGTTGGTGAACAAGCACGGGCCCAGCGTCACCCCACTCCGCACCAACGCGCGTACTCGCGCAGCTCCTCCGACAGACGCGACTGCGCACGCAGCATCGTCGCCACCGCCTCATGTACATACGGGTCGTACCGCTCCTGCTGAGGCGCCACCTCCCGAGCCTTCTGCAGCGACTTCATCGCATCATCGTGATCCGCCGTCCACACCGCCGCCCGCGCACGGTTCGCCCAGTACCGGGCCACATGCGCCACCGTGGGGTACGACTCGGGCACCTCGACCGCGAGGGCCCGCTGCATCGCCAAGTCGTGCTCGTTGCGGTCAGCCGCGGACGAGACTCCGACCAGCCCCACGTAGAACGGGCCGAAGCCCAAGCCGAAGCTGTCGGTCTCGCCGAGTTCGTCCGCTATTCCCTTGGCCTCCGCCAGCCGTGCGTTCGACTCGTCGCCGTCCCCGCGCCCGGACGCCAGGATGGCCGCCTTCAGATGCAGCGTGCCCAGCACCGCGCGAGTGGGCAGCTCCGGCCCTCCGGGGAAGTCGCGTACCGCCAGTTCGGCCAGGCGCATACCCGCGTCCGCGAGCCCGCCGTCCAACGCGAGTTGACCGCGAAGTACCCGCTCCACGGCGACCCAGCGGGGGTCCGACCCACGAATCGCCGCATGCTCCATGCGGGTCAAGGCCAGCCGCGAGAGGTCCATGTACCCGAGTCTGTAAGCGACGACCTCGGCCGTGTGGGCCACCTCAGCTTGCAGCCACCGGACGCGGTCGATGTCCGCTGGCGCAGTGAAGGTTTCGGCGGCGTGAGCCAGTTCCCGGATGAGCCGAGGCAGGGTGGTGGCCAGCGGCAGGAACTCGGCGTCCAGGCGTCGCCGGCGCGCCTCCATGACGTCCGCCTCCAGCGTGGGCAGGGGGCGGGGCGGCGGGTCGCCCTGCTCGGGCGGTGCATCCCACAGGCTGAGCGTGCTGCTCAGCGGTGCGATCACCGCGTCGAGTTGGTCCTGCTGGAGCTGCTTGATGTACGGCTGGCCGCGTAGGACGGCGACGCTGACGCTCAGCGCGCGCGCTACCGATCCGAGAAGCTGTTCACTGGGTGACCGTTCGCCTTTCTCGATCTGGCACAGCATCGAGGGGGATGTGTGCGCCCGCTGGCCGAGTTCTCGCAGCGTGAATCCTCGGATCAGGCGATGCTCTTTCAGCCGCGCTCCAACGGTTCCTGGGCGTGCCTCAGTGCCATCTGACATGATGACTCCGTTCCGACGTCGACACTCGGAACGGTACCCCCGGTCGGCTCCGTGGGTACGTCCGATCGGCCCCTGACCACTCGGCGGGGGCCATCGCGCTGTTCGAGCATGGCGAAAGCCCCCCGAGGTCCGGAGGGCTTCGTGTCCGAGCAGCAGCATCAGCAATGTGAATGCACGGCCACGCCAGCCGCAGGAAGGCGTCAGCGCATCGGGCAGGGGATGGTCGGGCGGATGCGGTTCGCGCTGCAGGCGACCACCTGGACCGATGCGAATCCGGTACCTCGCAGGTACCAACCGCCGACGACATCTCCGCCCCAGCTGAGCCGGTTATCCGCGGCCGTGAACCGCTCGGCCTGTCGGGAGGAGTCCTTGTCGTGGTCGGTGCGGAAGGATGGGCTCCACTCGCTGATCTGGTCTCTGTACCAGGCGGAGGCTTTGTCCGGTGCCTCGAAGGTGGCCTTGATCATTCTGGCCGGGCGGAGCAGCCAGTGCGGCACTTCCAGTGGGGGTACGTCGCTCGCCATGAAGGCGGGGCCGGCCGCCGCGAGCTGTTTCCATTCCTGGGGCGAGATGTCCTGTACGACGAGGTGTGGAGGCCGTCGGGCGGACTCGTCGTCATAGGTGCGGCGGTCTCCAGTCCAGCGGTAGCAGTGCCAGTGAGCCGGCATCGGCGGGGGCGGAGGGGGCATCGGAGGTACCTCCTGGTGGTGAGAGCGGCCCGTCGCCTGGCCGGGTGGTGAACACCGGCCAGGCGACGGACTGATATGGCGTCTGACGCTGGTTACCTCGCGTACTGGCGGCCGTCGTCCGAGTCGCCGGGCGTCTGCCCGACTGGGGTCGGGGCGTCCGTGTCCGGCATGGTGTCGCCGTCCTCCGGGTCCTGACGGACGACGACGTGCTGTAATCGCATGGGGCCTCCTGAGTTCACACGCGCAGGGGGTGTCCCCGCGCGATGGCGCGGTGCTCGTCCCGGCCACTGGCCTGCAAGCGGGAGGCCGGGGCGAGCCTTGCTGGTCGGGACTTTGGCCCGGCTGCGAGCCGGTACCGGAGCCCCTTCATCCCTGCCTTGTCGGTGGCCGCGTCGGATCGACGGCAGGTGTCGGGTAGGGCGGGCCGCTGGCGCTGTCGTCCGGTACGGGGCCCGGAACACCAGCAGCCGGGGTTTCGTCGTACCCGCCGACGCTAGGAGTGAGATGTGCAGCACGGCCAGCAATGTGCAGATCTTTGCGGGATGGGCCTCTGAGCCAGTGAGTTGCCATGTTCGTGCCCTTGACACGGCCCTCCGGCTGCGTGACTGTGACGCAAAGAGCTGCACATCACGTGGATGGAGGCAGGCGTGCCGTTACGGTTCATCGGGATCGATCCCGACACCAAGACAGGAGACTCCCCGACCGTGTGGGTCGACCAGAAGAAGCACGATCTCGTCTTCCAGGGCTGGAAACCGGGCCCTGAACTCGAAGCCGAGTGCGCGGCTTTCGAGGCGCCGGGGCATAGCGTCGGCATCCCGCACGATGAGGCCGTGATTCGTATCCCCGCCAGGATGGTGCACATGATCAGGGAGGCGTGCGATGCCCTCGAGCGTTCCGACCATCGCTGACCTGATGGCCGACTGCACGCGCTCTGCCGTGCACCTGGAGATGCGAGACCACTATGGAGTAGCCGCGGAGGCCGACGAGTTCAGGGCGTGGCTGCAGACCGGCAGCGTGGACACCGACCCCAACTCGCCGGGTTGGGCGCCCTGGGTCGATGCCGTCTCCAGCGCGGTGGCACGCGGTGTCGTCGTGCGCCGGGCGCGGATCGTGTCCGAACCGGTCACCGACTACATCCGATACGAGCACGCGTCCACCATCGTCAACGTGCACGCAGGCGAACAAGTACGCTGGCTGCCCCGTCGGCGCGCCTCGGACATCGCTCTGCCCGGCAACGACTTCTGGCTGTTCGACGACCGCCTGATCCGCTGGGGCTTCTTCTCCGGGGACGGCGCCCTCATCGGCCACGAGATCTCTGATGACCCGGCGGCCGCCAAGCTGTGCGCGGAGGCTTTCGACGCCGTCTGGGCGCACGCCACACCCCACGACCAGTACCAGATCCACTGACCAGGAAGCACCGCCAGCCAGCTCATGCCCGCCTCGCCGTCCTCATCTGCCCAGGCCGCACGTGAAGCCGTCGCTCAGCGGCTCCGCGACCTCCGCAAGGAAGCCGGCCTGACGCTCGTGCAGCTGGCTGCCGCGTGCGGCTGGCACTACTCCAAGACCAGCCGCATCGAGAACGCCCTCACCGGGCCGTCCGCCACGGACATCCGCCGCTGGTGTGCCGCCACCCACGCCGACGACCAGGCGCGGGAACTCGTCGTCCAGTCCATCAACGCTGAGACGATGTACCGGCAGTGGCGCGACCAGGTCCGGGCCGGACTCCGGCACATTCAGGAGAGCCGCGTCCCGGCGCTCCGGGCGACCGAGGTGTTCCGCATGTATTCCTCCAGCCTCGTGCCCGGCCTGCTGCAGACCGAGGGCTACGCGCAGGCCGTCCTCGGGATCGCCGCGAACGTCCACGACCTGCCTGCCGACGACAGTGAGGCCGCGGCCCGCGCGCGGATCGAGCGGTCCCGGATCATCCACGAGCAGGGGCACCGCTTCATCGTGGTCATCGAGGAGCCGGTGTTGTACTGCCAGGTCGCCGACACCGACGCCATGGCCGCCCAGTTGGGCTACCTGCTGACTGCCGGCGCGCTGCCCGCAGTGTCGCTCGGGATCATCCCGATGGCGGCCCGGCGGACCCACTGGACCGAGGAGACCTTCCACATCTACGACGACCGGAAGGTGTCCGTAGAACTGGTAACCGCCGAGGTGAACGTGGTTCAACCCGGCGAACTCGCTCAGTATCTGAAGGCGTTCGAGCGCCTGCGCAGCATGGCCGTATACGGGGCCGAGGCGCGGGCGTTGGTCCTGAAGGCTATCGAGGCCCTGCACTGACTCCGGGTGCGGCGAAAGCCCCCTCGCGGCAGCACGCGCCCGGTTCGTTGTCAGCGACATCGACGCCGCTTGCGACGCCGGACTATCGAGGTGGGCAGCAGCGTGGACTCCGCCCGGGTCCGCCGCCGCTTGTCGGACCTGGCCCGCGAAGTAGCACCGCAGCAGGCCAAGCCTGCCGTACGCACCCTGCGCGAAGCACTGCTTGTCGTCGGCCCGGACGCCTCGCATCGCTGACGGAACGACGGGCGAGGGAGCCCATCTGCCCCCCATGGTGGCGGGACAGGGCCGGGGAGCGGCGGCTCCAGGGGCGGGCCGGGCTACCGCCCAGTCAGGTCGTGCGCACGGTGCCGCGCGGGGGTGAGCCGGGGCACGCCCCCGAGTTGACCCCGGCCAATGTGCCCCCCATAGCGGCCGATCCGGCGGCGGGGGACCGGATCCGGGTGACGGGCGGGACGGTGCGGGTGCTGCAAGCACCGCGCCGGAGCGGTTCGTCAGCTCCCGGCCAAGGGCGGGCGGTGCGGTTCGATGACCGTGACCCCGCCCCTCCCGCCGGAGGCCATCGTGGACAGCGCCTCCGGGACCGCGTCCAGCCCGATGACGTCGGTCACCAGCAGATCCGGCCGCAGCGAACCGGCCTCGACCATCTCCATCATCGGGCCGTAGGCGTGCGCGGCCATGCCATGGCTGCCCAGCAGGCGCAGCTCCTGCGCGATGACCCGGTCCATCGGGATCATCGGGGTCCCGGCGGCCGGCGGCAGCAGCCCGACCTGGACATGGCGGCCGTGGCGGCGCAGGCTCTTGATGGACGCCGCGCAGGTCCGCGGGGAGCCCAGCGCGTCGAGCGAGACATGCGCGCCGCCGCCCGTGGCGTCCGCGACCGCCTCCGCCACCGAACCCAGCGTGGACGCCACGTCCACGCACACCGCCGCGCCGAACCGGGCCGCGAGGGCGAGCGCTTCCGGTGAGATGTCCACCGCCACCACCCGGGCCCCGGCCGCCGCGGCGATCATCACCGCGGACAGCCCCACCCCGCCGCAGCCGTGCACCGCGACCCACTCGCCCGGGGCGACTTGGCCCTGGGCGACGACGGCGCGGAAGGCGGTGGCGAAGCGGCAGCCCAGACCGGCGGCCGTGGTGAACGACAGCTCGTTGCGTATCCCGACCAGATTCACATCGGCGTTCTCGATCGCGACGTACTCGGCGAACGAGCCCCAGTGGGTGAACCCCGGCTGCGTCTGCCGCTCGCACACCTGCTGGGCGCCTTCCGCGCAGGCGGCACAGCGCCCGCAGGCGCACACGAACGGCACGGTGACCCGTTGCCCGGGGCGCCAGTTGAGGACGTCGGGGCCGACCGCCTCTATCACCCCGGCCAGCTCATGGCCGGGGACATGCGGCAGCCGGATGTCCGGGTCGTGGCCCATCCAGCCGTGCCAGTCGCTGCGGCAAAGACCGGTCGCCTCGACGCGGATCACCACGCCGCGCGGGGAGGGAGCGGGGTCCTCGACGCTCCGGACCTCGGGCCGGCGCCCGAAGTCGTCGAACACCACAGCACGCATGGACACCCGCTCCCTCGCTCGACCACACCCCCCAGGCCCGTGTGTCCAGGCGGGCCCTAGAACCTACACCACAACCGTCCGGTATCAGCCCTTGCGGGTGGCGCCCACCGACGGCGGCTCAGCGCCCTTGCCGGTGCCCCAGGACGACGGCTCCGTGGACAGCCGGTGGGCCAGCTTCCCGCCATGGGCGACCTGGTCCCAGTCCAGCCAGGTCCGCGCCACGTCACGGCCGTTCAGCGAGACGCCGCGCACATACCGCTTGGTGTCGCTCGCGCCCGGCGCGGTGACCGTCAGCGTGCCGCCCTGCCGGGTGCCGTACCGCCCGATGCGGACCACGGCCGAGTCGAACTGCGGGCTGGACAGGGCGAGGAAGTCCCCGCCGCTCATCGTCGGATACAGGCCCAGCGAGGAGAAGATGTACCAGGCCGACATCGTGCCGAGGTCGTCATTGCCGGTCATCCCGTCCGGCCCGGTGGTGAACAGGGTCATCGCCGCCCGTACCGCCGTCGCCGCCTTCGCGGGCGCGCCCGCCCACAGATACATGTACGGGGCGTGCAGATCGGGCTCGTTGTTGGGGTTGTAAGTGGGCTTGCCGTAGTAGTCGTACGGCGCGGAGATCCAGTCCTTACGGGCCGTGCCCGCCGGGTCGGTGAGCAGCTTGTCGTAGGCGAAGAAGTCGTCCAGCCGCTTCTCGGCCGCGCGCCTGCCGCCCATCAGCTCCACCAGACCGGCCGGGTCCTGCGGCACCAGCCACTGGTACTGGTAGGCGCCACCCTCGTGGAACTGCTTGCCCGCCGCCACCGGGTCGTACGGGGCCACCCACGCGCCGTCGGCCGTGCGCGGCCGGAAGTGGCCGATCGACGGGTCCCACAGCGTGCGGAAGGTCTGGCCGCGCTCGGCGAACATCCGGGCGTCGGCGCGGTGTCCGAGCCCGCGCGCCATCAGGGCGAGCGCGGCGTCCGCGGCGGAGTACTCCAGAGTGGCCGAGGCGGGATGGACGCAGTCGTTGTCACCGCCCTTGTCGGCGCAGTCGGTGCCGAGCTTCAGGCCCGAGGGGACGTAGCCGAGCTTGCGGTAATAGTCCACTCCGGAGCGGCCGTTATAGGGGGAGTCGGCGGGCGGGGTGCTGGTCGCGTTCTTCTTCAGCAGCGCGTACGCCTCGTCCTCATGCCCGGCCAGCAGCCCCTTGGACCACGCCTCGACGAGGAACGGGGTCACCGGGTCGCCCGTCATGATGTTGGTCTCGCTGTTGGCCAGCGCCCAGCGCGGCAGCCAGCCACCGTCCCGGCCGATGGCGACGACCGACAGCGCGACATCGCGGGCCACCCGCGGCTCCAGCAGCTCCAGCAGTTGGTTCTGCGGCCGGTAGGTGTCCCACAGCGAGAAGTTCTGGTACGGCGTATAGCCGGAGGCGGTGTGGGTCGCGCCGTCGAAACCGGTGTAGCGGCCGTCCACGTCGCCCGCCACATTGGGGTGCAACTGGGCGTGGTACAGCGCGGTGTAGAAGGCGCGCTGCCGCTCCTCGGTACCGCCGCCGACCCGGATCGCGTCGAGCTTCTTCCGCCAGGTGTCGTGCAGTGCGGCGCGGGTGGCGTCGAAGTCGTAGGAGTCCCCGGTCTCGGCCGTGAGGTTCTTCCGGGCGCCTTCCGGCCCGGTGTACGACAGCCCGACCTTGACCACCACATCCCGGTCCTGGCTCGCGTCGAAGCCGGCCCAGGCGCCGTTGCCGCCCGCTCCGGCCGCCTCGCGGGAACCGGGGGAGGGGGTCGTACCGCGCCAGGTGCCGTAGGAGGCGAAGGGGCGGTCGAAGGTGGCGGTGAAGTAGACGGTGTGCCGGTCCTTTCCGGCGCAGAAGTTCCCGGCCTCCACCCGGCCCTCGACGGTCCGGTCCCCGACCACGCGGATCTCGGAGCCGAAGACGTTCTGATTGGCCTTGCCGGTGTTGAACAGCACATTGGCCGCGCCGGTGGCCGGGAAGGTGTAGCGCTGCCAGCCGGTGCGCCGGGTCGCGGTCAGCTCGGCGTCGATGCCGTAGGTCTTCAGCCCCACCCGGTAGTAGCCCGGGGTGGCCTCCTCGTCGTCATGGCTGAAGGTGGAGCGGTAGTGCTCCGGGTCCACGTCGGTGACCGCGCCGGTCGTCGGCATGATGGGCAGCTCGCCCGCCACCCCGCAGCCGACGCCGGACAGATGGGTCTGGCTGAAGCCGTGGATGGCGTTCTGGTCGTAGTCGTAGCCGCCCTGACCGCCGGTGTCCGGGCTGACCTGGACCATGCCGAACGGGGCGCTCGCGCCGGGGAAGGTGTTGCCGAAGTTCTCGGTGCCCACGAAGGGATGGACCAGTGAGGTGGGGTCGGCCGGAGGGTCCCCGGCCGCGGCGGCGGCCGTCGCCCCCGGCGGTCCCAGCAGGCCGCCGCCCAGCAGCGCCGCCGTCATCACGCCCGCCACCGTGCCCGCTGCGCGCGCACGGATTCCACCGATCAGCGACCGCATGGGACGCACCTCCGCTTGACAACGTTGTCCGACCAGAGTCGCGAAACTTTGGCATGGGGGCTGGGCGGTGTCAATGACCCGTGCGCGGACGGGTCATCGACACCGCCCGCGCATCCGGCCGTGGCGCGAAGCGCTCCGCGGGATTG
>NZ_JAHLEM010000272.1 GCF_018883605.1 Streptomyces niphimycinicus | reverse complement strand
GCGAAACTTTGGCATGGGGGCTGGGCGGTGTCAATGACCCGTGCGCGGACGGGTCATCGACACCGCCCGCGCATCCGGCCGTGGCGCGAAGCGCTCCGCGGGATTGGCCGTGATGTGCCGTCGTTCGTCCGCGGCGCCGTCGTGGCTGGTCGCGCAGTTCCCCGCGCCCCTTGGCGGCGCTGTTGAACCGCAGCCGACTTCACCAGGTCCGCTCAGCGCTTGCCGCGCTGCCCGTCGGCGAGCTGACGGGACGTCTCCCCGGCGCCCGCGCTCCGCTGGGCCCGCTCGGCGAGGGTCGGGAACAGCCCGCCGAGGGCGCTGCCCAGGCGCAACTCCAGCGGGGCTACGTTCACCTCGGCCCGGTTCCGCTCGATGGCCCGGATGGTCGCTGCCGCCACCCGCCGGCTGGAGATCGTCCGGACCCCGGTGGGGAGGGACGTGCCCGCGTCGGCGAACATCCCGGCGTCGCCCACGAATCCGGGCTGCACCAGCGAGACCCCCACCCCCGTGCCGTGCAGGTCCTGCCGCAGCCCCAGGGTGAAGCCGCGCAGCCCGAACTTGGCCGCGTTGTAGAGCGCGGCGCCGGGGGAGGCCGTACGGCCCGAAAGCGAGCCGATCATCACGAGCTGACCGGATCCCGACTCCACCATGCGCGGTGCCATCAGCCGCGACAGCAGCATCGGCGCGCGCAGATTGACATCGAGGGCGCGGTCCAGCTCCTCGGGCCGGTAGTCCAGGACCGGGCCGCTGGAGGGCAGCGCGGCGTTGGCGATGAGGATCCGGGCCTCCGCCGCGTCCTCGACCAGGCGCTCCAGATCGGACCGTTCGGCCAGATCGGCGACGATCGCCCGGCCGCCCAGCCGCTCGGCCAGCGGCCGCAGCACCTCCTCGCGGCGCCCGGTGAGCAGCAGCTTGGCGCCCTTGGCCGCGAGCGCGCGGGCCAGAGTCTGCCCGATGCCGCCGGTGGCCCCGGTGAGCAGGACGGTCGTGCCGTCGATCCGCATGCGATCTCCTCCGGTTACGGTCGAGTACGTTCCGGCACGGTACTGGGTATGCGCCCCGCGCCGGGTTTTTTCGGTGGGCCGCGGGGCCGCGGGGCCGGGGAGCCCAGGCTGTGTCCGGCGAATCCTGTGACGTCGGATCGCCTGGGGCTCACATTTCGACGACGACCTTTCCCTTGGCGCGCCCCTGCTCCAGAAAGGCGAAGGCAGCGGCGATCTGCTCGAAACGGGAAGACGCGGTCGATGACCGGCTTCAACTCGCCCGCGTCCACCAGCGAGGCCAGATGCTCCAGGTCCGCACCGCTGGGGTGCATGAACAGGAAGCGGTAGCTCGCCCCGTGCCGGCGCGCCTCGCGCCGGATCTTCGCACACCGGGCGATGGCACCGGTGTCGTGGTTGAAGCGCGTGACGGCGCGCTCGATGACGTGGTTGCTGCCACCGACGAAGATCCCGTTGTCACCTGCGCGCTCTCGGCCTGGACGGACGCGGCCTGCGAGACGGTCGGCTGGACGGCGAGCAGGCACGCCGACGTGACCACGGCCGCCGCCGACGCGACCACGGCCGCCGGGCCGAGGAGAACCGAATGTGCTTCATGGCGCTGAACCTCCAGCGCTTTCGAGAGCGTCAACGCCCCCCCTTGCGCGGAAGTCGATAAATGGCGGACATGGCCGTTGTGGGCGATCAGCGGCCGCCATGACGATTCCGCCCATGGAACCTGACAAGGCTGGTGATCTTGAGGATGTCCAGGATGTAGGCCGCTTCATGACGTTGCTGCGGGAACTCAAGGCCCGCTCCGGGCTGTCGTACCGGCGGCTCGAGGAACGGGCCGCCGCCGTGGGGGACGTGCTGCCGCGCAGCAGCGTCTCCACCATGCTGAGCCGTGACCAACCGCCCCGGCCGGAGCTGCTGGCGGCCTTCGTGCGGGCGTGCGGGGACGGCGAGCGGGCCGCGCGGTGGTGCGCGGCCAGGGACCGGGTCGCACGACTCCCTGCGCCGGCGGCGGAGGCGTCGTGGGTACCGGCGGAGGCGTCGGTGCCGTCGTCCGGCGCGGTGGGCGTCGGCATTCGGTTGCCGGTGGATCAGGGCGCGCCGGACAGCGGGAGCGGTGGCGCCGCGCCTCCCGGGCCGGAGCCG
>NZ_JAHLEM010000271.1 GCF_018883605.1 Streptomyces niphimycinicus | reverse complement strand
CTCCAGGACCTACTACGACAAGAAGATCGCCCAGGGCAAGCACCACACCCAAGCCCTCCTCTGCCTCGCCAGACGCCGAGCCGACGTCCTCTTCGCGATGCTTCGCGACGGCACCTTCTACGACCCGCAACCTGCCCCCACAGCTTGACGAAACCCATAGGGGCACCCCGCTGCTGCCGATGGTGGCCGCCGCCGAGGCGAGCGGTGCGCGGTGGTCGCCGGCCTACGGTGGCCGACGGCGCTCGTCGTGTACCGCTGCGGGCCCGAGGGGCTGCTCGCCGCCATCGAGCGGCGGTACGCGTCCTGGCCCGAGGGCGAATGCGGCCACTGGCCCCAGCATGAACACGCGGACCGCTTCAACGCACTGCACATGGACTTCCTGAACGGGGGGCAGGCATGAACACACCACAGAAGAGCGGGATACGCGTCGGCGTCCGCATACCGCCGTGCGACCGGGTGGACCGGCTGGCCACGACCGCCCGGCGGGCCGAGGAACTGGGCTTCGACCAGGTGTGGTTCCCCGACTCCCAGTTGCTGTGGCGGGACGTGTTCACGGTCCTGACCGCCGCCGCGCTGGCCACCGAGCGGATCGGCCTGGGCAGCGCGGTCACCAACCTCGCCACCCGGCACCCGGCCGTCGTCGCCTCGGCCGCGCGCAGCGTCGCCGAACTGGCCCCCGGCCGGTTCACCCTCGGCCTCGGCGTGGGCAACAGCTCGGTCGGCCCCATCGGCATGCGCCAGAG
Source organism: Streptomyces niphimycinicus (assembly GCF_018883605.1). GTDB lineage: Bacteria > Actinomycetota > Actinomycetes > Streptomycetales > Streptomycetaceae > Streptomyces > Streptomyces niphimycinicus. Next base: position 20,059 of record NZ_JAHLEM010000271.1, on the reverse strand, counting down.
CACCGGGGCGGAGCTGCGCGACGGGCTGGCCACGCTGCGGGCGCTGTTCGCGGGGGAGGAGTGGGACTTCAACGGCGTACGGTCCCGGCTGCGCGACCCGGATCCGAACGTGCCGATCCACATGGCCGCCAGCGGCCCCCGCAATCTACGGCTCGCCGGGGAGATCGCCGACGGTGTCATCCTGCTCAGCGGCGTCTCGCGGAACACCCTCGCCAGTGCCACCGCCCGGGTGCGGGAGGGCGCGGAGGCCGCGGGCCGCACCGCGGCGGCCATCCCGCTGACGGTCTCGGCGTTCTGCGCGGTGACCGACGACATCGAGGCCGAGGCCCGGCTGCTCAAGCCGATCTGCGCCTCGATCGCCCAGAACGGCGGCGCGCCCTTCCTCACCCTGGCCGGGATCGAACTGGACGTACCCGCACGGGTGGAGGGCGTCTATCCGGACCTCGTCCACGCCGAGGACTGGGACGCGGCCGTCGAGATCTGCTCGGCCTGGGTGAGCGATGCGGCGGTGCTCCGGTTCGCCCAGGAGTTCTGCCTGTTCGGCACCGCCCAGGAGATCGCCGAACGGCTCACCGCGCTGCACGCCGACGGGGTGACCGATGTGTTCCTCCAGCATGTCGGCTCCTATGATCCGCCCACCGAGCTGATCGAAAGCGTCGGCTCCGAGGTGCTGCCCGCCCTGCGGCCGGAAGCCGGCCGGTGAGCGTACTGGAGGAGCTGGTCCGGCGCGGCCACCACGGCCCGCGCACGGCCGGGCCGGACACCCGGTCCCGGGCGGCCCTGCACATCCTGGACACCTTCGGCTGTGTGGTGGCCGGTGCCTCCCATCCGCCGGCCGCGCAACTGGCCACGTTCACGGCGCGGACCGGCGACACCGGTGAGCTGTGCACACCCGCCATGGCCGGGACGCACTCGCCGCGCACGGCGGTGCTCACTCGGCCGCATCGTCATGACCTTGCCGCTGCCGTCCCAGCCAGGACTGCCGTTCCAGGTCGTGGAGACGCTCTGCGCGGAACGCACGGTCACCGTCACCGTCCAGCCGCTGATGGCGGAGCTGCCCGCCCGTACCGTCACCTGACCGTTGAAACGGTCGCCCCACCGCTGCGTCTCGGCGTACGACACGGTGCACGTCCTGCCTCCACCGCCACCGCCACCGCCACCGCCGCCGCCACCGCCACCGTCGCCGGTGCCGCCCAGCGCGGCGAGCACCGCGCTGTACGCGGGCTTCTTGCCGTAGTCGTCGTCGAACAGCAGCGGAGTGCCGCCGGCGCGCCATGAGTACTTGTCGGGGATGCCCCATACGGTGATGCCGGTGCAGCGGGACACGGCCAGACACGCCTGGGTGACGCGGCGGTAGCTGTCGGCCTGGGCCGTGCCGGAGCCCTCGATGTCCAGCTCGGTGATCTGCACATCGACGCCGAGGGCGGCGAAGCGCTGGAGGTTCCGCTGGTAGTCACCGGGGACCGGGGACTGGTTGTTGAAGTGCGACTGGAAGCCGACGCAGTCGATCGGCACACCGCGGGCCTTGAAGTCCTTCACCATGGTGTAGACCTTGCCCTGGTAGTGCTGCATCACCTTGGTGATGTGGTTGTTCATCGCCGAGCGCAGCTCGGTGGCGCTCAAACCGCCCACCCAGCCGGGCAGTTGGGAGTGCCAGACCAGCGTATGGCCACGGATCTTCATGCCCTTGCCCTGCGCATGGCCGACGATCTGATCCGCGGAGCCGAAGCTGAACGAGTTCCGCGACTTCTCGACGGCGTCCCGCTTCATCTCGTTCTCGGGCGTGACGGCGTTGAACTCGGTGTCCAGCGTGGCGGCGTACGGGGCTTCGCCGAGGTGGCCCGCGGCAACGGCGGCACCGAAGTACCGGCCCTTGGCCGCCGCCGCGCCGCCGAGGGTGCTCGCGGCGCTTGCGGGACCGGACAGGGCCAGAACGCCGGCCGCGGTGAGGAAGCCGACCACGCCGAGGCTGAACGCCCTTCGGACGCGTAACTTTTCGGAGCGGTGGTGATGTGTTGTCGGTCGTGTGGCCGTCGTCGCAGAGCAGGTGCAGTCATGTGACGGATACCGTCCCCGGCCCCCTCCGGCGAGGATTTTGCTGCCAATCGACTTTCTGACACATGAGGCGAATATCCATGCAGCAGATAACGCTGGGCGATGTCACCATCACGCGCGTCGAGGAATACTACGGCTCGGTCGACATGACGCCCCGGGCCTTCTTCCCGGAAAGCCCGGAGAGGGTCTGGGAGGACAACGCGTCCTGGCTGGCCCCTGACTTCTACGACCCCGCCGCCGACAATGTGCGATCCGCGATTCAGACCTGGGTCCTGCGCAGCGAGGGCAAGACCATTCTGGTCGACACCGGTGTGGGCAACCACAAGCACCGGCCCTACGCACCGGTGTGGGGCTATCTGAACACCGACTTCCTGGGGAATCTCGCCAGGGCCGGAGTGCGGCCGGAGGACGTCGACGTCGTGATCAACACGCATCTGCATGTCGACCACGTGGGCTGGAACACCCGGCTCGACGGCCGTCAGTGGGTGCCGACCTTTCCGAATGCCACCTATCTCATGCCGGAGCGCGACTTCGAGTTCTGGAATCCGGAGAATGAGCACAAGACAGTGTTCGGCCGGGGCAACCAGAATGTCTTCGAGGATTCCGTCGCCCCCATCCAGGAAGCGGGCAAGGCGGTGCTGTGGGACGGCACCCTCGACATCGACGCCAATCTGCGTCTGGAACTCGCCCCCGGACACACACCGGGATCGTCCGTGCTCGCTCTCGATTCCCGAGGCGATCGCGCGCTCTTCGTCGGGGACATGCTGCACAACCCGGTGCAGATCGCGGATCCCGACACCAATAGCTGCTTCTGCGAGGACCCGGCCGAATCCCGCGCCACCCGCCGCCGGATCCTGGGCCGGGCGGCCGAGGAGAACACCCTGGTCTTCCCCGCCCACCTGGGCGGTCATGGCGCCGCGGAGGTGCGGCACGAGGGCGGCGGGTTCGCCGTCAAGGAATGGGCGGCCTTCGCGCGCCTGTGACCCCGGGCGGACCCGCCTGTGATCCGGACCGGAGCGATACCGAGGAACCGAGGAAGAGACACACCCCGCATATGACGAACACCTTCGCCCCCATCGTGGCCACCTCCCAGGGCGCCGTCCGTGGCCGCCGGGAGGAACACGCCACCGTCTTCCGGCACATCCCCTACGCCGCCCCGCCACGGGGCGCCGCCCGGTTCGCCCCGCCGGTGCCCCACCCGCCGTGGGACGGTGTCCGGGATGCCACCGCCGCGGGCCCCACGGCGCCACAGCCGGGGCGCGACGCGTTCGGCGACCTCGACATGTCCCCGTACTTCGGGCAGGGCTGGGTCCCGGGCGAGGACTACCTCGCGGTGAACGTCTGGACGCCCGACACCACACGCGATGACCTGCCCGTGACGGTGTTCGTGCACGGTGGCGGATTCGTGGCCGGGTCCACCCGGTCGGCGCTCTACGACGGCACCGGCTTCGCCCGTGACGGCGTCGTCCTGGTCACCCTCAACTACCGGCTCGGTGTACCCGGTTTCCTGCACCTCCCCGACGCGCCCGACAACCGGGGTCTGCTGGATGTGATCGCGGCCCTGCGCTGGGTCGAGGAGAACATCGCGGCCTTCGGCGGCGACCGGTCCCGGGTGACGCTCTTCGGGCAGTCGGCGGGCGCCACGATCGTGGGCGCGGTGGTGGCCGACCCGCGGGCCGAGGGTCTCTTCCAGCGGGCGATCATCCAGAGCGGCAACGGCCTGGGGGCGTTCGCCCCCGCCCAGGCCGACCGGGTCACCCGGGCCCTCGCCCGCATCCTGGGGACCGCCCCGACCGCCGAGGCGCTGGCGTCGGTTCCCGACGAGCGCCTCGTTACGGCCATGCCCCAACTCGCGGGCATCGATCTCAACGTCGACGGACACTTCGATCCGCTGATCGGCCTGAGCCCGTTCAGCCTCGTCCTGGACCAGCAGCCGGCCGAGGCCGTGGCCGCCGGCCGCGGCGCGGGCGTCGACCTGCTGCTCGGCACGAACGCCGAGGAGGGCAACCTCTATCTGGTCCCGCTCGGCCACCTGGCGACCTCGACCGAGGAGGACGTCCACGCCGTGGCGGCACGCTCCCACCCCGCCCCTCAGAAGCTGGTGGAGGTCTACCGCCGCGAGCGGCCCGGGGCGTCCGCCGGGGAACTGCGGTCCGCCATCATGACGGACGCCCTGTTCGGCGCGGGCACCCGGCGGCTCGCGGCCGCCCACGCCCGGCACTCCTCGTCGCGTACCCACGTCTATGAGTTCGCCTGGCGGTCGCGGGCCCTGGACGGGCGGCTCGGCGCCACGCATGTCATGGAGCTGCCGTTCGTGTTCGACCGCACCGATCTGCCGCGGCTCCATGGCCCCGAGGCGATCCTCGGCCCGGCCGAGCCACCCGCCGGTCTCGCCTCCCGCGTCCACGCCACCTGGATCCGGTTCGCGAGAACGGGCGACCCCGGCTGGCCGCCGTACGAGAGCGTGCGCCGGACGACCATGCGCATCGCCGAGGCATGGACGCGGGTGGCGGACCCCGGCGCCCCGATACGGCGGGCCTGGGAATAGCGCCCGCGTGGGCGGTCACACCGCCGCCGTGCAAACGGACCTCGGCTTCGGCGCCCATCGGGACCTCCCGGTGGGCGCCGTTCCGTTTTCCGGCCCCCGCCATCCCCGGTGGCGGTGTTTTTCGCCCCCGGCAAGGGCTTGACCAGAGGCGAAGTGGCTCCTACATTCCTCTCACCCTCGAGGTAGATCGATTAACCACTCGTTAACCGCCTGGTTGGAGACCCCCGCAGTGCACTCACCGCTGACTCGGCGCGGCTTCCTCGCCACCGGTTCCGGCCTGGCCGCCGCGACCGTCCTGCCCGGCCTGTCCGGCTGCTCCGCACTGACCGGAGCGGACTCCGATCCCGATACCCTCGTCGTGCACAGCCAGCTCGGCACCACCGCCCCGGGATCGCCGACCTACCTCGCGGCCCTGGACCGGTTCCGCAAGGAAAATCCGGGGCTCAAGGTCAAGAACCTCATCAACGGCGACGACCTCGCGCAGGTCTACGAGACCTCGCGGCTGGCCCGCAAGGAGCCGGACGTCGTCATGGTCAACCTCTACGACAAGACGCTGGCCTGGACCGACGTCGGCGCCACGGTCGACGTCAAGCGCTACCTGGACGACTGGGGGCTGCGGACGCGTGTGCTCCCGCAGGCGCTGGCCGAGTGGACCGACGCCAAGGGCCGGGTGCGGGCCTTCCCCTACTTCGCCACCAACTGGCCGATCGCCTACAACCGGGCACTGCTGGACCGCGCGGGCGTCGACGCGATACCCACCACGGGCGATGAGCTGATCGCCGCGGCCCGCAAGCTGCGCGCCAAGGGGATCGCGCCCGTGACCGTCGGCGGCAACGACTGGACCGGACAGAAGCTGCTCGCCCAGATCATCCAGACCTTCCTCACCGAGGACGAGGCCCGGCACGCCTACACCACCGGGGACTTCGGCAGCAGAGGCGCCCGGGAGGGCATCGACTACTTCGTGACACTGCGCGACGCGGGCGTCTTCGCCGACAAGGCGCAGGGCCTCACCTCGGACACGATGACCACGCAGTTCAACACCCAGGCCGCGGCCATCGAGTCGGCGATGTCCTCGGCGCTGGCCAAGGTGCCCGAGAAGGTGGCCCGGCACACCGAGGTCGGCGGCTGGCCGCTGACCGGCGGCGCCGTCCACGACAAGCCCACCATCCTGCGCACCTACACCCTCATCGGGTTCTGGATCAGCCCGAACGGCACCAAGAAGATCGACGCCGTCGAGAAGTTCCTGCGCTTCATGTACCGGCCGGACACCGTCTCCCGGTTCATCAAGGAGAGCGGCCGCGACATGGCGCTGCGCTCCGACACCCTCAGCACGGACTTCCCGCTGGTCGCCGCGGCCCAGCGGCTCGGCGGGGCGGTGAGCCAGGCACTGCTGCCCGATGTGTACGTCCCGCCCGCCGCCGCCCAGCCGCTGATCACCGCGACCAGCACCTCCTTCACCCGCGGCACCAGCGCCGCGAAGGTCCGCGCCGCGCTCGAGACCGCGTACCGCTCCGCGTGAACCGCCCGTCCGTTCGCTCATATCCCGAGCCCGACTCCACGGGAGCCACCTCATGACGACGCTGACGTCGACCCCGGGCGGGGCCGTGGTCCGCCAACCCGCACCGCCCGCCACCACGGGCCACAGCGGCACGCCCCGGCAGGGCGGCACGATCCTCGCCGTCCCGGCGCTGGTCTGGTACGCGGTCTTCATGATCGGCCCGGTGATCGCCATCTTCGTGATCGCCGCCCTGCACTGGCCGGGCATGCTCCAGCCGGTGTCCTTCGCCGGTCTCGGCAACGTTCGCACGGTCCTGGACGACCCCGTCTTCTGGGACGCGGTGCGCAACACCGCCGTCCAGTTGGCGGTGGCGCTGCCGGTCATGATCGTGTGCGCGTACATGCTGGGCTACTACGTGGCGCAGAAGCCGCCCGGGCACCGCGTCATCCGCTATCTGCTGTTCATCCCCGGTCTGATCTCCACCCCCGCCAAGGCGATGGTGTTCTACGCGGCGCTGTCCCCGGACGGGCTGGCCAACGGCGCGCTGAAGTCGGTGGGGCTCGGTTCGCTCACCGACGCCTGGCTCGCCTCCCCGTCGACGGCCCTGGCCTGTCTCATCGCCCTGGACGTGTGGAGCGGGATCGGCTTCACCGCCGTCCTGTTCGCCGCCCGGCTCGACAGCGTCCCGGACGACCTCGGCGAGGCGGCGCAGTTGGACGGGGCCGGGCACTGGCGGACCATGTGGCGCATCCACTTCCCCGTGATCCGCGACTATGCAGGCGTCGTCACCATGCTTCAGTTCCTGTGGACCCTCTTCGGCTCGGCCCAGCATGTCCTGCTGCTCACCCAGGGCGGCCCCGGCAGTTCGTCCACGACGCTGTCCTTCCTCGTCTACCAGAAGGCGTTCATCGCGGCCGACCTGGGCTACAGCCAGACCGTCGGCGTCATCCTCTTCCTGGCCGGGCTCGTCGGGCTGCTCACCATCCGCCGCGCGTTCCGCCAGAACTACTGACCCGAAGGCGCTCACCATGAAACTCGGCAAACGCTGGCTGCCCGCACACCTGCTGGTGTGGACCTACGCGGTGCTGCTGATCGTGCCGCTCTACTACTTCCTCGCCTCCGCGTTCAAAAGCAACGAGGAGATCTTCGCCCACCCCTTCGCGCTGCCCTCGTCGTTCGGCTTCGGCAACTTCCGCACCGCCTACGACAGCGCCGACCTGGGGACGGCCGTCGTCAACTCGGCGCTGGTGACGGTCCTCGCGCTGGCGCTGACCCTGCTGCTGGCGCTGCCCGCGGCGTTCGCGCTCGCCCGCTCGACGAGCCGGCTCGCCTCGGCGATGGAGAAGATCTTCTCGCTGGGCTTCCTCATCCCCACGTTCGCGGCGCTCTTCCCCACCTTCCTGCTCGCCGCCGCCACCGGGCTGTTCCACACCCGGCTGTTCATGGTCTTCTTCCTGCCCGCCACGGCGATGCCGCTGTCGGTGGTGATCCTGGTGCAGTTCATGCGGACCATCCCCAGGGAGATGGAGGAGGCCGCCCGGATGGACGGGGCGTCCACCTACACGGTGCTGCGGCACATCTACATACCGATGTGCCTGCCCGGCATCGCGACCGTGCTTCTGCTGAACTTCCTCACCTTCTGGAACGAGTATCTGTACTCGCTGATCATCATCGGCCCGGACCCAGAACAGCGCACCGTGCAGGTGGCCCTGCCCACCCTGAAGGCCATCACCGGCACCGACTACGGTGTTCTCACCGCCGGTACCGTACTGACCCTGGTCCCCGTATGGGTCGTCTACACGGTGCTCCAGAAGCGCATGCAGCAGGCGCTCGTCAACGGGGCGGTCAAGGCGTGAGCACACCCGCCGTGAAGCAGGGCCGGCGCCCCACCATCAAGCAGGTGGCGGCCGCCGCCGGGGTGTCGACCGCGGCCGTGTCCCAGGCGTTCAACGACAAGGGCCGGCTGTCGGAGGCGACCCGGGCGCGCATCCTGGACACCGCGATGGAACTCGGCTGGTCGCCGAGCGCGTCCGCCGCCGCCCTGCGCAGCGCCCGCACCCGCACCCTCGCCCTCGTCGTCCGGCGCCCCACCGATGTGCTCGGCGCGGACCCGCACTTCAGCGAGCTGATCACCGGTATCGAGGGCGAACTGGCGCCCCGCGGCTACGGTCTGCTGCTGCACCTGGTCGCGGGCGCGCAGGAGGAGAACGCCCTCTACAAGCGGCTGGCGGCCGAGGGCCGCGTCGACGGGGCCGTGCTGACCGACGCCCGCGCCGATGACCCGCGCCCCGCCCTGCTGACCCGCCTCGGCCTGCCCGCCGTGCTACTCGGTCCCCCCGACCGGGCCGCAGCCGTGCCGCGCGTCGGCCTCGGCCACCAGGACGCCGCCGTCGAGGAGGTCGTCCGCCATCTGCTCGGGCTCGGCCACCGGCGCATCGCCTATGTGGCGGGCCCCGCCGACCTGCGGCACACCCGGCTGCGCGGCGGTGTCTTCGAGACGGCCCTGAAACAAGCGGGCCTGCGGCCCTACGCGGTCCTGCACACCGATTTCACCGAAGTGTCCGCCGTCGCCGCCACCCAGGCCCTGCTGGAGCCCGCCGACCGGGCCACGGCGATCGTCTACGCCAACGACTCCATGGCCATGTGCGGCATCGGCGCCGCCCAGCGCGGCGGGCTGCGCGTCCCCGACGACCTGTCCGTCGTCGGCTACGACAACCTGACGCTCGGCCGCTGGCTGCACCCCCGGCTGACCACGGTCGACCAGCAGGTGCGGCGGGTCGGCGCGGCCGCCGCCCGGCTGCTCCTCGCCCGCTGCGGCGAGGACGTCGAGGAGACGGTGCTCGACGACCGGCCACGGCTGGTCGTCCGCGAGTCCACCGGACCCGCCCCCGGCTGACACCCACGTCCAACCCCCCACCCGCACCACCGACACCCGAGAAGGACCATGCGACGCCACAGCGCCCAGCTCATCCACCAGCCCGCCGTCCTGCCCTGGCTCGGCGCCAACTTCTGGTCCCGCACCGGCGGGCCCCTGATGTGGCGCGACTACGACCCGAAGACGGTCCGCGCGGAGCTGCGAGTGCTGCACGAGCACGGCCTGACGATGACCCGGTCGTTCTTCTACTGGCCGGACTTCCATCCGCAGCCCGACCGCGTCGACGAGACGCTGTGCGAACGCTTCCGCGACTTCCTCGACGCCCACACCGAGACCGGCATGGGGACGGTGCCCACCTTCATCGTCGGCCATATGTCGGGCGAGAACTGGGACCCCGCCTGGCGCGGTGGCCGCGACCTCTACGAGGACGTGTGGATGGTCGGCCGCCAGGCGTGGTTCGTGTCCCAGATGACCCGCCGCTTCACGGACCACCCGGCCGTCACCGGCTGGCTCATCACCAACGAGATGCCCGGCTACGGCCGGATCTACCAGGTGGATCCGCCCTCCTCCGATGTGGTGACGGCCTGGGCGCAGGCCATGTGCAACGCCGTACGCGCGGCGGGCGGCACCCAGCCGGTCTCGCTCGGCGACGGCGCGTGGGGCATCGAGGTCACCGGCCGCGACAACGGCTTCTCCCTGCGCGACACCGCCGAGTACGTGGACTTCGTGGGCCCGCATGTGTACCGCTCGGACACCGACCGGCCCCGTCAGCACCTGCGCGCCGCCTTCGAATGTGAACTGGCATCGGTCACCGGACAGCCCGTCGTCCTGGAGGAGTTCGGCCTCTCCACGGACACCGTGTCCGACCGGAACGCGGCCGTCTACTACCGGCAGACCCTCCATAACTCCCTGCTCGGCGGGGCCACGGGCTGGATCGCCTGGAACAACACCGACTACGACGACCTGTGGGACCGCTCGCCATACGACCACCACCCCTTCGAGATGCACTTCGGCATCACCGACAGCACCGGCGCCCCCAAGGCCCCGCTGCTCGAACTCGCCGCGTTCGCCGAGGTGTTGAAGGACGTGGACTTCGCACACTGCCGACGCGCCGACGCCGGCGCGGCGCTGGTCGTGCCCGCCTTCCTGGAGCGCGGCTACCCCTACAGCAGGCCCGCCGACCGCCCGCTGATCTTCACCTCCCTGCACCAGAGCTATGTCGCCGCCCGCGCCGCCGACCTGCCGGTGGGCCTCACCCGGGAGGCCGACGGACTGCCCGGCGACGCGGACCTGTATCTGCTGCCCGCCACCCGCCAGCTCACCACCCGCACCCGGCGTGAACTCGAACGCCGCGCCCACGCGGGCGCCACGGTCTACCTCTCGTTCTGCTCCGGCGAACACCCCGGGACCCGCGGCCCGTGGTTCGACGACCTGGACGGGCTGTTCGGCGTCGAACTACAGCTCTCCTACGGTGTCGCCGAGCCCATCGAGGACGACGTCCTGGAGATGACGTTCACCGAGGACTTCGGCGGGCTGAGCGCCGGGACCTCGCTGCGCTTCCCCGTCGCGGGCAACGAGGACAGCCGGGCGTATCTGCCGGTCGCTCCGCGCGATGCCCGCGTGGTGGCCGTCGACGCCCACGGGCGGCCCGCCCTCCTGGTGCGCGAGGCCGGGAGTGGCCGCACGGTGCTGGCCACCTACCCCCTGGAGCACATGGCCGCCCGCACCGCCCGTGCCAACCCCGAGGACACCCACCGGCTGTACGCGGCGCTCGCCGAGGTGGCCGGGGCCCGCCGCCCGGTGACGGTCGACAGCCCCCATGTCGGCGCGGACCTCCTCGTCCATGACGACGGGCGCCGCTTCGTATGGCTGGTCAGCCAGAGCCCCGACGAGCTCACCGTCCGCCCCGTCGCCGACGGCACCCTGCGCGACCTCGCCTCCGGCGCACCGGTCGCGGAGGTGTCGCTCGGCCCGTACGGGGTGCGCGTCCTGGAGCTGCGGTGACCGGCCACCTCTACCGCGATCCGGCCGCGCCCGTGGCCGACCGGGTCCGCGATCTGCTGGGGCGCATGACGCTCACCGAGAAGGTCGGCCAGGTCAACCAGCGGATGTACGGCTGGCACGCCTACGAGCGGGACGGCGACGGCCACCGGCTCACCGACGCCTTCCGCACCGAGGTCGCCACGTACGGCGGAATGGGCGCCCTGTACGGGCTCCAGCGCGCCGACGCCTGGTCCGGCGTCGGCTTCGCCGACGGCATCACGGCGGCGGACGGGGCACGGGTCGCAGGCTCCGTGCAGCGGCATGTCGTGGAGAACACCCGGCTGGGCATCCCGGTGCTGTTCGTCGAGGAGGTTCCGCACGGCCACCAGGCCCTGGACGGCACCGTATTGCCGGTCAACCTCGCCGTCGGCGCCACCTGGGACCCCGGGCTCTACGAGGCGGCGGTCGCGGCCGCCGCCTCGGAGCTGCGGGCGCGCGGTGGCCATGTGGCACTCGTCTCCGCCCTCGACCTGGTGCGCGACCCACGCTGGGGCCGTGCGGAGGAGTGCTTCGGCGAGGACCCGTATCTGGCGGCGCGGCTCACCGAGGCGCTGGTGCGCGGCATGCGCACCGCCGACGTGGCCGTCGTGCTCAAGCACTTCGCCGGACAGGGCGCCACGGTCGGCGGACGCAACAGCGCGGCCACCGAACTGGGCGCCCGCGAACTGCACGAGATCCATCTGGCGGCGGCCCGGGCCGGGATCCGCGCCGGGGCCGCCGGGGTGATGGCGGCCTACAACGAATTCGACGGCCTGCCCTGTGTCGCCAGCCGCCCGCTGCTGACCGAACTCCTGCGGGAGCAAATGGAGTTCGACGGCATCGTGATGGCCGACGGCACCGCCGTCGACCGGCTGGTCCGGCTCACGGGCGACCCGGTGGCCGCGGGCGCCCTCGCCCTGAACGCCGGATGCGATCTGAGCCTGTGGGACGCCTGCTTTCCGCGGCTGGCCGAGGCGGTCGCCCAGGGACTCGTCACGGAGCCGACCCTGGACACCGCCGTGGCCCGGGTCCTCACGCTGAAGTTCCGCCTGGGCCTCTTCGAACGGCCCTATCCGCCTGCCGGTGAACAGCCCCTTGACCCGCGCGAGTTGAGCGAACGCATCGCCCGCGCCTCCATCACACTGCTTGCCCACGACGGGGGAGTCCTGCCACTGGCACCCGCCACCCGCCGGATCGCCGTCCTCGGCCCGAACGCCGACTCCATCGCCCAGCAGATCGGCGACTACACCGCCCCGCAGCGCCCCGGCTCCCACCATGCCACGGTCCTGGACGGCATCCGGTCGGCCGCCCCGCCGGACACCGAGATCAGCTATGCGCCCGGGTGCGATCTGGTCGGCGGCGACCTCTCCGGTGTCCCCGAGGCGGTCGCGCTGGCGGCACGTGCGGATATCGCGGTCCTCGTCCTGGGCGGGTCCAGCGCGCGGTCGGCCGACACCTCCTTCGACACCAATGGCGCGGCCGTCGTGACCTCCGCCGACTCCGCCGGTATGACGTGTGGCGAAGGCGTCGACCTGGCCGATCCGCGCCTGCCCGACGGACAGTTGGCGCTCCTGGACGCGGTGGCGGCCACGGGTGTGCCGGTCGTCGTGGTCCTCGTCCAGGGCCGTCCGCACGCCCTGCCCGACCTCTCCGGCACCGCCGGGGCGGTGCTGAGCGCCTGGTACCCGGGCCCGTGGGGCGGACGGGCCGTGGCCGATGTGCTGTTCGGCGCGGCCGGGCCCGAGGGGCGGCTGCCGGTGTCGGTCCCCCGGTCGGCCGCGCAGCTTCCGGTGTTCTACAACGCCAAGGACCACGGCTACCGCGGCTATGTGGACCAGCCCGCCACCGCCCGATACGCCTTCGGCCACGGCCTGTCGTACACCACGGTCGCCTACGAGCCGCCACGGCTCTCCCGCGCCCACGTCACCCCGGACGATCCCACCCTCATCTGCCGGGTCACCGTGCGCAACACCGGTGAGCGGCCGGTGCGCGAGACGGTCCAGCTCTATCTGCGGCGGCTGTCGGGCGGCTCCTCCTGGCCCCGCGTCCGTGAGCTGCGCGGATTCACCCGCCTCGACCTGCGGCCGGGGGAGGAGGCCGACGCCGTGTTCGCGATCGACGCCGACACCCTCGCCTCCGTCACCCGGGACCTCGGCCTCGCCGTCGAATCCGGAGAGCTGTTGCTGGAGACCGGTCCGTCCTCCGCCGAGACGCAGGGGGCTCGGCTGGTGATCGGCTGATACCCGGCTGGAAGCGGGGTGTTGGGCCGGGGCGTACTCGACAGTTTGAGCGGGCCGTCCTACAGTCACGTGCCCGGCAGGGACCGCCCGGCCGCTGACCCAGGGGAAGGCCGCATGCCGATCAGGAGATCACTCAGGTATCTGACGGGACTCGCGGCGACCCTCGCGCTGCTGGCCACGGCGCCGGGACCGGTCGCCGCCGCGCAGCGGCCCGCCGCTCAACAGCCCGCCGCGCAACAGTCCGCCGAGGCCGCCACCCGCGCCACCGCCCCGGCCGCCACTCCCGCGGCCGACACCTGGCAGCCGCCGCTGTCCACCCGCGGCCGGTACATCGTCGATGCCAAGGGCGACCGCTTCCGGCTCAAGTCGGCCAACTGGGACGGTGCGCAGGGGTCGTGGACGGGCAGCGGCAGCATCGACGACCCCGCCAACCACCACGCCGGCCAGAACTCCCACGGCATACCCCTCGGCCTGGACCGGGTCCCCCTGCCGACCCTGCTCGCCGACTTCCACCGGCTCGGCATCAACAGCATCCGGCTGCCGTTCTCCAACGAGATGATCCACGCCACCGCGACCGTGCCGGACAGCGCCGTGGCCGCCAACCCGCAACTGCGCGGAAAGACACCGCTCCAGATCTTCGACGCCGTGGTGTCCGCCCTCGGCCGGGACGGGTTCGCCGTCATCCTCAACAACCACACCAACACCACCCGGTGGTGCTGCGGAGTCGACGGCAACGAGCGGTGGAACAGCGGCCAGACCACCCAGCGCTGGATGGACGACTGGGTCTTCATGGCCCGCCGTTACGCCGATGAGCCACGCGTCGTGGGCGCCGACCTCTACAACGAGGTGCGCCGCGACATCCTGGACGACCCCAACTGGGGGCTCGGCGACGCGCACGACTGGTACACCGCCGCGCAACAAGCCGCCGACCGCATCCTCACCGACGGCAACCCCGACCTCCTCATCGTCATCGAGGGCATCAACTGGACGGGGATCCCGGTCGACGGACTGCCCCATGAACGGCCCGCCCTGGCGCCCGCGCGCACCCTCTCGCACACCCTCGTGAACGCCCACAAGCTGGTCTACTCCGCCCACTTCTACGGCTACACCGGCCCCCGCCACAGCGGCGCCACCGGCGTCGGCGAGACCCACGACCCCCGGTACCAGGACCTCAGCCGCGACGAGCTCCGCAAGGTCCTCACCGATCAGGCGTTCTTCGTCGCCGAGGACACCGGGCGGCACTACACCGCACCCGTGTGGATCAGCGAGTTCGGCATCGGCTCGGCCGAGACCGGCGCCCGCCCGCGCGCCTGGTTCACCAACATCACCGACTACTTCGCCGACCACGACGCCGACTTCGCCTACTGGCCACTGGTGGGCTGGGAGGGCAGCGACGACTGGGCACTGCTGCGCTACGACTCCGCGGGCCACCGCACCGGAATCCTCGACCAGGGCGACTGGCGCGCCACGCCCTGGCAGCGGCTGATGACCGCGCCCGAGCACACCGGAACCGTCGACCCCGTCCCCGCCTGGCGCATGCTCGCCACCGACCACGGTGACCAGGTGCAGTCGCTGATCGAGCGGGCCCACGGCGACTGGGATCCGGGCGCCTACAAGGCGGCCTGCCCCGACGGGCTGCGACTGATCGGCCTCGGCCACACCGCCGGGCGCGGACTGTGCACTGACGCCGGTGCCGAGGACCCGCGTGCCCCCGGCACCGCCCATACGGTCGTCACGGACGAGCGGTATGTGCCCGCCGGTGGCGACTGGGCCTCCGGCTACACCAAGTTCCAGTGCCCCTCGGACAACTTCCTGATCGGCTACAGCCGCCGTGGCGGCCGGGTGTCCGCCGCGCTGTGCGCCCCGGCCCGCACCCCGCTCGGCACCACGGGACGCACCGTGTGGTTCGACCGGTCCGACAACCGGCCCGCCGACGCCGCCGGGGGCGACTTCGCCCACGGCGCCTACAAGGGCCAGTGCGCGGCCGACGAGTACGCCGCCGGAATCGCCTTCACCACCCGGGTGGGCAGCTCCGGGAGCCCGGACGCGCTGCTGTGCCGCCGGCTGTCCTGAGTCCGCCAGTCGTGCCGCGACCCTTGCCCGAATCTGACGGTCCGTCATATCGTGAGGTGGTGCGCGCAGCCGTTGTCGCACGTCACCCGCCGAACCGGATCAGGAGTTACGGGTGGAGCCGCACACCACACCCGGGACCGCGCCGAAAGTACGTGCCCGCGCGGTGACCCGCACCTTCGGGCACGGAACCCGGCAGGTGCACGCCCTCGGACCCCTCGATATGGACATCCAGCACGGGGAGTTCTGCTGCATCGTCGGCCCGTCCGGCTGCGGCAAGTCCACCTTCCTGCGCATCGTCGCCGGACTCGTCCGCCCCAGTGGCGGTGAGATCGAGCTGCGCGCGGGCCGGCGCCATCCGGCCGCGATGATCCCGCAGGACTACGGCATCTACGACTGGAAGACCGTACTGGCCAACGTCCGCTTCGGCCTCGATGTGCAGCGCGTACCACGCAAGGCCGCCGACGCACGGGCCAGGGACTGGCTGGCCCGGCTCGGTCTCGCCGACTTCGCCGACGCCTACCCCGCCACCCTGTCGGGCGGGATGCGGCAGCGCGTGGCCATCGCCCGCGCGCTCGCGGTGGAGCCGGAGGTGCTGCTGCTGGACGAGCCGTTCGCCGCGCTCGACGCCCAGTTGCGCACCATCCTCCAGGACGAGCTGCTCGCGGTGTGCCAGGCGACCCGTACCACCGCGCTGTTCGTCACCCACAGCCTGGAGGAGGCGATCGTGCTCGGGGACCGGGTGGTGGTGATGTCGGCCAGACCCGGCAGGGTGATCGCCGAACGCCGCCCGCCGTTCGAGCGCCCGCGCACCGGGGCGATGCGCCGCGCCCCGCGGTTCGCCGCGCTCCAGTCCGAGCTGTGGGAGCTGCTGCGCGACGAGGTCCAGCGGGCCGGGCCCGGTGCCGCCGCTCCGGTGGACCCGGTGTCGGACCCGGTGTCGGGCCCGGCGGGGAAGCCCTCATGAAGAGCGAGAGCGCGCCCGCCTCGGCCCGGACCGCCCGGCCCGGTGACAGCGGCGGCGGGCCCGCCGAGACCGTGCTGGTGCGGCGCCCCGGACCGGGGGAGCGCGATCCCGTCCGCGCCCACCGGCGGCGCCGCGGCATCGAGCTGGCCCTCGCCCTCGCCGTGCCCGCCGCGCTGATCCTGCTGTGGCAGCTCGCCGCGGACCGGCACTGGATCGACTCGCGTATCTACCCCGCGCCGTCCACCATCGCGGCCGACGGCTGGCAGCGCGCCGCCGACGGCAAGCTGTGGCCGGACGTATGGGCCACGCTCCAGCGGGTGGTCGCCGGGTATGCGCTCGGCACGGCCGCGGGCTATCTCTTCGGGCTGGTGATGGGCGCGCTGCGGATGGTCCGCGCCGCGCTGGAACCGCTGCTCGACGCCCTGTACGTGGTGCCCAAGCTCGCGCTGCTCCCGGTGTTCCTCAATATGTTCGGCCTCGGTGAGGGCCCTCAGATCGCGCTCGTCGCGACCACCGTCTTCTTCTTCGTCTGGATCTCCACGATGGCCGCCGTGATGGGCGTCGCCGAGGGCTACCGGGAGGCCGGGCAGGTGTTCGGCGCCGGTCCCTGGCAGATGTTCCGCCATGTCCTGCTGCCCGCCTCGCTGCCGCAGGTCCTGGTCGGCATGCGGGTCGCCTCCGGAGTGGCGGTCCTGGTCATCGTCGCCTCCGAGCAGATCGCCGCCAACGACGGCCTCGGCCATCTGATCTTCGACTCGCGGACGCTGTTCCAGAACGATGTGATGTTCGTCGGCATCGTCTGCGTGGCCGTGCTCGGCGTGGTCTTCTCCGAACTGGTCCGCTTCATCGGCCGGCGGCTCACCCCCTGGGCGCCGCGGGACCGCGGCCGCCCCCGGCCCTGACCGTCACCCAGGCCCTGACCCTCACTCAGGCTCCGACCCTCACCCCGGCTCCGACCCCCAGCCCCGGAAGGCGGCACCATGGCACGGAGACTCTTCCTCGCCCGCGCCCTGATGACGGGCGTGACCCTGTTCGGCGTCCTCGGCTCCCTCGCCGCCTGCGACGCGCAGACCTCGGAGTCGGCGCGCTCCGGCACACCGGGCAAGCCCCGCCCCATCACCCCCGTCGCGGGCTGCGCCAAGGGCTGGACCGACCCCGCCGACGCGTCCGCCGCCCGCGCGCCCGCCCGTTGCTCACCCGGCGCGCCCGCGCCGAAGCCGCTGAAGAAGAAGACGAAGATCGTCGTCTCCGCCGGCACACTGACCGCCGAATACCTCGCACCCCTGCGGATCGGCATGGAGAAGGGCGAGTTCAGTAAGGAGAAGCTGGACGTCGAACTGAAGCTGCTGCCCACGCCGGACGCGCTTCCGCTGCTCGCCAAGGGCGATATCGACGTCCAGTACGCGGCGCCGGAGGCGGCCGTGCTCAACGGCATCCGCCAGGGGTTCGACATTCGCTGGGTCGCCGGGAACTTCACCCCCGCGCCCGGCTCCAGGAGCGGATTCTGGGCCAGGCTGAAACCGGGGGAGACGGCGGGCGAGGTCAGCCTCAAGGACCGTACGGTCGGCACGCTCATCGGCAAGGGCTCGGTCATCATGTACCCGATGGAGAAGGTGCTCGCCGCGCACCAGGCCGACGTGGACAGCGTCCGCTTCCAGCAGCTCGGCCCGGCCGAGGTCCTCACCTCGCTGAAGAACGGCGGAGTGGACGCCGCATGGCTGCTCGACCCGGTGTGGCGCCAGGTGGACGGCGACACGGGCTACGCCTTCCTCGGCGGCCAGCCACGCGGCGAACCCCTCGGCGGGCTGCTGTTCGGCCCTGATCTGCTGACCGGGAACCCGGACGCGGGGGTGGCGTTCCTGCGCGCCTACATCCGCACCGTCAACACCTACTTCGCCGGGGACTACAAGAAGGACCAGGCATTCCTCGACGACCTCGGCGAAGCGCTCAAGACCGAGCCGGACACCCTGGCCGCCGTACCGTCGCTCCGCATGGACTGGGAGATCCGCTCGGGCACGGTGGAGCGGCTCCAGAAGGCGTACGCCACCGCCGGGGTGGTCGAGGGCGACCCGCTGCCCGAGGACCGGGTCGTGGACCGCTCGTTCTACACGGAAGCGGTCGGCCATAAGCCCTAGCCGTACCCGGTCGGCCACCAGCCCCGGCCGTATCGACCTGGCGCGTTGCATGCTCTGGAGCACGGAGATCGGACACGCTGTTCAGCCCGCCGAACGGCACGCTAGTGTGGCCTGCGCCGTAGCGGGCCGACTCTCGCTCCGGGCCGCGCGTCAAATGCCGTGTGGCTTCCCCACACGGACCCCGCGGCCCGGCCGGAATCCTGGCTGTCGCACTAAGGACATCGACATGCAATTCCCCGCTTCCGCGCCGTCCGAGCTGGAGTCCCTGGCGGTCGAGCCGCTGATGACACGGGACTTCGAGACCCGGCCCGCCTCGGTCTACGCAACGCTGCGGGCCCGGTACGGGCCGGTGGCCCCCGTCGATCTGCACGGAGTGCCCGTCTGGCTGGTGCTCGGCTACCGAGAGGTGCGGGAGGTGCTGCGCGACGAGAGCACATGGAAGAAGGACGTCCAGCACTGGCGGTGGCTGCGCGAGGGCCGGGTGCCGTCCGACTGGCCGCATCTGCCCGGCTACCAGGTCAGCCATCTGCTGGTCCAGGACGACCGGCGGCGCAAGGCGACACGCGCCGCCGTGGAGGAGGCACTCGCCCCCTTCCAGGACACCGACGCTCCCCAGTCCTGGGAGCTGGCGAACGCCGTCTCCCGCCACGCCGACGAGCTGATCACCTTCTTCGCGGACGGCAGCGACAGCGGATGGGTGGACCTGGGTGCGCAGTTCGCCCGTGCGCTGCCGCTGATGGCCGTCAACCGGCTGTTCGGCTTCCCGGTCGATCAGGGCGACGACGTGTTCATGGACTCGTGGCGGATGGTGGACGGCGGCCCGGACGCCGCGGCGGCCGTGGGGCGGCTGGTGGCCGCGACGACCGAACTCGCGGCGTACAAGAGGCAGAACCCCGGTGACGACCTGACCACCCGGCTGCTCGCCATCGAGCCCCCGCTGACGGTGGAGCAGATCGGCCTGGAGCTGTACGCGATCATCGTCATCATGTCCGAGCTGGTCAGCCACGCCATCACCAACAGCGTGCTGGAGGTGCTGGCCGGGGAGGCCGGGACGCGGGCCGGACTGATGGCGGGGCCGGTCGAAGAGCTGGTCAACCGCGTGCACATCGCCTCGCCACCGTGGGTCAACCTCACCTTCCGCTTCCCTGTGGTCGACACCGACCTGGGGGACTTCCGGCTCGCCGCGGGCGATGTGGTGGTGCCCTCGATCGCCGCCGCGCATGGCGATCCGACGTTCGCCACGCCCGGCAGCCAGGACGCGTCGGTGAGTTCGCGCGCCCATCTGGCGTGGGGCGCGGGGCCGCACCAGTGCCCGGGGCGGGGGCTCGCCGACATGATCGTCGCCACGGCGGTGGGCAGGCTGTTCGAACGGTGCGACTTCGAACTGGGCCTGCCCGTCGACCAGTTGCCCTGGCGCTCGTCCACGTATGTACGCGGCCTGAAGTCCTTCCCGGTCCGGTACCGCATGCGGACGCGGCAGACCCCGATGCCCCCGGCCGCCGGAGCCGCGGCACCCGCCCCGCTCCCGGAGCCCGAGCCCTCCGCCCACCCGACGCCCGCCCCCACCCAGCCGGAACGGCCCCGCTCCGCGCTCTGGCGCTTCCTGGCGAGCCTGCGCCGAGGCTAGGGGATGGATGGTCCGGGCGGAG
>NZ_JAHLEM010000270.1 GCF_018883605.1 Streptomyces niphimycinicus | reverse complement strand
GGCACCCGCCCCGCTCCCGGAGCCCGAGCCCTCCGCCCACCCGACGCCCGCCCCCACCCAGCCGGAACGGCCCCGCTCCGCGCTCTGGCGCTTCCTGGCGAGCCTGCGCCGAGGCTAGGGGATGGATGGTCCGGGCGGAGCGTGACGCCTGCGGCGGGCTGTTCCCCTCCCCGCCCCTTCCCGATGCTCCAGATGGGTAGTTCTGGGATCGACAGTGGTGGTAACGCAGCAGGTCAAAGCAGTCTCGCACCCCTTGCGCTCCCCCCGGGGCATGGAGACGAATACGACGGTAGGGGTCGGCGTCACTGAGACGCTGCGCGGGGTCCGGTGTATCCGGCTGTCAGTGCGGACGGACGAGACCACCAGCCCGGAGCGGCAGCGGGAGGCCGACGACATAGCGGCGGCGACGCTCGGTGTCGACTTCGGCGGGGCAGCGGGGTCCGTGAGGCTGTGGACCTGGATGTGAGCGCGTCGAAGGTCGGTCCGTTCGATCGTCCGCAACTCGGCGGATGGCTCGCCCGTCCCGATCCTCACTCGTGAGGAGTTCGACCAGGTGGCCGCGCTGTTCGCGTCCCAGTCCCGTGCCGAGGGGGCTGCGCAGCGCAGCGACTGTGGCGCGCTGCTGTTGCGCGTCATCCACTGTGAGGGGTGCGGCGGGCGGATGTACCTCAACAAGTCGTCGGGCAACTTTGGGTGTGCCTCCTACAAGTACGGGACGCACTGCCCGCCTAAAACGGCAGCTAATCCCTGATCCATGATTCCCCGTTCGCATTGTCCTGTCGAGCATCGAAACCCCCGTTCCCGCCCACCATGGCAGGTGCGGGGGCTTCAGCCTCTCACCGGCTACTTGGCTTGCGATTTGCCAGCGCGGGAATTGCGGCGATGGAGTCAGAGGTAAGGCGTTCCCAGAAGATTCCGGGCGGACGTGGATGGGGTGGACACTCGATAGTTTCATCTGGAGTAACAATAAGGTCCACTCGAAAGTCGTGTTCGGACTCGGGTAGCTCTTCTTTCACGACTTGGAGAGGGTGAACCGTAGTCGCGATAAGTGTGTTCGGGCCGATGAGGCCAGCTTCCTGCAATAGGGCTACTTCAATATCGGAGTATCCGGCGCCTTTCCCTAGCCGTACACCCTTTGAGTTAACGGCAACACTTCCGCACACGATCAAGTCAACGACCGGCATCTCATGCACGCCTACCGGCTGTGCGACTCTTGCTGCTGTTCGCCGTTCGGCGGCTTCGATCGGCGGAATGCTGAGACTTTCAGGGTCCAAGAGGTAGAAAGGATTCTCCGTCGCCAGCTTCGGCGATGCCATATAAATCCGTTTGCCCTCTTGGAGCGCCCGAGCACGTACAGGCAACTGGGCTTTGTCTGGAACCGCCTTGATGACGCTTGCAGTCTGCCAGGCAAGATGTTCAGCGAGACGGGCAGCGGCAGAGTCCGCACCGATGAAAGAAGGGATACGGCCCGTCACGTCCCCGTGCGTGGGCTCCAGTCGAGCCCAGACGCGTTCGCGGACGGCTTGTTTGGCATGCTGAACTTGCGCCCTATTCATCGATGCCTCTTTCTGCTTATGCGGATGCAATGAGATTCAGAAGCCGGTCATTGAGTTCATGTACTGCCGGGACGGCTCGCCATGGTTGCAGTTCACGACCTGCCTGAAAGATGAGGTTCAGCCCGCCGCCGCCACGGTTACGTTCTACAACGTCAATCGCTTTGCCGAGCGTACCCGCAGCTTCGTCTACCTTCCTTTGTCGAATGTACGCAAGAGTCAGATTCCCCAGGGCGATAGCATGAGATTTTGACCCCTCACGCAACTCTTTAGCTGTGTCCTCCAGGACTGTCTGCGCGCGAGTAGTTTCATTTAGGAAAAGAAAGCAAGACCCAGTCAATCGCCCGAACTGCCCAGGAGAGAACATCGACACGCCAGCATCGTTGGTGCTAACTTGACTGAAATGCCATTCGGCGTTTCTCAATGCTTTTTCGCAGTCTCGGCGTTGCTGCAACATCGCGTAAGCCTCGGCCGTGTGTAGCGCAGCCAGTCCCGCAAGAACATGGCTGGTATTCACAACCGTGTCGGCGGAGCGCTGTGCAATTTCTAGACCGGTACGCGGATTCTTCTCGCCATATAGGGCAACAAAAGAAGTACGCAGTAAGGCCAGCCCCTCGGCAACGGGGTCGTGTAATTCGCGTGCCGCCTCGGCAGCTTGAGCGAAGTAAGCGCGAGGGGTGTCGTGGTCGGTCCTCCCCGAAGCATCCCAGACCAATTGCCCCATTAACGTGGAGGCTTCCGCCTGTGCGGCATAGAGGTCTCGGCGAACAGCATACGTGGTCGTGTGAGTATGCCAGTACGCGAGTTGCCCTAAATGCTGCCCGATTTCGGCGATTAGCGCCGTAGACGGCTCAGTGGCATAGCGCGCGTCCAGGGTTTGCACTTGTTGCCGGAGTTCAGCCACCGCCAATAGGTCAAGGCTTCCGGGGTTCTCCTGCACGTACTGAGTACGCGCTTTGGCCTGGGAATCAGTCACAGCCTCGACGGTAGTGCCGGTGTTGGTGGTTCCGTCAATGTCATTTGGGGAACCCTCCCATGGCCGTTTCGGTAGTCCGAGCATTTCGCCGGGAATGCCGAAGCCGTCGGAAATACGTTCGATCACTTGTTGGCTGCGTACGCCACGGACACCCCGGATGATGTCGCTCACACGGGAACTCGTCATTTTGCCGATGGCGGCGGCCATGGCCGCATGGCTTGAGCCTGTACGCCTGTTGACGAGGCGGAAGATCTCCTGGAAGTTGCGGGTAGCGCATGCCCGCTGCATGGCCTCGCTCCCGAGGAGCGTGTCGGGAATCGTCAGCGGGTAGCCAGCGCGTTGCGTCTCGCGTTCGTCCATGGCCCACCTAGCAGGGACGGAGGTGATCTCCCCAGGGTAGTCCCCGGTTCCTCGCAACGGGGTTCCCCAAAGTCGCTTGCGGGGTTCCCCATTCGCGGTTCTCTCGGAGGTCTGCCGCCTCGAAGCTCATGGAACACGTGCAGTGCGCCCCAAAGGGTGCCCCCGCGACGGGCCAACGTCCGGGGGCGCGGGCCACCTGTACACATGAGAGAAAGGACAGGCAGCCGTGCGCAAGAGTAGCCACGATCACCCGAACGTGGGGATGCTGGTACGAGATACGGCCACCGACCGCCTGGGTAGCTACATGGGCCGGGGCGAACCATGCTTAATGCTCGGGCCCCAGCACGGTGGCAAGGAATGGCAGGCACGCCCGGAAGACCTTCGCCCGGCAGAGGTGAGCCGTGCCTGAGCGCGAAGTCTCCGAACACCCCCGCGCCGCTGACATTGAGCAACTTCAAGCCGCGTACCTCATGCACCGGACCGAGTGCCAGACGTGCACGCCCGACCAGTCGTGCGACATAGCGCGACGGCTGGAAGAGGCACGACGTGCGGCAGGGGTGTCATGAGTGCGAATTGTGCGGAGTGCGCCCGCCTGGAGCGCGAGAAGGAAGAGGCGCGTCAGGCGGGGGACCTGAGCAAGGTCACCGACTGTGCCGTGTTACTCAAGCGCCACCCCGACCACAGCAAGAGGAGCGCTCTCTGGAAGGGGGGCGGGCATGAACCGGGCCACGTACCGTTTCCGTGAGTTCCAGCTCATCCCCGACACCGAGCCTGACGCCGAACCGATCACATTCGCCATGCAGTGCGCGGTGTGCGAGCAGACCGGGGAGCCCGGCGACGAGCAGGCCGCCGCGCACGCATGGGCGACCGGCCACCTGAAGGCGAACCCGGAGCACTTCACCTATCGGGAGATCAACACCCGCCCCTGCCGGTTCGAACCGGGAGCGTGGCAGTGACGCGAACCATCCTTAAAGGCTCGGACCTGGTGCTCAGCGCCGAACGCGCCCAGGGAGCGCCGGACGGGATCTATCTCGCCGAATGCATGACGTGCCCCGCCACGTCGGGGCGGGTGGACAGCGACCCCGGGCCCGTCGCGCGCTGGGCCATCCTCCACACTCAGCAACAAGGGCTGAATCACGGTCAGTTCCTCGTGACCGTTGAGCGTCACTGGCGCGTGGACCCCATACGGCCCCAGGACGGACATGGCACGGCTATGCCGCCCCCGGCCCGCAGCGCCGGCCAGGCGCCCGCCACGCACCGCGCCCCCGGACGCTGGGGTGCCTGCTGGCAGCCCGTCGAGGCGTGGCTGGGGCGATTCGCCGGACCGCTGGTCCTGACCACGTTCATCGTGGCCGCCGGACTCGGCGGCTACCTCATCGGGACCGGCCAGGACACCGGCTGACCCGCTGATGACGCCCGCACGGCCGGGGACGCTCCCCCGTAGCCTCCAGTCGCGCGGGAACGGTGGCTCTCCCGACCGGACAAGCCCCGAGCCCGATGGGCAGACGTGCCCACGCCGAGCGGACGCGCTTGAGGCTCCCGCCCCGGTCCGCCCCTTCACCGGAGCGCCGCGCACCGCGCGGTGAGAGCGCCACCAACCAGCCCCGTCCCCGACTGATCACGACCGGGGGCGGGGCACTTCCATGCCCGCTGACCTGCCGGTATGCTCCAGAACACTTACTTACGAGCATCGGGGCTTCCCGAAACTGGGGCTCCGCCCCAGACCTCGGACTGGAGCTGCGCCCCTGGACCCCGGGTTGGGGCTGTGTCCCCAGGGCCCGGGTCTGGGTTGCGCTCCAGGGCCTGGGTCGGGGCTGTGCCCCCAGAGCCCGGACTTGGGGCTGCGCCCCCGGACCGAGGCTGTGCCCCAGAGCCGGGGTCCAGGGGCGGAGCCCTTGGTAGCGGGAAGGGGCGGGGAGGGGACAGATCCGCCGGACACCCGTAGGCGTCCGCGCCCAAGCTCGGCGCGTAACCCCCTTGTGCTGGACCGCCGGCCCGTAGTCCGCTGACCTCCATGAGGAGCATGAGGGTCATGAGCGCTATGAGGAAGCCGAGCCTCGCCACGCTGGTCGCCGCCCTGGTGGTGGGCTCCCTCTGTGCGGGCGCACCGCGACCGCGGGCCGAGGCCGCCGAGGCCGGCGGCGGCATGTCGTCGCCGCCGACCGCTTCCCCCGCCGAACTCGGCGTCGATCTCGACACCGTGACGATCCCCGAACTCCAGGCGCGCATGGCGGGCGGCTCGCTGAACTCGTCGGCGCTGACCAGCGCCTATCTGCGGCGGATCAAGGACATCGACCCCACGATCCACGCGGTGCTGCGCACCGACCCGACCGCCCTGCGGCAGGCGGCCGCCAGCGACGCCAGGCACCGGCACGGCGCCACCCGTGGCCCGCTCGACGGCATCCCGGTCCTGCTCAAGGACAACGTGAACACCCGCGGCCTGCCCACGACCGCCGGATCGCTGGCACTGGCCGGCAGCCCGCCGGACACGGACGCCGACCTGGTGACGCGGCTGCGCGAGGCGGGGGCGGTGATCCTCGGCAAGACCAACCTGTCCGAGTGGGCCAACTTCCGCGCCGCGAAGCCGACGTCGGGGTGGTCGGCCGTGGGCGGGCAGACCAACAACCCCTACGTACTCGACCGGAACCCGTGCGGTTCGTCCGCCGGTTCGGGCGCCGCGCTCGCCGCCTCGCTGGCGCAGGTGGCGATCGGTACCGAGACCGACGGCTCCATCGTGTGCCCGGCCGGGATGAACGGGGTGGTGGGCCATAAGCCCAGCCTCGGCCTCGTCAGCCAGGCCGGAGTGGTCCCGATCTCCGCCGAGCAGGACACCGCAGGGCCCATGGCGCGCAATGTGATCGACACCGCGCTCACCTTCTCGGTGCTCAGCGACGACCGCACCGCGGCCGGGCCGACCGACCCCGGCGCGCTGCGCGGCAAGCGGATCGGCCTGTGGCGGCTGCCCTCGCTCGGTCCGGAGGTGGACGCCGTGATGACCCGGACCGCGAAGCGGCTGCGTACCGCGGGGGCCGAGGTCGTCGAGGTGACGCCGCCGTATCAGCAGCGGCTGACCGAGCTCGAATTCCCGGCCCTGCTGAGCGAGTTCCACCGGGACATCGACGCCTACCTCGCCACCCGCGAGGGGCCGCGCGACCTCGCCGAGCTGATCGAATTCAACCGCGCCCACCCGGCGGAGCAGACCTGCTTCGCCGGTCAGGAGCTGTTCGAGCAGGCCCTGGCCGCACCTGCCACCACCGACCCCGAATACCGGGCCATGCGCGCCGAGTTGAAGGATCTCTCCCGGCGTTCCATCGACGAGACCATGGCCGCCCATCACCTGGACGCCATCGCCTCGCCGACCAACCCGCCCGCCTGGACGACGGATTGCGCACGGGGCGACAACGACGTGATCCCGTCCTCGACCCCCGCGGCGGTGGCCGGATATCCCTCCCTGTCGGTGCCCGCCGGGTTCGTCGACGAGCTGCCGGTGGGCCTGCTCCTGATGGCCGGTGACCACGAGGACACCGAGCTTCTGTCGCTGGGTGCCGGGGTGGAGCGGCGACTTCACGCCTGGCGGGCGCCGCGCTATCTGCCGACGGTGGGGACCGGCGCCTCCCGCTGAGGTGTCCAACCCGTGGCGTCCGGCCCCGCGGCACCGGCCGGACGCCACCGTTCACCAAGGAGATCGGGACATCTTCCGCCGCACCCGAACGGGCGTCGGAAAGTCTGCCCCAACGGCCACGGATTCTCGCGCTAGTGTGCGCGCGTGAGCCTTCATGTCGTCATAGGATTCGGGCCCGCCGGAGCGGCCACCGCTCGGCTACTGGCCGAAAAGGGCCATTCGGTACGGGTCGTCACCACATCGGGCCGAAGCCCTGAACCGGGCATCGAGCATGTCGCGCTGGACGCGACGGACAGCGCACGACTGACCGAGGCCGCGCAGGGCGCGGCCGCCATTTACAACTGTGCCGCACCGCCCTACCACCGCTGGGCGAGCGACTGGCCCCCGCTGGCCTCGTCGCTCTGCGCGACCGCCGAGGCGACCGGGGCCGTCCTGGTCATCCTGGGCAACCTCTACGGCTACGGCCCGGTCGAGGGCCCCATGACCGAGGAGCTGCCGCTCGCGGCGAGGGGCACCAAGGGGCGGGTGCGCGCCGCCGTGTGGGAGCAGGCGCGGGACCTCCATGAGCAGGGCCGGATCAAGGCGGTCGAGGTGCGGGCGTCGGACTTCTTCGGGCCCGGAGTGACCGACGGCGGGCATCTGGCCGCGCGGGTCATGCCAAAGGTGCTGCGCGGCAAGCCGGTCTCCTCGCTCGGGGACCCGGACACCCCGCACAGTTGGAGCTATATCCCCGATGTGGCCGCCGCCCTGGCCGAGGTCGCGGGCGAGGAGCGGTCCTGGGGCCGGGCCTGGCACGTACCGACGGCGCCCGCGCGGTCCACCCGGGAGATGGTCGACCGCCTCGCCACGCAGGCGGACACCGGGCCGGTCGCGGTGCGCAGGCTGCCGTCCGCCGTGCTCTCTCTCGCGTCGCTGGCCTCCCCGCTGCTGCGCGAACTGAAGGAGGTCCGCTACCAGTTCGACGCTCCCTTCGTCATGGACGCGAGCGCCTACGAGGCCGCGTTCGCGGTGCGCGCCACCTCCGTCGACGAGCAGGTCAAGGCGACGGTCGAGTGGTGGCGTGAGCGACTGTCCACCGCCGGGTGACATCCGTGACAGCGAAGGGATCCCCAGTGGGTTCAGCGGCAACGCGGCGTGATGACGTCGCGATCGTGGGAATGGCCTGCCGGTTCCCGGGGGCGCGCAACGTCAACCAGTACTGGCGGCTCCTCAACGAGCCGCGGGCGCAGTTCACAGCCGTCCCCGACGCGAGGTGGCGCACCGCCACCTTCCTCAGCGACAACTTACGTGACTCGTCCGCGGCCTATACGGACACCATGGCCCTGCTGCCGGACGTGGGCCACTTCGACGCGGCGCACTACGGCATCCCGCCACGGCGGGCCAGATCGATGGATCCGCAGGGCCGGCTGCTGATCGACCTGGCCCGGGAGGCGATCCAGGACGCCGGATGGGAGGCCGAGGGCTTCGACCGCGAGGAGACCTCGGTGATCACGGCGCTCACCGAGAGCGGCTACCGCGAGCTCAGCACCATGCAGATCCGGATGCGCCAGCTCACCGGCGGCGAGTTCGGGGCACGGGCGAGCGACCCCCGGTGGCCGGAGGCGGTCCGCGCGGTGGACGGGCTGCACGGCTCCTCGGTGGCCGGGCTGCTGCTCAACATGGGCCCGAACACGGTCAGTTCGGTCTTCGATCTGCACGGCGAGAGCTATGCGCTGGACTCCGCCTGCTCCGGTGGACTCATGGCCGTGGCCAACGCCGTCTTCGCACTGCGCGCGGGCCGCTGCCGGATCGCGCTCGCCGGCGGCGCCCAGCTCATCCTCGCCCCGGACCTGCTGGTGGGGCTGTGCCGGATCGGCGCCATCTCGCGCAGCGGCAGATGCCTGCCGTTCGGCGCGGAGGCCGACGGCTTCGTCCTGGGGGAGGGCGCCGGGGTCCTGGCGCTGCGCCCGCTGGCCGACGCGCTGGCCGCGGGTGACCGGGTCTACGCGGTGATCCGGGGCGTGGGCACGGCCAACGACGGGACGGTGCAGGGCGGTATGCACCCCCAGGCGGCCGGTCAGCTCAGAGCCCTGCGCCGGGCCTACCGCGACGCGGACCTGGCCCCGGAGGCGGTGGGATACCTCGAGGCGCACGGCACCGGGACCACGGTCGGCGATCCGGTCGAGGTGGGCGTGCTGCGGGAACTGCGGGGCGAGCGGGGCGCACCAGCCTTCCTCGGCGCGGTGAAGGCGGTGGTCGGGCACGCGCTCAACGCCGCGGGGATCGCCGGCCTCGTCAAGACCGTGCTGGCCGTGCACCGGGGGGTGATACCGCCGCAGCCGGACTTCGACCTGGCCGACCGCTCCGGACTCGACGCCGCGCGGCTGACCGTCCCGACCAAGCCGACCGGCTGGCCCGAGCCCGGGCAGCCGCGCCGGGCGGGGGTGAGCGCCTTCGGCTTCGGCGGCACCGGGGTCCATCTGGTGGTGGAGGAGTACGCCACCGCACCGGCCCGCCCCGCACCGGACGGCGGACCGCATCTGCTGGTGCTCAGCGCCCGCGACCGGGCCGGGCTGGCCCGTTACGCCCGGGAGCTGGCACACACCCTCGCCGATGACCGGCCGCCGCTGGCCGGGGTGGCGGACACCCTGGCCCGCCGGGCCCCCCTCGCCGAACGGCTCGCC
>NZ_JAHLEM010000027.1 GCF_018883605.1 Streptomyces niphimycinicus | reverse complement strand
GGGGTGCCGACCGCGAACTCCGCCTTCGCCGTGGCCCAGCGGATCATCCGCGAGGAGACAAGCCCGGAGGGCTAAGCGGCCTCGATGAAGTCCGGTGCGATTCGGGCGTGCCCCGAAGGGGCGCGGGGCTGTGTCGATGTGCGGCTCCGCCGCGTGGGCGCGACCAGCCACGACACAGCCGCGGATGAACGACCGCACCTCGCGGTACTTCCCGCGGAGCGCTTGGTACGGCCACCGGGCCCGCGGGAGCACAATGATCTCCATGAAGCTCACCAAGAAGGGCCATGCCTGCGTCCGGATCGAGAAGGACGGGCAGGCGCTCGTCATCGACCCCGGGACCTTCAGCGAAGAGGACGCCGCGGTCGGCGCGGACGCGATCCTGGTCACCCACGAGCACTTCGACCACTTCAACGAGGAGCGGCTGCGCACGGCGCTCGACGCCAACCCCGCCGCCCACATCTGGACGCTCGCCAGCGTCTCCGGCCAGATCTCGGCGGCGTTCCCCGGGCGGGTGCACACCGTCGGGGAGGGCGACACCTTCACCGCCGCCGGATTCGACATCGAGGTGCACGGCCAGCTCCACGCCGTCATCCACCCCGACATTCCCCGGATCACCAATGTGGGCTATCTGGTGGACGGCTCGCTCTTCCACCCCGGCGACGCGCTCACCGTGCCCGCCGGGCGGCGGGTGGACACGCTGATGCTGCCGGTGCACGCCCCCTGGAACAAGCTCGCCGAGGTCCTCGACTACGTCCGCGCGGTCGACCCGCGCCGGGCCGTCGACATCCATGACGCCCTGCTGTCCGACCTCGCGCATATGGTCTACGGCCGCATGCTCGGCCCCGACGGACCGGGCACGGGCGGCGCCGAGCACCTGCGGCTGGCACCGGGCGATTCCCTCACCCTCTGAGGGCCGGGGCCAGTCGCCCTCTGACGGCCGGGTCGGCTGTCGGACCCGGGATGTAGGTTGTCCCCTATGCGCATCGCGACCTGGAACGTCAATTCGATCACCGCCCGGCTGCCCCGGCTGCTCGCCTGGCTGGAGAGCAGCGGCACGGACGTCCTGTGCGTCCAGGAGACCAAGTGCGCCGAGTCCGCCTTTCCGTACGAGCCGCTGCGCGAGCTGGGCTACGAGTCCGCGGTCAACGCCACCGGGCGGTGGAACGGAGTGGCGCTGCTCTCCAAGGCCGGTCTCACGGACGTCACCGTGGGCCTCCCCGGCGGCCCGGACTACGACGGCGGCCAGGAGCCGCGGGCGATAGGCGCCACCTGCGGCCCGGTCCGCCTCTGGTCGGTCTATGTGCCCAACGGCCGGGAGATCGGCCACCCCCACTACGACTACAAGCTGCGCTGGCTGGAGGCGCTGCGCACGGCCGTCGCCGGGGACGCGGCCGGTGAGCGCCCCTTCGCGGTCCTGGGCGACTTCAATGTGGCGCCGACCGACGAGGACGTCTGGGACCGCTCCGCCTTCGACGGGCTGACCCATGTGACCGACCTGGAGCGCGAGGCCCTGGCGGCGCTGCGCGAGGCCGGGCTGTCGGACGTGATGCCCCGGCCGCTGAAGTACGACCGCCCCTTCACCTACTGGGACTACCGGGAGCTGGGCTTCCCCAAGAACCGCGGTATGCGGATCGACCTGGTCTACGGCAACGAGGTGTTCGCCAAGGCGGTCGGCGACGCGTATGTGGACCGCGAGGAGCGCAAGGGCAAGGGCGCCTCCGACCACGCCCCGGTCGTCGTCGACCTGGAGGTGTGACCCGAGGGGCGTGCGGTACGGGGAGCCCCCTTACGCGAGAGCCCCCCGAGCCGCCCCCTTACGCGGGAGCCCCCGAAGCGCCCCTTACCCCACCAGCTTCCGCAGGTCGATCGACTCCGCCATCGCCCGCAACCCCGCGTCCCCCGGGTGCAGATGGTCCCCGCTGTCATAGGCGGGCAGGATCCGCGCCGGATGCCCGGGGTCCCGCACCACCGCGTCGAAGTCCAGCACGGCGTCGAACGCCCCGCCGCTGTCCCGCAGGAAGGCGTTGACGGCCGAGCGCCGCGCGTCCGCGTCCGCCGTGCACAGCGACTCGCCCTCGCAGGGGGCGATGGTCGCCCCGACCACCCGCAGCCCGCGCTCATGCATCCGCGCCGCGAGCGACCGCAGTCCCGCGATCAGCTCCTCGGCCGAGCTGCCTCGGCGCAGATCGTTGATGCCCTGGAAGACGACGACCGTACGGGCCCCGGTCTGGGCGAGCACATCCCGCTCCAGCCGGTGCAGTGCGCTGACCCCGCCGGTGTCCGTGGAGACACCCTCGCCCGGATAGCGGTCGGCGACCACGCGGTTGGCGGAGATGCCCGCGTTGAGCACGCCGTACGCCGGGATCTCGGACTGGCCGCGCAGCCGGCGCGAGAGCACATCGGGCCAGCGGCGGTTGGCGTCACTGGTGGACTTGGTGCCGTCGGTGATCGAGTCGCCGAGCGCCACCACCGAACCCGGTCCGCCCCGCACATCGACCCCGGTCAGAAACGGCCAGGTGGTGAGGGTGCCGGTATAGGACTCGGCACCCGGCTCACCGGTCCGGTCACCGCTGCCCGCCGCGCTCAGATACGACCGCTGGGTGGCCTGGCTGTGCACCGGCACCGCCGCGACCGGACCCGGCAGATGGATGCTCACCAGCAGATTGGCGTCGGCCGGAACCGGGAAGTCCACCGGATCGCCGAACACCTGCGCGCCCGCGGGGACCGAGGTCCCCGGCCGCCCGCCGAAGGTCAGCGGCACCGGTGCGCCCTGCGCCGCCGCGCCGCTCGCCTGGAGCGCGACCGTCGCACGGCCGATCTCCACGGGCGATGCGGCGAAGGTGTTCTCCAGCCGGATCCGGGCCCTCGTCCCGCCCGCGCTGGTGTGCACCACCAGCCGTAGCGTCTGATCGGTCCACGGCCCGACCTTGGTGTATCCGGCGGTGCTCGCCGCCCAGCTCCCGGTCCAGCCGTCCGCGGGCTGCCGCAGGGACGCCGCGAAGACATGGAGATCGGCCGCCGGGCCCGGATCCCTGGGCAGCACCACCGACGCGATATCCCGGCCGCGTTCGACCGGCACCGTCACCGCGTACAGCCGGGCCGTCTCCTGCCGCTGCCCGGCGGCGGTGTTGAGATGGGGGAGTCCGACGGCCTTGGTGGCGGCGGGGCCCGCCCGCCAGTCCGGCGCGCTCAGCGTGTACGGACGGCTCGACCCGTCCCGGTAACGCACCGTTCCGGCACCGCTCGCCCCGGCGCCGGGCCCGTCCGGTGAACTGCTCGCCACCAGGAAGGTCAGCGCCTCGCCCCGCCCGCGCAGCCGCACCGTCTGTCCATCGGCGACCACGTTGTCGGGCCGTGCCCCCGCGCTCCGCGGCCAGGTCAGCCGCGCCGCGTCCAGGGCGATGTCCCGGCCCGGGGTCCAGCCGACGGCCCGCAGATCCTGTGCGGAGAGCGAGGCGCCCGCGCCGTCGAAGTCGGCGTCACCCGGCCGGGCGTCATCGCTGACCGCCCGGTTGTCGAAAAGCCGCTCCAAAGGGAGCGGCTTCTGGGTCGGCCGGGTCGGCTGGGCCGATGCACTGGCCGGTGCGGCGGAGGAGGGCACGAGGAGTGCGAGAGTGACGCCTCCCGCGACGATCCCGGCGGCTGTCCAGGGTCTCGCGACGCGCATAAGTGTCCCCTCTCGCAACCAACCTGACCGGTGATTCGACAGGCGCGGGAAGAACGTAGGAAGGCCGGTGGGTGTCGTCAAGACAAGCAACGCGTCACGTCTCGCGCCGCCCGACAAGCATCGGGTCACAGCTCGTGCCGCGCGCCCTGTGGTGCGCCGGTGGCGCGGATGCCACGCTGAGCGGTATGAACATCTCCTTCTTGGGCAACTGGCGCAAGCGACGCGGCCCCGCCTCGGGCACGGCCCTGATGGGCGCCCAGGAGGAGGATCCCCAGGGCGTCGCCCAACTGCTCTCCGAATGCGAGCTGCTGCGCGCGCGGGCGGCGGCCGCGGGCATCGGACTCGATGACTCGACAGCCTCCCTGGAGGCGCTGGACCAGATGGCGCCGCGCTGGCGCGACGACCCGGACGAGCTCCCCTGGCTCGGCAACGACGCCGGTCTCTACCTCGGCACGGTCATCGTCCGCACCGTCCCCGGGGCGGTCTGGCAGGTGTGGCCCAACGGCCGGCCCGTCGTGCTGCTGGCCTCCGGCCGGGAGGTCGACGTCGTGGAGGCCGGTCAGCAGTGGGCCGCCGACGGCGCCCCCGAACTCTCCCGGTGCTACGCCGAGGTCGCCGAGGCGTAGGGGGTATCCAGCCCCTCCAGGGGGCACCTCCCAGCGGCAACTGGGGGAGTTTGCGGAGCGGGGTCCGGGTCCGGGTCCCGTAGGCCCTGTCGGGCGGTATCCGCCCAGCAACGCGTGTCCGTACCCCAAGCTCCCCAGTTGCCCGGATAGCTTGCGCTCACCGGGACACAGCGGAAGGTGGGTGGGGCCGGGTATGGCCGTCGGTGAGCCGTTGATCGAGCTGCACGGCGTCAACAAGCACTTCGGCGCGCTGCACGTTCTGC
The DNA here is from genome assembly GCF_018883605.1 of Streptomyces niphimycinicus. Taxonomy (GTDB): domain Bacteria; phylum Actinomycetota; class Actinomycetes; order Streptomycetales; family Streptomycetaceae; genus Streptomyces; species Streptomyces niphimycinicus. The sequence continues at coordinate 14,879 of NZ_JAHLEM010000027.1, read as the reverse complement.
GGGACATCGATCTCACCGTCGGGCGCGGCGAAGTGGTCGTGATCATCGGCCCCTCGGGCGGCGGCAAGTCCACCCTGATCCGGACCATCAACCGGCTGGAGACCGTCCAGTCCGGCTCCATCGTCGTCGACGGCCGGCCGCTGCCCGAGGAGGGCAAGGAGCTGGCGCGGCTGCGCGCCGAGGTCGGCATGGTCTTCCAGTCGTTCAACCTCTTCGCCCACCGGACCGTGGTGGCCAATGTGATGCTCGGTCAGACCAAGGTCCGCCGCCGCGGCAAGCAGGACGCCGAGCGGCGCTCCCTGGACCTGCTGGACCGGGTGGGACTCGCCGACCAGGCCGGGAAGTTCCCCGCCCAGCTCTCCGGCGGCCAGCAGCAGCGGGTGGCCATCGCCCGCGCGCTGGCGATGGATCCGCAGGTGATGCTCTTCGACGAGCCGACCTCCGCCCTCGACCCGGAGATGATCAACGAGGTGCTGGAGGTGATGCGCCAGCTCGCCCAGGAGGGAATGACGATGGTCGTCGTCACCCATGAGATGGGCTTCGCCCGCTCCGCCGCGAACCGGGTGGTCTTCATGGCCGACGGCCGGATCGTCGAGGACCGTCCGCCGGAGGAGTTCTTCAGGGACCCGGAGAGCGAGCGGGCCAAGGACTTCCTTTCCAAGATCCTCAAGCACTGAGCCGGTGATGACGGACATGAGGCGGCTGCGCCGCGCGACCGCCGCCCTCGTAACGGCCCTGGCCCTGCTGCTCACGGCCGGCTGCGGCAAGGAGGGCAGCCCGCCCGCCAAGGGGCCCCGGGCCGAGAAGCTGCCCACCTACAAGGTGGCGACCGGCTTCCGGCTGCCCGCCTCGCCCACCTGGCGCCGGGCCGAGCGCCGCGGCCATCTCACCGTCGGGGTCAAGGAGGACCAGCCCTATCTGGGCGAGCGGGACCCGGCCACCGGCCGCTACTCGGGTTTCGACATCGAGATCGCCCGCATGATGTCCGCCTCCCTCGGCTTCGCCCCGAAGACCATCCGCTTCCAGACCATCGCCTCCGCCAACCGCGAGACCGCGCTCCAGAGCGGCCAGATCGACTTCTACGTCGGCACCTACACCATCAATCCGCTGCGCAAACGGCTGGTCGGCTTCGCCGGGCCGTACTTCATGGCCGGTCAGTCGCTGCTGGTGCGCACCGACGAGAACGACATCCACGGCCCCGCCGACCTCGCGGGCAACACCGTCTGCTCGGTGGCCGGCTCGACCCCGCTCCAGCGCATCCAGGCCGACTACCCCAAGGCCCACGCGGTCGCGTACGACACGTACTCGGTGTGCGTGGACAATCTGCTCACCTACCAGGTCGACGCGGTGACCACCGACAACACCATCCTGCTCGGCTACGCGGCCAAGGCCCCCGAGGAGCTGAAGGTGGTGGGCCGGCCCTTCTCCAAGGAGCCGTACGGCATCGGAGTGCCCAAGCGGGACACCGCGCTGCGCTTCGCGCTGGACGACGCGATCCAGGTCCATGAGCGCAACGGCGACTGGAAGAAGGCGTACGAGGCGACCCTCGGCCTCTCCGGTGTGCCCGCCCCCAAGCCGCCCCCCATCGACCGCTACCGCACCGGCTGAAGGCGCCCCATGGACGTGCTCACCCAGAACTTCGCGCTCTACGGCAAGGGCTTCCTCGGCACCGTGGAGCTGACCGTCTACGCCTCGCTGCTCGCCCTCGCGCTCGGCGTCCTGATGGCCGCCTTCCGGGTGGCGCCGGTCGCCTCGCTGCGTGCCTTCGGCACCGGCTGGGTGACGGTGCTCCGCAACACCCCGCTGACGCTGCTGTTCTTCGCGGTGATGCTGGGGCTGCCGCGCTTCGGTCTGGTGCTGCCGTTCACCGTCTTCGCGGTGCTGGCACTCGGCTGCTACACCTCGGCGTTCATCTGCGAGGCGGTGCGCGCGGGCATCAACACGGTGCCGGTGGGGCAGGGCGAGGCGGCCCGCAGCCTGGGCATGACGTTCGACCAGACGCTGAGCGCGGTGGTGCTGCCGCAGGCGTTCCGCTCGGTCATCCCGCCGATCGGATCGACCCTGATCGCGCTCGCCAAGAACTCGGCCATCGCCGGGTCGTTCAACGTCACCGAACTGCTCGGCACCTATAAACCCCTCAATGAACGGGGCTACAGCATCATCTGGTCCTTCGTCTGGATCGCCGTCGGGTATCTGATCATCACCCTCGCCATCAGCGCGATCTTCGCCCTGCTGGAGCGGCGCTGGGGGGTGCGGCGATGACCGCCCCCTCGACCACCGCCCCCTCGACCACCGCCCTCTACGACGTCCCCGGGCCGCACACCCGGCGCCGGCACCGGATCTACGGGCTGGCCGGGACGGCCGTGCTGCTGGCCCTGCTCGGCTGGGTCAGCTATCTCCTCGTCGACACCGGCCAGTTCGCCTACCGCAAATGGATGCCGTTCGAGTACAAGGGCATCCAGGAGCTGCTGCTGAACGGGCTCGCGGGCACCCTCAAGGCGTTCGGCCTCGCCGCGGTGCTCTCGCTCGCCCTCGGCGGGGTGCTCGCCGCGGGGCGGCTGTCCGAGCATCGCCCGGTGCGCTGGGTGGCCACGCTGCTGGTGGAGTTCTTCCGGGCGATGCCCGTCCTGGTGATGATCTTCTTCGTCTTCGTGGCGCTGAAGGTCCAGCCGCTGCCCGCCCTCGTCACCGGGCTGACGCTGTACAACGGCTCGGTGCTGGCCGAGGTGTTCCGGGCCGGGGTGAACTCGGTCGATCGCGGCCAGCGCGAGGCGGCGTACTCGCTCGGCATGCGGAAGACCCAGGTCATGGCGTCCGTACTGGTGCCGCAGGGGGTGCGGGCGATGCTTCCGGCCATCATCAGCCAATTGGTGGTGGCCCTGAAGGACACCTCGCTCGGCTTCCTCATCACCTACGAGGAGTTTCTGCACGCCGGAAAGCTGATCGCGTCCAATCTCGACTACGACCTGCCGTTCATCCCGGTGGTCATGGTGATCTCACCCATCTACATCGGGATGTGCATGCTGCTGTCGTGGTTCGCCAACTGGGTGGCCAAGCGGGAGCGGCGCAGTGTGAAGACCCAGCAGGTCGAGGTCGCCGCCGCCGAACCGGCCGCCCCGATGCCGGGGGACACCCGCGGCTGAGCCGGGACGGCCGGAGGCTGCCTCAATCGCGGACCGGGACCGTGAGGTAGGACGGGTCGGCGGCCGGGGACGAGAACGTGAGATGGGCGCCGTCGGGGTTGTGCTCGATGTAGAGCGGATCGACGGTGTCGACGACCAGCGCCAGCCGGTGGCCCGCCGGGACGTCGTACGCCGTGGAGAACAGCTCCAGGTCCACTCCGAACGGCGTGCCCGGGGTGCGGTCGTGGAAGGTGACCGGGGCGTTGGTGATGAGCTTGCCGACGCCCAGCGGGCCCACGTCGTAGAGATACGCGACCGCCGTACCGTCCGAGCGGTCGCTGGTCACGGTGGTGTGGAGCTTCACGGTGCCGCGGACGCGCTGTTCGCGCGCGGAGGCTCCGGTCTGCCAGACGGCCGCGTGGGACCGGGGCAGCAGCGGGATCGAGGCCAGCGGCGGGACCTTCAGGAACTGGTCGAGGGCACCGCTCAGCAGCACCGTTCCGGCGTTGGCACCGGAGTCGTGATTGGCGGTGATCTTCTCGGTGCCGGCGAGTGGGATACGGCGCTGCCCGGAGGGGACGGCCGACCAGCTCGGATAGCCCTCGTAGTCGTCGCCACGCGCCGTACGGGACATCAGTTGCACCGGCGCTTGTGTGTCGATGCCGTTGCGCTCGCCCTTGAGGTAGCGGTCGAGCCACTGCCGGGCGTGGCTCCAGGTGGTGTTGGGCAGTCCGAGCAGCCCGGTGAGTTCGGCGGTGGCGTGGTCGCCGGGCCGCAGCTCCAGCCGCTTGGGGCCGGTGAGCTTGTCGAAGAAGTCGGCGTAACTGTTGGGCGGGAAGATCGAGTCGCCCCAGGAGTTGCCCAGCATGATGGCCGCGCCATTGGCGTTGATCCGGTCGAGGTAGGTGGTGGCGGACCGCTTCTTGCCCCAGGCGATCAGATCCTTTTCCTTGGCGAGGTTGGAGGAGAAGAAGTCATCGAGGATCTGCTGGAACTCCTCGCTGGGCCGGCCGGTCAGCGCCCCGGCCCCGGCGAGCAGCCCGGCGGCCTGGGAATGCTGGGTGCGGTTGCCGTAGATCGAGGCGACCAGGTCCGCCCAGCCGCTCATGGCCACCACGGCCTTGATCCGCGGGTCGGCACCGGCCGCGAGCAGGCTGATCCCGGCGCCGTAGGAGACCCCGGCCATGCCGATGTGGCCGGGGTCGGCGGGGGTGTTGGCCAGCGCCCAGTCGATGACTTTGGACGCGTCGGCGATATCGGGCGGTCCGGCCGTCTCGATCTTCCCGCCGGACTGCCAGAAGCCGCGGGTGTTGTAGGTGAGCACCACATACCCGGCTTCGGCGAGCTTCTTGGCCTGGGCGAGATATTCGACCTGGGGCAGGGACCAACTGGTGGGCAGGACGACCAGGGGCAGGCGTCGGGAGGCGTCGGCGTCCGCGGGGGCAACGACGTTGGCGGCCAGCTTCACGCCGCCGTCGCCGGGGATGTCGACGAACCGTATGGAGACGCTTGAGGCGGTGGATTCGGCGAAGGCGGCTGTGGCGGTGGTGGCGGTGGTGGCTGTGGCGGTGGTGGGGGCCGGTGCCGCGGCCTGGACGGAGGGGGCGAGGCCGAAGGCCGCTCCCGCCAGGACGGCCACCGAGACGGCGGCGGCTGTCATGGGGCGCAGGGCTTTGCGGGCAGGGGTCACTGTGGCTCCTGGTGGGGGTGCCGTGGGGGCAGGGGAGCACCGGTGCTGGTGACCTGACGGTAACTCGGGGGTTTACCGGCGGTAATAGCGCGGTAAGTTACGCCTGGGTAACGATAAAGGTCGTGGTCGGCTGCCGGGGCCGGCCCGGCCCGGGGCGCTATCCGGGGGCCGGATCCGCAAGGGTCCGGCCCCGCCCGGGCGGAATTCCGCGCGAGTGGAAGCCTCCACCGGCCGCCGGGCATTGGTCTTGCGATGAGCCCCCGGCTCCGCGCCCGGGCTGGGTGCCGGTCCCGGGCTGGGCCCCGGCCCCGGTGCTCAGGGGGTGTCCGACGGATCGCGACGCCTGCGGCGGGCTGCTCCCCTCCCCGCCTCTTCCCACAACTGGGGCTCTGCCCCAGGCCCCGCTCCTCAAGCGCCGGAGGGGCTGGAAGGCGGGGCTCTGCCCCGGGCCCCGCTCATTAGGCGCCGGAGGGGCTGGAAGGCGGGGCTTCGCCCCAGGCCCCGGGCTGGACCCCGGGCTACGTGGCGCCCGCCCCGCGGGGGTTGCGTCGTCCGCTCTTGCGGCGGATCTTGATGTCGCGCATGTCCGTCACGCCGACCCGCAGGATCCGATGGGGGTAACCGTGGGCGGTCAGAGCCGCGATGGCCCTTTCGGTCGCCTCTTGTTCACCGTCATCCGGCTCCGCCGGAACCTGGCAGCGGAAGGTGAATGCCGAAAGGCTCTGGTCGCAGGTGAAGGTGCCCATCTCGGTGAAGCCCACCTGAAAGGAGTCGATCGCGGTGCGCAGGGCCTCGCGATCGTCCTCGCCCAGTTCCTCGAAGGCCCCGCGGATCGTCACTCGGAACACGGACACTCCTCCCGTACGGCGTAGCCGAGCATCGGCGCGCCGAGCATCTCCTCGATGGCGTCGAGGAGTTCGGTCACGGCCTTGGCGATGGCGTCGGGGGGCTCGCCCGCCGTGACGCGTCGGCCGATCTCGCCGAAGATGAGCGAGTGATAGCCGCTGATCTGGGCGGCCACCACGCGCGGCAGCGGATCCTCCGGTGCCGTGCCGGTCTCCTCGGCGAGCACGGCGGCCAGTTCGTCGTTCATCCGGTGGCCCAGCTCCTCCAGCCGGGCGAGCAGCGTGGGGGCGGCCCGCATCATCGCGAAGAACGGGCCGAAGCCCTCGGTCAGCCCCAGTGAGCGGTCGCGGCGCGCCACCTCCTCGCGCAGCCGGTCCAGCACCGCCTGGGCGGCGGACCGGCCGGGCGGGCGCTCGCGCACGATGTCGGCGAGCCGCCGCGGGGATGCCTGATCGGGCGGCAGGACCAGATCCTCCTTGGCCGGGAAGTAGTTGTAGACGGTGTTGACGGACACCTCCGCGGCCTCGGCGACCTCGGCGACCGTGACCCGGTCGAAGCCCCGTTCCAGGAACAGGCCGGTGGCCACGTCCGCGATCCGTCGGCGCGTACGGCGCTTGTGCCGTTCCCGCAGTCCTTCGCTCATGGCAGCCAGTGTACCCCGTTGCAAACTTGCATCTCCCTCTGATCTTTAAGTCGATTGCAAGTTTGGGGCGCGTTGTGCTCTGATCGTGGGCATGTCCTCATCCGTCATCCGCGTCCGCGGCCTCACCCGGACCTTCGCGCTGGGCAGCGGCCCGGTGCACGCCGTCCGCGGTATCGATCTGACCGTCGGCCGCGGCGAGATCCTCGGCTTCCTCGGCCCCAATGGCGCCGGTAAGACCACGACCCTGCGCATGCTCACCACCCTGCTGCCGCCCAGCGGAGGCGAGGCCGAGATCGCCGGGCGCGATCTGCTCCGCGATCCGGCGGGCGTACGGCGGCGAATCGGCTATGTGGCCCAGTCGGGCGGCCTGGACCCGGCGTGCTCCGTACGCGAGGAGCTGGTCACCCAGGGCCGGCTGCATCTGATGTCCCGGGGCGCGGCGGCCGGGCGCGCCGCTGAACTCGCCGCCGAACTCGGCCTGTCGGGGCTCATGGACCGCCCGACCGGCGCGCTGTCCGGCGGTCAGCGCCGTCGGGTGGAGATCGCGCTGGGCCTGGTCAACCGGCCCGAGGTGGTCTTCCTCGACGAGCCCACCACCGGCCTCGACCCCGGCAGCCGGGCCGAGCTGTGGGACCTGGTGCGGCGCGTCCGCGCCGAGCATGGCACCACGGTCTTCCTCACCACCCACTATCTGGACGAGGCCGATGCGCTCGCCGACCGGATCGTGGTCGTGGACGCCGGGCGGATCGTCGCCGAGGGCACCTCCGCCGAGCTCAAGCGCCGCTACGCGGGCGATCCGGCCACCAGCCTCCAGGACGCCTTCCTCGCCATCACCGGCCGGTCCACGGCCGAGCGACCCCTCGCCATCTGAGGGGTGTCCGGCGGGTCCTGCCGCCTGCGGCGGGCTGTTCCTCTCCCCGCCCCTTCCCACATGGTCCGCCGGACACTCCGTAGTGCCGGCCACGACATCCGACGAACCCAAGGCCCCTTATGACTCTTCTCGCCCATACCGGCATCGTCTTCGGCCGCTGTCTGCGCTCGACGCTCCGCTCGAAGACCAATCTCTTCTTCGGGATGCTCCAGCCGCTGCTCCTGCTCGCCCTCTTCGGCCCGCTGCTCACCGGACTCGACATGGGCGTCAGCGGATCGTCCTGGCAGACGCTGGTCCCCGGCGTACTCGTCCAGCTCGCCCTGCTCGGCGGGTCGTACGTCGGACTCGGACTGCTGATGGACCGCAACCTCGGTGTTCTGGACCGGATGCGGGTCACCCCGGTCAGCCCGCTGGCGCTGCTGCTCGGCCGCACTCTGCGCGATGTCGTCCAGCTCGTGGCCCAGTCGGTGCTGCTGGTGCTGCTCGGTCTCGCCTTCGGGCTGCGCGCCCCGCTCCCCGGTGTGCTGGTCGGCCTGCTGTTCGTGGCCGTACTCGCGGCGGCCCTGTCCGCGCTCTCCTACGGGCTGGCCATGAACGTCCGCACATCCCCGGAGTTCGCCGCCATCGCCAACACGGCGGCCATGCCGCTGATGCTGCTCTCCGGCCTGCTGCTGCCGATGACCCTGGCCCCCGGATGGCTGGAGGGCGCCTCGCGCGCCGTGCCGTTCCGCTACACGGTCGACGCGGTGCGCCAGGTGTTCCTGGGGCACTACGCCAACACCACGGTCGCCGTCGGGGCGGCCGTCACCCTGGCCCTGGCGGCGCTGTGTCTGATGGGCGGGGCGCGCCTGTTCGGCCGGGTCCGCGGCTGAGTCGGCGGCTCAGGGTCGGCTCAGTCTCCCTTGGCCGGGCTCGGTCGCCCCTGTCCGGGCTCAGTCGTCCTTCGCGGCAGCCTTCGCGGCGGCGCGCGGGCCCGCCGGAGTGGTCGCGGGCTTGGTCACATCCGCGACCAGCTCCACCAGATCCGGGCCGTACGCCTGGGAGTTGACCACCTTCAGCAGCAGACAGAAGGAGCCCTGGGCGCCGTACTTCCGGGCCAGCTTGGCGCGGTTGCGGACGAGGTGGCGGACGGCGGCGCGATGGGTGACCGGCCGCTGCCCGGCCGCCAGGAAGACCGGCCGGCTGTCGTCGCCCGCCGTCAGCCGGGCCAGCAGCACATACTCGACCGTGCCCGGCTCCGGGCGGTAGTGGGTACCGGCGATGGTGAACATCCCCCGGTCCGTGCCGGAGTCGTCCCCCGGGTGCACGGTGACGCCCGGCAGTAGATTGGTCATATGGGCGGCGAGCCTGCGGTGCGCGGTCGGATCGCCGACGCAGAACTCCGTGCGCGCGCCGAAGCCCTGGAGCCCCGTGTCATGCGGGGCGACCTCGGTGTGCGCCCCGCAGCTCTCCACGATCGACGCGAGGCCGAGCAGCGCGAGCGCGTCATGGCGGGGGATGCTCCAGTGGGCCGAGGTGCTGTCCCGGTGGGTGACCAGCACACACTCCGAGCCTTCCGGCAGCCCGAAGAAGCGCTGCTCGCGGGCGCGCTTGCGGCGCCCGAACGCCGAATGCACGGCCCAGCCGGCGGCCAGGCCCACGATCAGGGCCGCCGCGGAGGCGATCAGGTCCTGCATGGTGTCTGTCATGGCCGCGCATCGTAGCGGCCGATCGGGTACGCGTTCGAGCGCACGGGTGAACGAACGCGGGAACGGACACCTGTACGGATGGCGGGACGGATCGGCGATCCACTACCCCTGTCGTGGGCATGAGGCTCGCGGGTAGGCTCCGCTCCCTGTCGTTTCGCTTGGAGGTCACGGATGGGGCACGCCGCACGACCAGCCGCATCGTCAACCACGTCCACCACTCGCGTCTCCGCCGCGGCGGCCGTCCGGCGCCGACTGCCCGCGCTGGCGGCCGCGGCCGGAATGGTCGCGGTGCTGGGCGCCGTCCCGGCCGGTGCCGCCGGGCAGGATCAGGACGACACCGCGAAGCCCGCTCCCGCCAAGACACCCGTGGCCGTCGGCTACGGCGGCGCCGTCTCCAGCGTGGACGCCGACGCCTCGGCGGCCGGGATCGATGTGCTGCGGCACGGGGGCAACGCGGTGGACGCGGCGGTGGCGACCGCCGCCGCGCTCGGCGTCACCGAGCCGTACTCGGCGGGTGTCGGCGGCGGTGGTTACTTCGTCTACTACAACGCCAAGCGGCACACGGTCTCCACGCTCGACGGCCGCGAGACGGCGCCCCGCAGCGCGGACCAGAAGCTCTTCCTCGGCAAGGACGGCAAACCGCTGCCGTTCGCCGACGCCGTCACCAGCGGGCTGAGCGTCGGCACCCCCGGCACCCCCGCCACCTGGAACGACGCCCTGAAGGACTGGGGCACCCGCTCGCTGGGGCAGGTGCTCGGGCCCGCCGAGCGGCTGGCCCGCGACGGGTTCACCGTCGACAGCACCTTCCGCCAGCAGACCGCCGACAACCAGGCCCGCTTCAAGGACTTCCCGGCCACCGCCAAGCTCTTCCTGCCCGGCGGCCGGCCCCCGGCGGTCGGCTCGACCTTCCGCAACCCCGACCTCGCCCGTACGTACGCGCTGCTGGCCAAGAAGGGCGTCGGCGCGATCTACAAGGGCGAGCTGGGCCGCGACATCGTCGACACCGTGCGCAAGCCGCCCGTCGACCCGAAGGCGCAGCGCGTGGTGCGCGCGGGCGATCTGACGGCCGAGGACCTGCGGGCCTACGGAACGAAGCGGCAGGCCCCGACCCGGACCGCCTACCGCGGTCTGGACGTGTACGGCATGGCGCCCTCGTCCTCCGGCGGGACCAGCGTCGCCGAGGCGCTCAACATCCTGGAGAAGACCGACCTCTCCAAGCTCAGCGACCTCGAGTATCTGCACCGCTATATCGAGGCCAGCCGGATCGCCTTCGCCGACCGGGGCCGCTGGGTCGGCGACCCCGCCGCCGAGGACGTCCCCACCAAGGGGCTCACCTCGCAGCGGTTCGCCGACTCCCGGGCCTGCCTGATCAAGGACGACGCGGTGCTCAAGAGCCCCGTACCGCCCGGCGACCCGAACAACCCGTCCGCGCCCGGCTCCTGCGACACCCGCGGCCACGCCGCCCCGACCACGTACGAGGGCGAGAACACCACGCATCTCACGGTCGCCGACAAGTGGGGCAATGTGGTGGCCTACACCCTCACCATCGAGCAGACCGGCGGCAGCGGGATCACCGTCCCCGACCGTGGCTTCCTGCTCAACAACGAGCTGACCGACTTCTCCTTCGCGCCCGCCGACCCCGCCGTCCACGACCCGAACCTGCCGGGCCCGGGAAAGCGGCCGCGCTCGTCCATGTCGCCGACGATCGTGCTGGACGGTCATAAGCCGGTGCTGGCGCTGGGCTCCCCGGGCGGGGCGACCATCATCACCACCGTGCTTCAGACCCTGCTGAATCACGTCGACCGGGGCATGCCGCTGGTGGACGCGATCGCCGCACCGCGCGCCAGCCAGCGCAACGCGGCCCAGACGGAGCTGGAACCGGGGCTGTGGAACGGCTCCGAGCGCGCCAAGCTGGAGGCGCTCGGCCACTCCTTCAAGCAGAACCCCGAGATCGGGGCGGCGACCGGGGTGCAGCGGCTGTCCGGCGGACGGTGGCTGGCGGCGGCCGAGACCGAACGCCGGGGCGGCGGTTCGGCGATGGTGGTCAGCCCGACGCGCTGATTGCGAGCGCGCTCATCCGGCGCGCTGATCCGAGCGGCGGGTCGGCGGGCTCTGGTGCGATCCAGGAGCCCGCCGACCCAAGCTCTGGCTCTGCGGCTGCTCAGCCCAGCAGGCCGATGATCGCGTCGGTGGAGTCGGTCTCCCCGAGCCGGGGGAAGATCTTCTCGACGCTGTTGCGGTGCGCCTCGGCGTCCATGTCGGTCATGGCGTCCGTCGCCAGCGTCACGTGATACCCGTGCGCGTACGCGCCACGCGCCGTGGACTCCACGCCGATGCTGGTGGCGATGCCGCCGAGCACCACCTGGGTCACCCCGCGGCGGCGCAACTGGAGGTCGAGGTCGGTGCCGTGGAAGGCGCCCCAGGTGTGCTTGGTGACCACGACGTCGCCGTCCTCCTGGCCGAGTTCCGGCACGAGGTCGGCGAAGTCCGCCGGGAACTGCCCGCCTCCGCCGCCCCGCTGAGCCTCGGTGCGGCCCGGCGCCCCGGCCACGACCCGGACGAGGACGACCGGCAGCCCGCGCTTGCGGAACGCGGCCGCCAGCCGGGCGCCGCGCTCGATGACCTCGGCGGTGGGGTGGACGGTGGGCAGTCCGGTGATGCCCTTCTGGAGGTCGACGAGGACCAGGGCGGTGTTCGGGTCGAGCGTGGTGGCGGGCATGGTGCCTCCTGGGGGATGGGTCTGCGGGTCTGGAGGTCTGTGGGCCTGTGGGCCTGTGGGCCTGTGGGTCTGCGGGTCGTAGGTCAGGTACGGGTGCGGGCGCGCAGCGCCCGGTCGGTGGCGGTCAGCAGCAGCACCGCGAGGCTGAGCGCACCCGCCACCATGGCGATGCCGTGCAGCCCGGCGGCGGTCGCCCGCTGTCCGTAGAAGAGCCCGATCAGTCCGGCGGCGGTGATCGCGCCGAGGTACTGCGAGGTGCGCTGGAGCCCCGCCGCCGCGCCGACACTCGCCGGCGGGGCCTGGGCGTAGACGGCGGCCTGGTTACCGGTCGAGGACAGCCCCTGCGGCAGTCCGAAGAGGACCGCGGCCAGCAGCAGCGCGAGAAGCGGGGTGGACTCGTCGGCGAGCAGCAGCACCCCGCTCCCCGCGGCGAGCAGCACGGCGGCGAGGACGAGCGGTGCGTAGATGCCCTTCGTACGGGCGCCGAGCAGTGAGCACACGGCGGCCGCGCCCGACATGGGCAGCATGATCAGTCCGGCCCGGGAGGCGGAGTAGCCGTGCCCCTCCTCCAGCCACTGCGCGTAGCCGTACATGACCATGTAGATGACCAGGTACGCCGTGCCGTGGCGGAGGTAGGTGAGGGCGAGGGAGCGGTTGCGGCCGATCATCCGCAGATCGATGAAGGGGCGGGGGCGGCGCAACTGCCACCAGGTGAGGGCCGCCGCGAGGACCAGGACGACGGGCAGCAGTGCCCAGTTGGGCCGTTCCAGGTCCATCAGGAAGATCATGAGGGTGGTGAGGGTGCCGGTGAACAGCGCGATCCCGAGCGGATCGAAGGCGCCGCCCGCCGTCCGCGCCCCGGCGTCCGTGCTCTGTGCGCTGTCCTCGCTGCCCGCGCCCGCCATACGGGTCTTGGGAAGCCAGAGCAGTGCGAGGGCGATGCCGAGGAGGGCCAGCGGCACATTGACCGCGAAGATCGCCCGCCATCCGGCCGTCGCGGTGAGCACCCCGCCCAGCACCGGCCCGACCGCCGCGCTGCCGAGCGCGGCGAGCGAGAGCCGTCCGAGCACGGGGCGCGGTGTCTCGCGTCCGGTGGCGACGGACTGGGCGCGCAGCAGCGCCATCGCCGCGGGGTACGCCGCGGACGTACCGATGCCGAGCAGCACCCGCGAGGCGATCAGCCATCCGAACGCGGGCGCCAGCGCGCCCACGAGCCCGGCGGCGCACACCACGAGCAGCCCGCAGAGGAAGACCCGGCGCGGCCCGAGCAGATCGGCGAGCCGGCCCATCGCGGGCTGCGCCACGGCGCTGGCGAGGTAGAGGGAGGCGACCAGCCAGGCGGTCTGGGCGGCCCTGACGCCGAAGTCATGGCCGATGGCCACCAGTCCGGTGGCGATCATTGTGGAGTTGACGGGGTTGAGGACCGAGCCGATGAGCAGCGGGGCCATCAGCCGGGGACCGAAGGGGTCGGCGGCGCCGGTGGGGTTGCCCAGGACCGGGTTCGCGGCCCCCGTCCCCGTCCCCGTCTCCGTCGCCGGGGGTATGGCGGGCTTGCCCGCGGTGTCGGTCATTCCTGGACCAGCCGCTTGAGCAGTTCGGTGGCCTCGGCGAGGGCGCGGCGCTCATCGGCGCCGAGACGGGTGTCGATCGCGTCGAGCAGCCAGCTCTGCTTGGCCTGCCGTACGGATGTGATCGCCTCCCGCCCGAGATCGGTGATCGAGAAGACCACCTGCCGTCCGTCGGTGGGATGCGGGGCCCGCTTCACCAGCGTCTGTTCCTCCAGCGCGGCCAGGATCATGCGCATCGACTGCGGCCGCACCAGCTCGGCGCGGGCCAGCGCGGCGGTGGTGGTCGGCCCCTCGGTGTAGAGCCGGCTGATGACCGCGCGCTGGGAGGGGGTGAGCGCCCCCTGCGAGGAGGCGGCCCGCATACGGCGCATGAGCTGGCTGACGACTGCGGCGAGGTCGACGGCGATGCGCTCCTCGGCCCGCGGGGCGGCCTCCGGCCGCGGGCCGGTCTCTGGCCGGTGGGCGGGCTCGGTGGGCGGGGGGTCGGGCGTGGCCATGCCCTCACCCTAGAAGTTCGACAGCTAAACTTGCAAGTTTGCCTGCCGTGTGCGGAGCAGGAAAAGCGCTCGTAGCGCAGCCGTAACCGATTCCGTAACACGCGGGGTGTCGAATGCGTGGCCTTGGGCCGTGCATCGCCCGAGGGGGAGGGGAGCGGAGGCCATGGCGAGCGGGCAACTCCCGGCCGAGATCGAGGAGTTCGCGAGATATCTGCGGGCGCTGACGAGACGGCTGGACGCGGGGACGGGCTGGTACGGCGTCTTCGCCCTGCGCGACCCCAAGGGGCTGAGGGCCTGTCTCGACGGCCTGGAGGTGCCGCCGTGGGACGTCGTCCAGTCCCTGCTTCAGGACCTCTCCACGCAGCGCGGCGCCGGGCCCGCCCAGGAGGCGGCGGCCCGGGCGGCGACTCTCTACCGTGCCTCGGTCGCGGCTCACGACGCCGGACCCGGGAGCCGAGAGGCGCTCCGGGACCGCCTGGACGGCATGCTCCGCGAACAACGGAACGCCGCCCGTCGCGAACGCGACCTCCAGACGGCGCTGTCCACCGCCGAGGCCACGGCCGACCGCGAACGCCTCGCCGCGGAGCTGGCCTGGGCCCACGACGACTGGCGTCGCGCAACGGCCCGCACCGAAGAACTCCACGCCCGCCTCACCGCCCTGCCCGCCTCCGGAGCCCGGGCCCCCGTCACCGCACCGACCCCGCCGCCGAGCCCCATCCCAACCGCACCCGCTTCACTGCCTCGGCCAACAGCCCCGACGGGCCCCATGCCGAGCGCACCCGCCCCGGCGCCCCGGCCGTGGGCCCCGACGGCGGGGCCCATGCCGCCGGGCACCTCCGCGTCCGCTGTGGGTCCGGGCGCGGACGCGTCTATCGAGCCGCCCGCGCAGGGCTTGCGGCCCACGCCGTCAGCGTCCGCTCGGGGGCCCTGGTCGGTGGCCCCCACGGTGGGGGCGACGCCACTGGGTAACGCCGTGGGCGCCCCCACGGCTGCTGTGGCTTCCGCGCGACCTCGACCGCGCGGGGCGCGGTTTGCCGGGGCCGGAGGAGGGGGTGTGGCGGCGTCGCCGCCGTCCTCACCTGGCCCGCCCCTGGCGGAGCGTGGGAGCGAAGTTCCCGCGACCCCGCGCGGTGCTCGGTTCGCCGGGGCGTACGGCGGCGAGGGCGGCGGCAAACGCCGTAGGCGGGACAAGGCAGCCGACGACGGGCGGCGGCTTGCCCAGGAGGCGGCGGAGC
>NZ_JAHLEM010000269.1 GCF_018883605.1 Streptomyces niphimycinicus | reverse complement strand
CCCCGTCCCCGCTCCCACGCCCGCCCCCGCCGGGGCGCCGCCCGCCGGTGGCTCACCGCGCGCCACCCGGTCGTCGGGCCGCCCGATCAGCCAGTCGCGGCTGGGGACGACCAGCCCCGCCGGGGTGAAGGCGATCTTCCGCAGCTCCGCATGGCTGCCGGAGTCCTTCCGCCACAGCCCGCTGACGATGTCCACCGCCTCCTGCGGGGTGGCGGCGAACTCCAGCCCCGCGTAGACGGGCGCACAGGCGTCCAGGCCGAGGTCCTGGGCGGTCAGCCGGCGCCCCAACCGCCGGGTGAACACCTCGGCGATCAGCGCCGGGGTGGTGCCGCGTGGCTGCTGTCCGCGCAGCCACCGCGTCACCGATGTCTTGTCGTACCGCAAGTCCAGACCGTGCTCCAGCCCGAGCTGGTCCACCCGCCGGGCCAGCCCAGCGTTGGAGAAGCCAGCCTCGGCGATGAGCGCGGCGAGCTGACGATTGGGAATGCGCTGTGGGGGTCGTTCCGTCATCAGCTTGCCGGTCTCCCTGATCGCTCTGTGGAACGGCGCGAATGTAACTGCCGCTCGAGGGCTGATCGCGGCCGTCGGGCGGCATTCATCCGATCGTGTGAGAACGGGCCGGGTGAGGACGTAAGGGGTCACGGTCGTACAGTGGCGGGGGCGCCGCCGCGAGGCTCCGCCCCCAATCGCACGTGGGCCGAGAAGGAGCTTGCCGTGACCGCCGTGACCACTGCTTCGCCGGGGTCGGTCCCCGGTTCACCGGCACTGCGCTACGTCCACCTGGGCTTCGGCGCGGACGCCGTGGACTACGAGGAGGCGTGGCAGGAGCAGCGCCGGGTGCACGCCGCCCGCTTCGCGGACGAGATCCCCGACACCTGCCTGCTGCTGGAGCACCCCCCGGTCTACACGGCGGGGCGGCGCACGGCCGACAGCGAGCGCCCCCTGGACGGCACCCCCGTGGTGGACGTGGACCGCGGCGGCAAGATCACCTGGCATGGCCCGGGTCAGCTCGTCGGCTATCCGATCCTCAAGCTGCCGCGCCCGGTGGACGTCGTCGCGCATGTCCGCCGCCTGGAGGAGGCGCTGCTGCGCACCTGCGCGGAGTTCGGCGTGGAGACCACCCGGGTGGAGGGCCGCAGCGGGGTGTGGGTGCTGGGCGACCCGGTGGACCAGCGCCCCGCGCTCGGCGGGCTGAAGCTGGACTTCGACCCGCGGGTGGCGGACGAGGAGTTCGACGCACGGCTGAACGGGCCGGAGTACGCCCCGTCCAACGCCGGGCAGCGCCGTGAGGACCGCAAGCTGGCCGCGATCGGGGTGCGGATCGCCAAGGGCGTGACGATGCACGGCTTCTCGCTCAACTGCAATCCGGACAACACCTGGTTCGACCGGATCGTGCCGTGCGGGATCCGGGACGCGGGTGTGACCTCGCTCTCGGAGGAGCTGGGCCGGGATGTGCCGATCGCCGAGGTGCTGCCGGTCGTCGAGCGGCATCTGCGGGAGGTCCTGGAGTCCGCCGTCCCGCTGCCCCGGGCGGTCTGACCCTCCCGGGCCGGGCCCACCGGTCGGGCCCATCGATCGAGCCCATCGATCCGGCCCACCGGTCGGGCCCCAGCAGCCCGGCCCTGCCGGGAATGCGCCCTCACCGCCATCGGTTGCCCTGGACGTAAATGCGTACGAACCACGGGCGTACTCTGGTGACCGCCGACGATTCGAAAGCCCGCCGGCAAACTCGCCACGCCGAGCCGCCAAGCAGAGTCAAGCAAAGAGGAGTGCCGGACGTGTCCGCAATCGCACCCGACGGACGCAAGATGCTGCGCCTGGAGGTCCGGAACAGCCAGACCCCCATCGAGCGCAAGCCCGAGTGGATCAAGACCCGGGCGAAAATGGGCCCCGAGTACACCGAACTGCACAGCCTGGTGAAGCGCGAGGGCCTGCATACGGTGTGCCAGGAGGCGGGCTGTCCGAACATCTTCGAGTGCTGGGAGGACCGCGAGGCGACGTTCCTCGTCGGTGGGGAGCAGTGCACCCGGCGCTGTGACTTCTGCCTGATCGACACCGGCAAGCCGGAGCCTCTGGACCGCGACGAGCCGCGCCGGGTGGCCGAATCCGTACGCACGATGGAGCTGAAGTACGCGACCATCACCGGTGTCGCCCGGGACGACCTGGAGGACGGCGGCGCCTGGCTGTACGCGGAGACCGTCCGCCAGATCCACTCCCTGATGCCGGACACCGGTGTGGAGCTGCTGATCCCGGACTTCAACGCGGTCCCCGAGCAGCTCGCCGAGGTCTTCTCGTCCCGCCCCGAGGTGCTCGCGCACAACGTCGAGACGGTGCCGCGGATCTTCAAGCGCATCCGTCCCGGCTTCCGCTACGAGCGCTCGCTCGAGGTGATCACCAAGGCGCGCGAGGCGGGTCTGGTCACCAAGTCCAACCTGATCCTGGGCATGGGCGAGGAGCGCGAGGAGATCAGCCAGGCGCTCCAGGACCTCCATGACGCGGGCTGTGAGCTGATCACCATCACCCAGTACCTGCGGCCGTCCGCCCGGCACCATCCGGTGGATCGCTGGGCCAAGCCGCAGGAGTTCGTGGAGCTCAAGGAGGAGGCCGAGGAGATCGGCTACGCGGGCGTCATGTCCGGCCCGCTGGTCCGCTCCTCCTACCGGGCCGGCCGGCTGTATCAGCAGGCCATCGAGCGGCGCAATGTCGCCGCGGCCTCCCCGGCGGTCTGAGTTCACACTCCGTCACATACTGTGCTCCGATCGGCCGTGTGAGCAACACGCTGTGTGATTGCGAGCACACACATATCCGAGGGCTCCGAAAACGCCGCAGGTCAAGGGCGGGATACGGGCCGCAGCAGGGCTTCATCGGTGTTTGACCGGCCAGTCACGCACTGGTAACACCATTGGGTAACGATTGAGCCACGCACTGCTTATACGTTGTGCGTAGCGATCATCCGCCGCTTCCGAGGGGTATCCATGCCGGCTGCGCCCGTACGCCCGTCCGTCACCGACGCGCTCCTCGTCCTGGAGGGTCTGCTGCTGCGGGGCGGGCAGCGCACCGCCCGCCGCAACGCCTGGACGGCCGTGCTCGAGGACCGCCGTCGGGCCAAGGACCGGGACGAGGCCGAACACGTGCTGGAGGCCGTGTCCACCAGTGCCTCCCAGGCCACGTAAACTTCGCTGTATGGCGAGGAAGGAAACATCCGAGAACCCCGGGCGGCTGAAGCAGATCGCCCTGACCTACAAGATGACCAAACGGGTCGACCCCAAGGTCACTCTTGTCGTCGCCGGCGTGGGGATTGTCACCTTCGGTGTCCTTCTCGCGATCGGCTTCCTGATCGGTCACCCGATCTTCACCGGCATCCTGGGCTTCGTCCTGGCGTTCCTCGCGATGGCGATCATTTTCGGCCGCCGTGCCGAGCGGGCCGCCTTCGGACAGATGGAGGGCCAGCCGGGCGCGGCGGCGGCGGTGCTGGAGAACGTGGGCCGCGGCTGGTCGGTGACCCCCGCGGTGGCGATGAACCGGAGCCAGGACGTCATCCACCGCGCGGTGGGCAAGGCGGGCGTCGTACTGGTCGCCGAGGGCAACCCGAACCGGCTCAAGGGCATGCTGGCCGCCGAGAAGAAGAAGATGGCGCGCATTGTCGCGGAGGTCCCGGTCCACGATGTGATCGTGGGCTCCGGCGAGGGCCAGGTCGAGATCAAGAAGCTCCGCACCACGCTGCTGAAGCTTCCGCGGGTGCTGCCCGGCGCACAGGTCACGGTGGTCAACGACCGGCTGCGCGCACTGGGCGATCTGATGAGCAACATGCCGATTCCGAAGGGCCCGATGCCCAAGGGGATGCGGATGCCGAAGGGGCGCTGAGCCCTCCCCGCACCACCGAAACGGATACGCGACGGCGGCCCGGACATGGAGTCCGGGCCGCCGTTTCGTGCGTTACGCCGTTGTACGCAATCCGCCGCGCGTCATCGGGTGATCCCGCCGCACGTCATCGGGTGATCCCGCCGCGCGTCATCCGGTGTGATCCCGGGGCTCAGACCCTGATCTGCACGGCGCGGGAGAGCCGGTCGTGCAGCCCGCGGGTGTCGCGGTCCCAGACCACCGCCGGGATGACCAGCACCACCAGCACACTGCGCAGCACGGCCTTCGGCAGGCTCAGCCGCACCCCGCCCTCGCCGATGACCCGCAGCTTCAGCAGCAGCTTGCCGGGGGTGGCGCCGACGGTGCCCACCGTGACCAGGCTCAGCACCAGGAAGACCAGCAGCGCCCAGTTCCCGGCGGCCTGGGCGTCGCGGCCGGACAGCAGGGCGTAGGAGACGAGCAGGCACAGGGCCCAGTCGATGAAGAGCGCCCCGAAGCGGCGTCCCAGCGGCGCTATGGCGCCCGGTCCGCTCTCGGGGAGCCCGAGTCCCTGGCCCCGGTAGCCGAAGTCGACGCCCATGTCCTCGGCGGCCGCGCGGGGCCCGGAAAGCCACGATCCGATTGCTTGCCTCTTGTCCACCCGTCTACGTTACTGCGACCGCATACGTTCCCCGGGCCTGGCCCCCGCCCGCTGGTTCCGGGCCGGCCGTTCGATGCCTTTCCCGAGGCCACGAGGTCCCCGCAACCCCCCTCGGGCCGGTTAACCTGGGTGAAACAGATGGGTCATGCCCGGGAAATCCCGTCTGCCTATGGTCGGCGACAGCGCGCCACCGCACATGGACCGCGCGACCGGACAAATCCCCGTCCCACCGCGGCCGGGCTAGGAGGAGTTGGATGTTCCAGAACGCCGACGACGCTCGGAAGTACATCTCGGACGAGGACGTCAAGTTCGTCGACGTCCGCTTCTGCGACCTTCCCGGCGTCATGCAGCACTTCACCGTACCGGCGGAGGCGTTCGACCCGAACGAGGAACTGGCCTTCGACGGCTCGTCGATCCGCGGCTTCCAGGCCATCCACGAGTCGGACATGGCCCTGCGCGCGGACCTCTCCACGGCGCGTGTCGACCCGTTCCGCCGGGACAAGACCCTCAACATCAACTTCTTCATCCATGACCCGATCACGGGTGAGCAGTACAGCCGCGACCCGCGGAACATCGCCAAGAAGGCCGAGGCGTACCTCGCCTCCACCGGCATCGCGGACACCGCGTACTTCGGCCCGGAGGCGGAGTTCTACGTCTTCGACAGCGTGCGCTTCGACACCAAGGCGAACGAGTCCTTCTACCACATCGACTCCGAGGCGGGCGCCTGGAACACCGGCGCGCTTCAGGACAACCGTGGCTACAAGGTCCGCTACAAGGGCGGCTACTTCCCGACCCCGCCGGTCGACCACTTCGCCGACCTGCGCGCCGAGATCAGCCTGGAGCTGGACAGGGCCGGTCTCCAGGTCGAGCGCCAGCACCACGAGGTGGGCACCGCCGGCCAGGCCGAGATCAACTACAAGTTCAACACGCTGCTGGCCGCGGCCGACGATCTGATGCTGTTCAAGTACATCGTCAAGAACGTGGCGTGGAAGAACGGCAAGACCGCGACCTTCATGCCGAAGCCGATCTTCGGTGACAACGGCTCGGGCATGCACGTCCACCAGTCGCTGTGGCAGGGCGGCTCCCCGCTCTTCTACGACGAGCAGGGCTACGCGGGCCTGTCGGACACCGCCCGCTACTACATCGGCGGCATCCTCCGGCACGCCCCGTCGCTGCTGGCCTTCACCAACCCGACGGTGAACTCCTACCACCGCCTGGTCCCGGGCTTCGAGGCGCCGGTCAACCTGGTGTACTCGCAGCGTAACCGCTCCGCCGCGATGCGTATCCCGATCACCGGCTCCAACCCGAAGGCCAAGCGCGTCGAGTTCCGCGCCCCGGACTCCTCCGGCAACCCGTACCTGGCCTTCTCCGCCCTGCTCCTCGCGGGTCTGGACGGCATCAAGAACAAGATCGAGCCGGCCGAGCCGATCGACAAGGACCTCTACGAGCTCGCCCCCGAGGAGCACGCGGGCGTCCCGCAGGTCCCGACCTCCCTCCCGGCCGTCCTCGACTCCCTCGAGGCCGACCACGAGTTCCTCCTCCAGGGCGGGGTCTTCACCTCCGACCTGATCGAGACCTGGATCGACTACAAGCGCACCAACGAGATCGCCCCGCTCCAGCTCCGCCCGCACCCGCACGAGTTCGAGCTGTACTTCGACGTGTGATCCGTACCGGCTCCGGCCGAGCCCCCGCCGCCGCCCCGATGGGCGGGGCGGGGGCTCGGCGTTTGTGCGGAGGGGTCAGGCGGTGGGGTTGACGGTCTGGGTGTCGGTGCCGGAGGACGGCAGGAAGCTGGTGTCGCCGTTGTAGAAGGCGACGACGGGGTGGGTGCCCACGCCGAGGGTGTTGAGGGACAGCGTCGCGGTGCCCGCCGACAGGGGCTGGACGAAAGCGCCGCCGCCGGAGCCGCCGATGATGAAGGTGACCGTCCCGGTCGGGACGCCCGCGCCGGGTGCGACCGGGGTGACGGTGGCGGTGAACGTCACCGACTGCCCCACCGTGGACGGATCCGGCGACGAGGACACCGATGTGGTGGTCGCCGACTGGACGACGAGGATGACGTTGGCCCCGGTGGAGGGGGAGAAGTTGGTGTCACCGTTGTAGTTGGCGAGGACGGCGTGGGCGCCGACGCTCAGGCTGGGGACGGTGACCGAGGTGGTCCCGCCCGACAGCGTCCCGGTCAGGGTCGGGCCGCCGGTGACGACGAAGGTGACGGTGCCGGTGGGAGTTCCGGTGCCGAGCGGGATCACGGTGGCGGTGAGCGTGACCGACTGTCCGAACGTCGCGGGTTGGGGTGAGACCGTGACCAGGGTGATCGTGGGCGTAGCCATGGTGGCCCTCCAAATGGTGTGGGGTGGTGGGCCGTTGCTCGCCACGCATGCGGGAACACGGCGCGGCGGCGCATCGGAGGCTAGGGGGTGCGCACTTACGGCGATCGACGCGGGAAGATCCCCGCGTCGCCGTCCCCCGGCAGATGTGGAACCCACCGGTCTGTAGCACCAGTAGGCGCGCGACTCGCCGCCACCGCCAGAGAGTTGCCGCCTAATTACCCCGGATAGCGCAGCGCTCGACGGGCTTCCCCGCGCACACCATCCGCCTCGTGCGGCGCGCGTTCCGCACGGTCGGGGCACCGCGTACGCACCGCGCATATGCGTGTGCCGGGGCCGTGCCGGGACCGTGCCGGGGCCTGCCGCGGGCACGTCGGGCCGGGGTCAGCCACCGAAGTCGCCTCGAAGCCACCGCCGTCGCCGAAACCACCGCCGTCGCCGAAACCACCACCGAAGTCGCCTGTGTCGTAGCCCGTCTCGTAGCCGGGGTCGAGGGACCCGCCCAGCAGTGTGCCGATCAGCGGTCCGGGCAGCAGCATCGAGCCGTATCCGTCGAAGTACCCGCCGGCCCAGGGCCCGTAGGCCGGACCGGCCTCCCAGTACGGGCGCCGCCGGTCGCCGCCGGCCGGGACGGTGCGGGAGTCCGGATCGAGGCCGTCGTCGATGCGGGCGGCGTCCGCGGCACAGGCGGGGACGGTCGACGGCGGCCCGCAGCCGTCCGAAGACGCGCTCGCCCTCGTACGCGGGGTTGTCCGGCAGGACGGCGACGTAGACGGGCACGCCCGCATCGCGGATATGCGCCACCAGGCGGCGCGACTGTCCGGCGCTCAGTGCGTCGGCGGCACCGGGATCGACGTATACCGGGCTGTTCCGCAGCGCCTTGCCGATCTTGTGCACATCACATCCGATGTACGTGGCTGGGCCCCGCCACTGCCCCTTTCGGCGGTGGCGGGGCCCAGTGCTGTGGGGATCAGCTCATGGTGGTGGTCACTGTGCCGCTGTCCGGCTCCGTGACGACCTGGATGTACTCGGAGACGCCGGAGGCGCCGAAATTGGCGTCCCCCTCGTAGACGGCGCTGACGTCCCAGTTGCCTGCCGTCAGCGCCCGTTCGAGGAAGACGAATCCATTGGCGTCCAGGGTGGGGCTGCTGGTGATCGTGTCCACACCGTTGGTGAGGGTGAAGGTGACCGGGCCCGTCGGGGTGCCGTCGCCGGGCGGGATGGCTTCCACGAAGGCGACGAAGTCGACGGGTGTGCCCGCCTCGGACGGGTTGGGGTTGGAGCTGATCGAGGTCTTGGAGTTCGCGAAGTTCACCACCTGTGTGAGCGGCGCCGACGTCGACGTGGCGAAGTTGGTGTCACCGTTGTAGGTGGCCGTCACGGTGTGCGACCCCGTGCCCGGGGCGCTGGTGGTGAACGTCGCCGTGCCGCCCATCAGCGGCTGGGTGGATGTGACCCCGTCGGGGTCGGTGATCGTGAAGGTGACCGATCCGGTCGGGGTGCCGCTCGCGGGCGGGTCCGGCGTGACCGTGGCGGTGTACGTGACCGGCTGACCGAAAACGGACGGGTTGACCGAGGACGTCGGCGTGGTGGTCGTCGCCGCGGGGCCGGGGTTCACGGTGTGGGTGTCGGTGCCGGTGGACGGCAGGAAGTCCGTGCTGCCGCTGTAGGCGGCCACCACGGCGTGGGTGCCGACGCCGAGGGTGCTGAGGCTGAGTGTCGCCATGCCGCCGGACAGCGGCTGGGTGAACGTACCGCCTCCGCTGCCGCCGATGGTGAAGGTGACCATGCCGGCCGGAACGCCCGCGCCCGGCGCGACCGGGGTGACCGTGGCGGTGAACGTCACCGACTGCCCCGGCGTCGAGGGGTCCGGCGCCGAGGTCACCGTGGTCGTCGTCGATGCCGGAATCACCAGGACGGCCGTGGTGCCGGTGGACGAGGTGAAGTTGGCGTCGCCGTTGTAGGTGGCGCTGACGATATGGGTGCCACCGCTCAGACCGCTCGCGGTGACCGAGGCGATCCCGTCCGACAGCGTCCCGGTCAGGGTGGGGCCGCCGCTGACCACGAAGGTGACGGTGCCGGTGGGGGTTCCGGTGCCGAGCGGTATGACGGTGGCGGTGAGCGTGACCGACTGCCCGGAGACCGCGGGGTTGGGTGACGCCGTGACCAGGGTGACAGTGGGTGAAGCCATGACGGACCCTCCAAAGCGGATGGATTGGTGGGCCGTTACTCGCCGTGCGCGACTGCGAGCGCGCGGAGCGGTGCATCGGAGGCTAGGGGATGCCGGGGGGGTGCGCACTTACGGCGATCCACCCGGGAACATCCCCGGGTCGCCGTCCCCCGGCAGATGGGGAACCCACCGGTCTGTAGCACCAGTAGGCGCGCGATATACCGCAAACGCCAGAGAAGCACCCCGAATTGCCCCATACAGCCCAGCGCTCGCCCCTTCCTCCGGCGCACCTCCCACCCCGCGCACGGCGCGCGTCCCGTCCCCCGGACCCCCGCGCACGCGTGGCGCCGGAGCATACGGAACGGGGAAAACGAGGGAACCGGAGAAAACGGGAAACCGGGGAAACGGGGGATCCGCCGCCGGGCGACGGATGAGCCCATGTGCGGCTGGTCGGCAGCTAGTCGGTGCGGCCGGTCGCGGCGACGGTGACACCGAGGCCGATCATGGAGAGTCCGCCGACGCCGCCGACCAGGGCGAGGCGTCGCGGGGAGCGGGCGAACCAGGTGCGGGCGGTGGCCGCGGCCAGGCCCCAGACGCTGTCGGAGACCACCGCGATGGCGTTGAAGATCAGGCCGAGCAGCAGCATCTGGAGGGCGACATGCCCCTGGCCACGGTCGACGAACTGGGGCAGTACGGCGGCGAAGAACACGATCGTCTTGGGGTTGGCCACACCGACCGCGAACCCTTCCCACAGGGTGCGCAGGCCCCCGCGGGTGGGGCCGTCGCCGGTGAAGGCGGCGTGCAGGGAGCGGCGCTGCCGCACGGCCTTGACGCCCAGGTGGATCAGATACGCGGCGCCCACCAGCTTCAGCGTGGTGAAGACGATGGCCGAGCGCTCCACCACGGAGCCGACGCCCAGCGCCACGGCCACGACCAGCACATACGCCCCGAGCGTATTGCCGATGACCGTGGTCAGCGCCGCGCGGCGGCCCTGGGCCAGTGCCCGGCCGACCACGAAGAGCACGCTGGGGCCGGGGATCACGATCAGCAGAAAGGACATGACGGCGAAGGCGAGCAGCCGGTCGGTGGATACCATGGGGCGCATCGAAGCACGCGGACGGGGTGCGGCTCCAGCCCTTTTTCCGGTCATCCGAGGCCGGATGAGGTCTCGTCCGGTCCGGTCCGCAGCGCTACTTGCGCGTGCGCGACGCCTGGGAGAGCGCGTCGATGGTTACGCCCACGATGGCCAGGAGCTGCGCCGGGCCGGCCCCGGCTCTGCTCATGACGGCGAGAGACTGGTTCACGGCGGCCACGTGTTCAGCGAAGGTCTCGGCGTCCTGGTCGGTGAATCGGCCTGCCTTCAGTGCGGCGCGCAGACGCGAGCGCTGGAAGCCCAGCGCCTCCTTCGCGCGTGCCGCGACGCTCTGGCTCAGCACCGGAATGGCCATGGCCGATTGGGCGACCAGGCACCCATCCGGCAGTTCGGGATCGGCGATGCGCTCGAGGGTGACGTCGAAGAACGCACGAACGGCCGCAAGAGGCTCGGAGGCCGCACACGACAGGGCGGTGTCGTACTTGTCGCCGTAGCGCGCGGCATAGCGATCCAGGCAGCGCAGGTA
The DNA here is from genome assembly GCF_018883605.1 of Streptomyces niphimycinicus. Lineage (GTDB taxonomy): Bacteria > Actinomycetota > Actinomycetes > Streptomycetales > Streptomycetaceae > Streptomyces > Streptomyces niphimycinicus. Next base: position 11,812 of record NZ_JAHLEM010000269.1, on the reverse strand, counting down.
GAGCGCGTCCTTGTCGCCCAGCGAGGAGTAGATGGAGCTGCGGTTCAGGCCGGTTGCCCGGGACAGATCGTCCACTGAGGTATCGGCGTAGCCGACGCGCCAGAACTGGATCATCGCGGCGTCAAGTGCCGTGTCCATGTCGAATTGCTTCTTGCCTGCCACGTGGCACTTCCTTGCCGGTGTGTCGATGTTCCGTGCTGCGCCGACCATCCTATCTTGAACCAGTCAGTTCAAGATGTGTTAGCGTCCAAGCCTGGTCATGGCCGGGCGTCCCCCGCTCCCGGCATCTGCGTTGCGCTCGTGGGCCCAACCCCGGGCGAGGCTCCGAACCAGGACACCCACACCGACGGAGGATCCCCGTGACTGACCCTGCGACCAGCGCTCGGCACGTCCGCGAAAGTAACCCTGTCCCCGATCTGCCCCTGCACGACCTGGCGGGATTCACTCACCGCTGGGTTGACGCCGACGGCGTCCGCCTTCATGCCGTCGAAGGCGGCCGGCCGACCGGCCCAGCCATTGTCCTGCTCGCCGGATTCCCGCAGACCTGGTGGTCATGGCGGAAGGTCATGCCCAGCCTCACCGACCGGTTCCACGTCATCGCGATCGACCTGCCGGGTCAGGGCCACTCCGAGCGTCCGGAGCGCAGCTACGACACGCACACGGTCGCCGCGCATGTCCACGCCGCCGCGAAGGCTCTCGGAGTGTCGACTTACTGGCTGGTCGCCCACGACATCGGCGCCTGGGTCGCTTTCTCCCTCGCACTCGAATTCGAAAGCCAACTGCGCGGAGTCGCTCTGCTCGACGCCGGAATTCCCGGCATCACCCTCCCCGAGGCGATTCCCACCGACCCGGATCGGGCGTGGAAGACCTGGCATTTCGCGTTCCACCTCGTGCCCGACCTGCCCGAGACGCTGCTTGCCGGCCGCGAACGGGACTACGTCGGCTGGTTCCTGAAAGTGAAGGCCCTCTCTCCCGACACGTTCGAGGACGCCGAGTTCGACCACTACGCAGCGGCCGTCGCCGTCGACGGTGGCCTCCGCGCTTCCCTCGCCTATTACCGGGACTCCGCCGAGTCGGCGCGCAAGAACCACGAGGCGCTCAAGCGAGGGCACCTGACCGTGCCCATACTCGGAATCTCCAGCAGCCACGGCTCCATCCCGGACATGGCGTCCTCCATCGGCCCATGGGCCGATGACGTCACCGGAGTCGTCGTGCCCGACGCCGGCCACTTCATCCCCGATGAGCAGCCCGAAGCCGTCGCTGCCGCTATAGCCGATTTCATCCTCGACGGCGCCTGACACCGGTCAGACCTGCCGCAGCGCGGGGAGACGGCCTGAGCGCAGGCGCCGTGAGCGCAGGCGCTGTGCGGGCGGGCTCCCGGAAGGCCGGTCCTGGTGGTCAGGGGCTCGGGAACCAGCCGGTTTCGGCGGCGCGGGCGCGGGAGGCGGCTATTTCGGCGTAGGCCCGGTCACGGCCCTCCCAATGGGAGCCCTCGACGGACTTGCCGGGCTCGAGGTCCTTGTAGACCTCGAAGAAGTGGGTGATCTCCCGCCGGTCGAATTCGGGAACGTCCTCGATGTCCTGGACGCCGACATAGCGCGGGTCATGGGCCGGGACGCAGAGGATCTTCTCGTCCGGGCCCTGCTCATCGCGCATGCAGTACATGCCGATGGCGCGGCAGAGGATGACACAGCCGGGGAAGGTCGGCTCGGCGACGGTGACAAGGGCGTCCAGCGGATCGCCGTCCCGGCCGAGGGTGAGGTCGACGAAGCCGTAGTCGGCCGGGTACTTCGTCGAGGTGAACAGCATCCGGTCCAGCCGGATCCGGCCGGTGTCATGGTCCATCTCGTACTTGTTGCGGGACCCCTCCGGGATCTCCACGACCACATCGAACTCACCGTGCTCCATCGCGGCCTCACCGTGCCCCATCGCGGCCTCCGGTCACCCGTGCGCGCTCCGCTGTCCTTCCAGTGTGCGCCCGGCCCGCAGGGCGGGCAGCTCGGACCCGGGCATCTCAGCCGCCCCGCACGAGGGCGTCGATCTCGGCCTCGAAGAGGACCGAGGGATCGAAGCCCATGCCCGTGAACTGGCCTTGCACATCAAGGCTGATCACGCCGTGGAGCCGGGTCCAGGTGCGCAGCGCACGGCCCTTCAGCTCGCCACCGGGCTCCTCCCCGGCCGTCCAAGGACCCGCGCCCTCCAGATGGCGCGCCAGCTCGGCCTCGAGCTCGGTGAGGGGCTGCCGGCCACTCATGGCGGCGCCACTCCCCTCGGCGACGCCGCCACCGGCACCGGCACCGCCACCGGCACCGGCACCGCCACCGGCACCGCCACCGGCACCGGCACCGCCACCGCCGACGGTGGCGCAGGCGTCGACGATGGTCCGCATCAGACCGGCCGAGATCTCGGTGGTCTCCGGCGGCGCGTGGTAACCGGGCACCGGGGTGCCGTAGATGAGCAGATAGCGGTCGGGCTGCCGCTTCGCCCAGTCGCGCAGGGCGAGGGCCAGTGCGCGGAAGCGGTCGGCGGGGACGGCGTCGGCGACGGCCCGGGCGAGGGCCTCGGCCAGATCGCGGTAGGCGTCGATGATCAGCTCGGTCAGCAGCTCGTCCCGGCTCGCGAAATAGCGGTAGAGCGCGGGGCCGGTCATGCCCATCGCCTTCGCGATCGCGTTCACCGAGATGCCGGCGGTGCCCGACTCGGAGAGCTGGGTCAAGGCCACGGCCTTGGCCTCCTCCCGGGTCTGTCTGCGGTAGCGCTCTCGCCGTGGTGTCGCCATGGGCGGGCCTCTCGTACGGGTCGTCGATCTCGGACTTGACACTTCGAGAGTAACAGGTTCATTGTTTGGTTAGAAGTTCTCACAACAACGAGAACTCCTCACAGGAAAGCGAGATCCGCCATGATCACCGAAGTCGTTCTGCCGGGCCAGGTGGAGCCGGAGGGGCTCCAGCTCCGCACCCGTCCGCTGCCCGAGCCCGGTCCCGGGCAGGCGCTGGTGGCCGTCGAGGCGTCGGGGGTCTCCTTCGCCGAGCAGCAGATGCGCCGCGGGAAGTACTACGACCAGCCGCCGTTCCCCTTCGTGCCCGGCTATGACCTGGTGGGCAGGGTGGTCTCGACCGGCCCCGGGGTGGATCCGGCCCTGCGGGGGCGCCGGTTCGCGGCGCTCACGAAGATCGGCGGCTGGGCCAGCCACGCCCTCGTCGCCGCGGGCGATCTGGTGGAGGTCCCCGAGGGGGTGGACCCGGCCGAGGCCGAGACGGTGGTGGTCAACGGGATCACGGCCTGGCAGATGCTCCACCGCGTGGCCAAGGTGCGCCCCGGGGCGACCGTGCTGGTGCACGGGGCCAATGGCGGAGTGGGCACCACACTGGTCCAGCTCGCCCGCCATGCGGGCGTCAAGGTCATCGGCACCGCCTCGCCCCGCCATCACGACGCGGTGCGCGCCCTCGGCGCCACCCCGCTCGACTACCGTGATCCGGATCTGCCCGGCCGGGTGCGCGCGCTGGCGCCGGGCGGGGTCGACGCGGTCTTCGACCACGTCGGCGGCGAGGGCATCGTCGACTCCTACCGGCTGCTCGCCCGCGGCGGCACGCTGGTCTCCTACGGCACGGCGGCCACCCGGGACATCCCCGGATCGTCCCGGACCCCGGTGCTCAAGCTGTTCGCCCGGCTGACCCTGTGGAATCTGCTGCCCAACGGACGGGGGGCGCACTTCTACAACCTCTGGGCCGGACGGCGGCGGCCGGCCGCCTACCAGGCGCGGATCCGCGCCGATCTGGGGCAGGTGCTGGCGCTGCTGGCGAGCGGTGAGTTCACCGCACTGGTGGCGGCGCGGATACCGCTCTCCGATGCCGCGGAGGCGATGCGGCTGGCCGAGTCCGGCACCGTCACCGGAAAGGTCGTCCTGGTCACGGACCAGGACGCCCGCCAGGGCGGCGAGGAGGGCACCCGATGAGCGACAAGCCCTATGTCAGCGGTCACTACGCCCCGATGGCGGTGGAGTCGACCGTCTGGGGCCTCACCGTCCACGGCTCCCTGTCTCCCGAGCTGACCGGCCGCTATCTGCGCAACGGCCATAACCCCCCGCCCGGGGTGGTGCCGTCACACTGGTTCAAGGGCAGCGGCATGGTCCATGGGCTGCGGCTGCGCGACGGAAGAGCGGAGTGGTACCGCAACCGCTGGGTGCGGACACCGGCCCTCCACAGCGCCATGGAGACGGCCACGGGCGGCGAAGAGGCCGCCCCCGGCGGCGAGGGACGCGGCCACCGGGGCCCGGCAGATAGCGCCGACCGGACCGGGCCGGATGCCCGGGGAGGCGGTGTTCGTGCCCGCGGATGGGGGCGACGGAGTGGGCGGAGGAGGAGGCGAGGACGACGGCTATCTTCTGACCCTCGTCAGCGACCTCCGCCGGGACGCCTCCGAACTGATCGTCCTGGACGCCCGGGACATCACTGCCGCCCCCGTCGCCACCGTGGAGCTGCCCCACCGTGTCCCCGCGGGGATCCACGGCTCCTGGATCCCCGACTCGGCCACCGGTCCGTGATAATTTTCGTATACGAGTTGTATGCGAAGTTGTATGCGAAGTTGTATGCGAAGCAGCATGGGGGCCCAGTGCCAGCGCAGTCCGGACGAGAAAAGGCGTACACGTTCCTCAAGGAAACCGTGCTGACCGATCCTGACATGCAGGGCCGATTCCTCACCGAGCAGGAGATCGCCGACCGGATCGGCATCTCGCGGACCCCGATCCGCGAGGCCCTGCTCCTGCTGGCGGCCGAGGACCTGGTCCAGCTCGTCCCCAAGCGGGGTGCGCATATCGCCCCGCTCTCCGGCAGGGAGATCACCGAGCTGATGGAGCTGCGCGGGATCGTCGAGCGCTACGCCGCCGAGCACACCATCGAGGCGGGCACGGTGCCGGTCGCGAAGCTGGTGGAGCTGCTGGACCGGCAGCGCGAGCTGATGGGGCCTGACCAGGCCAAGGAGTTCATCGCCATCGACCACCTCTTCCACGCGACCATGGTCGCCGCGGTGGGCAATGAACTCCTCAGCCGGCACTACGAGGGGCTGCGCAGCCGTCAGATCCGGGCCGGGGTGGTGGCCCTGTACAACCAGACCGGCCGCCAGGAGGAGGTGCTCGGCGAGCACCGGGCGATCCTGGACGCGGTGGCCTCCGGGGACAGGGAGGCGGCCGGCACGGCGATCAGCGCTCATCTGGAGTCGACGCTGAAGGTACTGCTCACCGGGTGACTCCCGGCCCGGCGGCCGGACGAGTGAGCCACCGCCCGGCGGCCGGACGAGTGAGCCACCGCCCGGCGCCCGGACCGGTGCGTCACCGCTCGGCGGGGGCCTCCGGATACGTGATCACCAGCATGGTGACGCCCTCCTCGGAGACCCAGGGGCCATGCGGCATCCCCGGGGGGCGACAGGCGTAGAAGCCGCGCGAGAAGGTCTTCCCCAGGGTCAGATCGCGCATGCTGCCCTCCAGGAGATAGACCTCCTCCCAGCCGTCGTGGCGGGCGACCCCGGACGGGGAGGTGTCCGTTCCCGGCTCCCAGCGCACCAGGGCGGTGGTGTGGGTGCCGCTCGCGTCCACGGCCAGGATCTGTTCGCTGACCCCCGCGCCCGCGCCCGGCGGCTGCTGCCAGGGCCCGGAGGGCAGATGGAATTCGAGCTCCGGTTTGGCCCCTTCGGCCTCGTGGGCGCCGCTCACGGGTTCACCCCCAGCCTGCGGTTGGCCAGGACGGACACCGTGCGGCGCACCGCCGTGACCTCGTCGGTGTCCACGTCCCCCACCAGCAGCCCGGGCCCCGCGTCCAGCCGCTCCCGTACGGTGCCGTCGGGGCCGATCAGGGCGCTGTGGCCGATCCCGGTGGGGGCGGAGGGCTCGGCGGTCACACCGGACGCCGCCGGGTCGGCCTGGCCCACGGCCGCCAGCCAGATGGTGGCGTCGAGCGCCCGCGCGCGGGTCAGCAGCTCCCACTGCTCGCGCTTGCCGGGACCCGCGCCCCAGGAGGCGGGCAGCACGGAGAGCACCGCGCCCGCGTCGGCGTGGGCCCGGAAGAGCTCGGGGAACCGTACGTCGTAGCAGGTGGCCAGGCCGATCCGGACGCCGTCGAGGTCGAAGGTCACCACCTCGGAGCCCGGTGCCACGGTCTTGGACTCGGCGAAGCCGAAGGCGTCATAGAGATGGATCTTGTCGTAGGAGGTCTCCACCCCCGGGCCGGTGGCCAGCAGGGTGTTGGTCACCCGGCCGTCGGGCGCCGGGGTGAACATCCCGGCCACGATCACCAGCCCGGCGTCCTTCGCGAGCTGCCGGACCTCGGTGGCCCAGGGCCCGTCCAGCGGTTCGGCGATCGGGCCGAGCCGGGTGCCGAAGCAGGCCATGGCCGCCTCCGGGAAGACGACCAGCCGCGCCCCGGCCTCCGCCGCACGCTGTGTCTCCTGGCGCAGCAGGGCGAGGTTCGAGGCCGGGTCCGGGCCCGTGGTGAGCTGGCTCAGTGCGATGCGGAGGGGCATGGCGGGTGCTGCCTCATTTCCTGGTCGGGAGGGTCGGAGTGTAGGCGGGGTATCGGGGTACCGGGGTACCGGGGTACGCGGTCCCGTCCCGCGTAAGTGATCCCATCCCGCCCCTTCCCCGGCACGGCTCGCTTTACAGCTCCGCGGAGCCGGGAGCCGGGAGTCGGGAGCCGGGCGCGGGGCCAGGGCGGAGAGGGGGGACGGAACAGTCAGGACACGGTGGTGGCGGAGGAGGAGGTGGCGGTGTGGCCGACGGGAAGCGGCTCCGGCTCCTCCTCTTCGGCGACGGAGGGGTCCCGGCCCAACCAGAGACCCGCCACCGTGACCGCGGCGGTGATCGCGATGTAGATGGCCAGCGGCACCCAGGCGTGATAGGTCCCCAGCAGCGCGGTGAAGAGCAGTGGCGCGACCGCGCCGCCGATGATCCCGGCGAGGGTGTAGGCGAGCGAGGAGCCGGTGTAGCGCAGCCGCGGGGAGAACTGCTCGGCGACGAAGGCCGCCTGCGGCCCGTACATCAGCGAGTGGATCACCAGCGCGCCGACGACCCCGAGGGTGAGCAGCACCCAACTGCCGTCCGCGACCATCGGGAAGAACAGAAACGGCCAGACACCGGCGGCGACGGCGGAGCCCGCGTACAGCCACCGCCGGTTGACGCGGTCCGAGAGCGCCCCGGCCAGCGGGATGAGCACGATCTGTAGCGAGGAGCCGATCAGCACGGCGGTGAGTGCCGAGCCGCGTGACATGTCGAGTTCCTCGGTGGCGTAGGTGAGCACGAAGACGGTGAACATCGCGTACAGCACATCCGGGGCGACCCGGCAGAGGATCGCGGCGGTCAGCGCCCTCGGCTGGGTGGTGAACACCTCGCGCACCGGTGCCTCCGGGCGGTCCTGCGCGGCCTCCATCGCCTTGAAGACCGGGGTTTCCTCCAGCTTGGCGCGGACCCACAGGCCGAATCCCACCAGGGCGCCGGAGAGCAGGAACGCCACCCGCCAGCCCCAGCTCAGGAACTGGTCCTCCGTCAGCAGCGCGCCCAGCGCGGCCAGGACGCCGTTGGCCAGCAGATTGCCCGCCGGAGGGCCGACCTGCGCGGCGGAGGCGTAGAAGCCGCGTCGCCGCGGATCGCCGAACTCGCTGGACAGCAGTACCGCACCGCCCCACTCGCCGCCGACGCCGACGCCCTGGGCGAAGCGCAGCAGGACCAGCGCGGCGGGGGCCGCGACGCCCACCGTGGCATAGGTGGGCAGCAGCCCGATCAGCAGCGTGGCGCTGCCGATGAGTACGAGCGTCGCGATGAGCACCTTTTTGCGGCCGATGACATCGCCGAGCCGGCCGAAGACAAAGCCGCCGAGCGGCCGGGACACATAGCCGACGGCGTAGGTGGAGAACGCCAGCAGGGTGCCGGTGAAGGGGTCCTTGGAGGGGAAGAAGAGGTCGCCGAAGACCAGGGCCGCGGCGGCGGAGTAGACGGCGAAGTCGTACCACTCCAGGGCGGTGCCGGTGAGGCTGGCGACGAAGGCGCGGCGGACCCCGGACCGGTCGGCCCGGGGCGGTGCGCTCGATGCGGTGGGCTGCATGTTCCGTCCTCGAATGGTGCGTGAGGCTTACGTGATGGTACGTGGCGTTTGCGCGGTGGTGCGATGAGATGGTCGGGGGTGTGCGTGGGTCGACCTTCCGGCATACTTGTTGTATACCAAGCGTATGCGCAACCCCTCCGGGGGAAGTTAACCGCTTCGAAATCGCAGAAACAGCAGATCGCCGAAGAGCACGATCGCCCCACCGCGCCTTGGAGAGCTCAACACCCATGTCAACGCAGCCGCAGCCCGCACAGCCCGCCCGATCCCCGCTCACCTTCGAACTCCCCGATGGCTCCCTCCACCACGTGGAGGTCGTCCAGGTGCTCAACGCGGGCTACGCGGGACGCAGCCAGGACGATGTGGCCGCCCATGTCGCCGAGCTCGCCGAGCTGGGCGTGCCCGCCCCCTCCGTGACGCCCGCCCTCTACCCCGTCTCCCCCTACCTCGCCCAGCAGACCGGCCAGGTCAGCGTCCAGCACGCCCGCACCTCGGGCGAGGCCGAGTGGGCGCTGGTCGTGGCCGCAAACGGGGAGCTGCTGCTGACGGCGGCCTGCGACCACACCGACCGGGCCCTGGAGGTGCACGGCGTGGCCTGGAGCAAGAACGCGGCCCCCGATGTGCTGGCCACCCGCGCCTGGCGGCTCTCCGATGTGGAGTCCCGCCTGGACGATCTGACGCTCCGTGCCTGGGTCACTCACGACGGTGAGGAGACCGAGGTGCAGAGCGGCACCCTGGCCGAGCTGCTGCCGCCGTCCTACTGGGTCGAGGTGCTGCGCGAACGCGGCGACCTGGTGCCCGGCACCGTGCTGATCTCCGGCACCATCCCGATGGCCGAGGACGTGGACCAGTTCGCCGGGCACTGGCGGGTGGAGCTGGGCGACCCGGCCACCGGCCGGACCATCGACTGCTCCTACGACGTGGTCCCGCTGCCCGAGCCGATCGGCTGAGACGGCCCGCGCACAGACACCGGCAACGCGCGAAAAGCACCGGTACGCGCGAAAGCCGTCCACCGCACGACCCCCGAGAGGCGTGCGGTGGACGGCCTTCGCCGATACGCAGACCGTTCAGTGATTCAGCGTCCGGTCAGGTCTCCCTGCCCTTCCGCATCACCATGCCGGCTGCGATCAGGCCGAACAGGCAGGTGACGGCACCCACGACGACATTGTTCACGATCATCCCGATATCGGGACCCCGGGCAACCACCCAGGGGGAGATGATCATCCATACACCGATCGCGGACATGGCCCAGCACAGGCTGTACATCCTCCTCGGCGCCGTGGTGAGGCCGATCCCCAGCAGGGCGATCGCGATACCGAGGACGAGGTTGTTGACCATGAGGTTGGGGCTGGTGCCCGAGAAGTGCACCACCCAGGGAGATATGGCGAAGTACAAACCGGCGAGAAGCACCGGCCCGTCGAGGAAGACAACATCCCGAGCGTCCATCATGCGCGCGTAGCGCTCCCGCATCTCGGACACGTCGGGGTGGCCCGTAATATCACCTTTCGCACGTGAGACGTCGGCCATGCGACTCGCCTCCTTCGATCCATGCAAGTCCGACCGCGCAGTGCGGTAAAAACACCGCACCCCCATTGTGCGCCTCGTGTTGCTATATAGGTAGATGTCTGATTCACATCGAATGACGTATAGTTCGCGATCGGCCGCCGTACGACACGCGTCGCACGGGAGACACGGGGGCACGGGGGCACGGGGGCACGGGGGGCGCGGCGGGAGGCAGGGGGAGCGTCAGGCCGGATGGACCGCCTCGTGCTTCTCGTAGCAGTCACGGTCGAGATCGCGGACATCGACGGTGGTCTGCACGGTCAGCCCCGGCACGGGCGCCACATGGGCACGGGCCACCTCCAGCACGGCGGCGGACAGCTCCCGCTTGGTCCCGGCGTCGCGCCCGGACAGGATGGACACCTCGATATGGATCATGGCGAGGTCCGCGGCGCCGTCCGCGAGATGGGCCTCCTCTATCCGCCGGAAGCGGGTCTTGCAGCCCGCCACCGCCGTGTCGACGGTCTTGGCGACCACCGGATGCAGGGCGGCGCCGAAGCCGGGGCGGTCGAACGCGTCGGTCAGGGTGTCGGAGTATTCGACGATGATGTGCGGCATGGGCTTGCGCTCCTCCAGGGGTACGCGGCGGCCGGTGGCGCTGCCGCGTGGGGCCTCTTACGCGGGCATCGTCGCACCTCTTCCCACTCCACGGCCGAGCGCCCCGGGCCCGCCGACCGCTTCGGCCCCAGCCCCGTATCCGGCTCGGTTCCCCTTCAGCCCCGACCCCGGTATCTGCTTCAATAGGCCCATGGCCAGCCTCCATGACACCGCGACGGGTCGTTACGACCTCGAGCCGTTCTGGCCGTCCCGGCAGGCGCACCACTTCGACCGCGAGTGTTGCCGCGCATCCGATGCGCGGGCCCGCTCGCTCGGCCGCTGACCTCTCCGCCCGGCCGCCCAGCCCGCGCGCACGACGTCCATTGACGCCTTCTCGCGCGAAAGAGCTGACCTCATGACGAACCTCCGTAGCCTGTCGTCCGCCTCCGCTCCCGCCGCCGCTTCGGCAACGTCCGCTCCGGCGAACCGCCAGCGGCTGCGAGCCGTCGCACCGGACGAGGTGCCGCCGGTCGCCGATCTGCTGCACCCCGGCGCCACCTGGCTGCCCGCTCCCCCGCACACCCTGCCCACGCTCCCCGGCCATCCGCCGATGGTCGGCTATCTGGTGCTGGTCCCGGCCGACCGGCAGCGGTCCCAGGCGGCGGGGCCGCCCCCGGAGGGCACACCGGCGGTGACGGGCGAAACGAGCGAGACGGGCGAGACGGGCGACGAGCTCATCCGGATCGACCCCGACCACCGGACCGCCGAGGTCGCGGGGCGGCCGCTGGAGCTGACCTATCTCGAGTTCGAGCTGCTGAGCCATCTCGTCGCCCATCCGCACCGGGTGCACTCCCGCGATCAGCTCGTGACCACGGTGTGGGGGTACGGCCATGTCGGCGACGGCCGGACCGTCGATGTCCATGTGGCCCGGCTGCGCCGCAAGATGGGCCCCGAGCACCGGGGGACGATCGTGACGGTGCGGCGGGTGGGGTACAAGTACGTGCCCACCGTCTGACCGTATCCGTGAACCCATGACGCCCGCCGTGCCGGACAGACCAGAAGCCTGTCCGGCACGGCGGACGCGTACCCGGACGCGTACCCGGACCCGTACCGGACCCGTACCCGGATGCGGACCCCCGCTCAGCGGCCCGCCCCCACCAGCGGCGGCCGCGGCCGCTCCACCGGCTCCTCGCCGTGGTCGATGCTCGGCAGCCACCGCAGGGCGCGCGGCAGATACCAGTTGCGCTCCCCCAGCAGCGCCATCACCGAGGGCAGCAGCACCATCCGCACCAGCGTGGCGTCCACCAGCACCGCGACCGCGAGCCCGACGCCCATCTGCTGCATGTCCTGCATCCGCAGCAGCGCGAAGACCGCGAACACGGCGACCATGATGGTGGCCGCCCCGGTGACCGAGCCCGCCGTCGTCCGGATGCCCTCACGGATCGCGTCCCGGGTGGCGAGGCCCCGTTCATGGGCCTCCCGGATCCGCGAGACCACGAAGACGTGGTAGTCCATCGACAGCCCGAAGAGGATGACGAGGACGAACAGCGGCATCCACGATTCGATCGCCCCGGCCGGCTCCATCCCCAGCAGCTCCGCGCCCCAGCCGTGCTGGAAGACGGCGGTCATGG